>DGZL01000078.1:0-1328 GCA_002398515.1 Firmicutes bacterium UBA4981
CTGCCATTCCGCCACTCTCGCACTGAAAAGAAGGTTGCTTTCTGTCTGCTGTTACCGAAGACATTCGACACTTTCAGGGAACAACTCCGCTTCACCTATTAAGACCTGTAACAAGCCCCGAAAGACAAAGTAATTTTATCAGACAAAACGCGAAAAATCAATTACTCAGTCGTCCTCCTCATTCGCTGCAGGAATTCCGCAAACGTCATATTCCCTGAATATGCGTCCCAACTGACATGCTACTTGTAGCTGTTAGATTAGATGGGAGCCTCGCCTATCTATAAAAGAGCATATAGACCCCCAGCGGAGCATCAACCACAAATCTTTTTTGCTGCATGATTTTCCGCCGGCTTTTGCGGGGCGATAGTTTGCGTGGTCGAGAAACAACCACCGTGAGGCTCTTTGGTGGTTGATTTTCAACCAACTTTTTCAGCGCAATTGCCTGGATGGTTGAGAATCGACCACCTCAGGGCTTGTTAATGGTTGATTATCGACCACGATCATGCCTCAAGGGGGTAGAATATAGAACACCTCATCACAAAGAATCCCCTCATATGACGATTGCTGATACAAAATCGACCACATTTTTCAGAAAGGTGGGCGAAAAACTACCATCTTTTCCAAAAAAGTGGTAGAAAACCTTCCACCTGAGCCTCAAAGAGCTATCAGAATCCCTCTTCAGCCCAAAAAAGTGGTCGAAAAACATACACCTTTGCCGTTGGCGGTGGTCGAAAACCGACCACTTGCCGGCTTTTTGCCGCGAAAATCCAACAAGGTGGTTGAAATTGGAGCAGCGTTTTGAAAAGTGTGGTCGAAAATCGACCATTTCTCCCTGAGTTCGGCGTATGACATGCTACACTCAATGACTTGCGGAATTCCTTCTCTGTGTTTGCCCTAGGGTTTTCGGACATCTTCGCGCATGGCCGAGTTAGGTTACCACTCCCGGTTGATCACTTCCCAAAAACCGAGAAGAGAGAAAAAGGCTTCAACGCACGCTTGATTTCGGGAATTGCTTCAAGAGCAGCCTGCTCACCGCACTCAATAATGCGCTTGGCTTCCCAAAACTCGATTCCTGACGCAAATGAAACATGGGGTTCAATGGAGATTCTCGCAAGAGATTTATTTGTTTCATACAGTCTTTGCTGCATAATATCGAAGGCATTAAGAAATATATCGACAGTGGTCGGTCTTTCCGCTTGCTTATGTTCAACTTTTGGAATGACACTGACAGCTACAGGGACTGCTCTGGGGTCAAGTGAAGCCAGTACGTCGACCGGCACCGGGTTCACTACCCCTCCGTCCACAAGAGTTCTGTCTCCCACGCGGAC
>DGZL01000078.1:1577-8978 GCA_002398515.1 Firmicutes bacterium UBA4981
GGCACAAAGACGACAGGAATTGAAATACTGGCACGAATAGCGTCCACTAGGTCTCCTGAGTCTTTGAAAATTATCTCCTTTCCGGTAAGTATATCAGTGGCGATTATTGCCACCGGAATCTTGAGTTCACTGAGATCCTTGTTCCCAACAAAGGAGCGGAGCATCTCCTCTATCTTCTTCCCTACCATTAAGCCTTTAAGAGATGGAATCGGATCTAGATGAGCGAGCACCGTCCGTCTTGTAGCTTTCTTAGCAATGCTTTCCAACTCTGCGAGAGGCATGCCCGCAGCGTAAAGTCCTCCTATCAAAGCGCCTATGCTTGCTCCTGAAATCGCCCTTATCGGAATTCCTTCTCTCTCGAGGACCTTGAGAACCCCAATATGGGCAAGACCTCTTGCTGATCCGGATCCAAGAGCCAAGCCGATTCCTCGTTTGCGTCCGTTATTCAAGTCTTTCACCTTCCCGGTTTACACCTGCCCAAACCACAGCAGGTCTCAACGACTGTCTTTCTCCATCCCTATGTCACTTACTTTGCGTCCGCGTCTGCGTCCGTTGACTTCTTCATTTTCGACTTCCAGAGTCTCTTCGCTACTTGATCCTGAAGGATGTGAGATCTCCCTTGTACTGCTGCCAGTCAACAGATATATTGTCAACTCTTGACCAGGTGGAACCCTCTTCGAGGAGTCTTATGTAGCTGAGTATCTTTGCTTTTTCTCCTTCTGCGACTACTTCAACTCGACCGTCGTATAGGTTCTTGACCCAACCGGTGAGTCCAAAGGCGTTTGCATATCTCCCGGCGAAACTCCGGAAACCCACGCCCTGGACACGGCCGGAAACCAACGCCTTTATCCTTGCGTAATTGCCGCGCATGTCACTGGTTGACCCTGTCATGACCGGGCTTCCTCCTGCCTCTTCAATCCATTCCATATTGTAACGCTATTTCCACAATATATTGTGCAATAGTTCAACATCTCTATGATTAAAACCTTCTCACTTAGGGCACGAATATGGTTGCCGACGGTTCCACGGCAATTAAGAAGGGATTATGACGTGAGTCATATTCTTAAGGAGAACGCAACATTTCACTCGTTGTGAGCATTCGTTCTCTCACTTCGAGAACGCCGTCACCGTCGGCCAGTGTGTCGATGAATAGGCAAGGTAAGCAGTATAAGTAAGTAGCACAATATCTCGGCGACAAGAACGGCAAAGGCAACTCGGCAAGAAAAACACTCGTAACGAGCCGTCAGGCATATACGCCTGACGGCTCGTTATTTCAGGACAATAAAAAATGGTCGGAGCGGCGAGACTTGAACTCGCGACCTCCTGAACCCCATTCAGGCGCGCTAGCCAAACTGCGCTACGCCCCGGCCAAACTCCGGCATATCTTGTATTGTAAACGTAGTTGTATTATATCAGACCCTGACAATGTCTGCAACCTATTTGACTTTTCACACTTCTTTCCGTTGTCTGTTTCCCTTTCCCATAGTCTTTCACGCTACTCTTTCTAACTGTTCATGCCTTCTGCTGATGAACAGGTAAAGCCCTCCGACAAAGAATGCTCCTCCGACAATGTTGCCCATGGTAACGGGAAGAAGGTTCTTCAGGAAGAAAGATTGCCATGTTACAACTGACGTGGATCCCACTGCGAAAAGGCACGCCGGTATCGTGAACATATTTGCTATGCTGTTTTCTAACCCGAGAGTCACAAAGGTCATGATCGGTAGATGGCTTACTATGGCTTTGTCAACTACGGTATGACTCTTAGTAGCCATCCATACAGCAAGACAACCCATCCAGTTAGCGCCCACCCCACGCCAAAATGCAGCCACAAAAGGCAGGCTGCATTTCGCTCTGGCCAGTGAGTACACATAAGTCATCCACGGCTCACTCATGAGCACGCCGCCTGCGCGCCCGAAAAGGTACGCTACTGCAATACCTCCCGCGAGATTACCAATCCATACCCAAAACCAATTCCTTAGCAAATCCTGAAGCTGAACCTCATGCCTTAGATACGCCACAGTAAAAAACATACAATTCCCCGTAAAAAGTTCAGCGCCTGCGATAATCACATATATCATGCCTACCGGGAACACCGCTGCGTACAGCAATTTTTGCAGTCCCGGTATTCCTTGAGGCCATGGGGCCCCCGTGCTCGCAATTAGTGCAATAAACGCCCCAAAAGCAATGTAGGCCCCCGCCAGGAAGCTAGATGCCAAAAGAACATCCACCGGGAGCCGTGATTTGCTCTTGCCTGAAGCTGAAACAGACTCTATGGTCTCATGCAGGCCCAATAATCCCATCGCGATCCACACCTTCCCTTGCTACGACTTATTCAGTGATATGGTGAGAATTCGATGAGACTCGCTGATTATCCTCCTACCTCACAGCATCTTTCAAAGACTTGCCTGCCTTGAAGACAGGGGCTTTTCGAGCGCCTATACGGATCGTAGCTCCTGTCCTCGGATCGCGTCCGGATCTGGCTGCCCTCTGACGCACTTCGAAGCTGCCGAAGCCTACAAGCGCTACTTTCTCACCTGCTGCAAGAGCTTCAGTCACCGTGTTAAACACCGCGTCAACAGCTTTGGCCGAATCCTTCTTCGTGAAACCTGTCTTAGCTGCCACTCTCTCCACTAACTCCGTCTTCGTCATGTTTTGATCCCCCTTTCGGAGGTATAGTGCCCACAACGAAGAGGATTTATGAGATTTGCCCTCACAGAATCCTACAGAATGATACAGATAAGCCCTCCGCTTCCCTCATTGACAATTTTCTGTAACGTCTCCTGCAGCTTCTGCTGGGCATTTTCCGGCATACGATAGAGTTTGCTTTCTATACCCTCTTTAACCAGCTCGTGTAGGGACTTCCCAAGGAAATCGGTGGTCCAAATCCTCTCAGGGTCTTTTTCGAACTCATCGGACAGTCTTCTGACAAGTTCCTCCCCTTGTCTCTCTGTGCCTACGTATGTGGTCACTTCTGTCTCGATATTCGCGCGAATCATGTGAATGGACGGGGCGGCCGCTCTCAGCCTCACTCCAAACCTGCTGCCTTGCCTAATTAACTCAGGCTCCTCAAGTTCCAGTTCATCCAGGAGAGGCATGACAATTCCGTATCCGAACTCATCTGCGTCTCTAAGGCCGTCTGCCACCTTATCGTACTCCCTCTTAGACACGGAAAGCTCTCTCATTAGCCTGAGAAGGTGATGGTCGCCTTCGACCTCAAGCCCACTGACCTCACGGATAACCTGGAAGAACAGCTCCCTTGGAGCATCAAGGTTAATTACTACCTGTCCCGTGCCCAAGTCCAGAGTCGCGAGATCCGCGCGGGATACGAAATCTTGCCCGGCAAAGCCTTTGACAGTCCCTGAGATATCACGAATTCTCTTGACTTCCTTCACAGCGGAAACGACGGCATCTTGAAACTTCTGTCTAAGCCAATGTTCTCCTGAAACCTCATTGAGCCAGACAGGCAAGCGCACACTTACCTCGCGGACAGGGAACTCATAGAGCACTTCTCGCAACACACCGAGAACATCTTCAATATCCATTCTAAGACAGTCCATGGGTATAACGGGCACTCCGTATTTCGTTGCAAGTTTCGTCGCAAGGTCTAACGTCTCTCTTGCCCAAGGATGCGTTGAGTTGAGCACTGCAGCGAAAGGCTTTCCGAGTTCATGAAGTTCTCTGATGACTCTCTCCTCTGCACGAACATAGCTTCCTCTTGGGATGTCTGTTATGCTGCCGTCCGTAAGAATAACAAGGCCGATTGTAGAATGGTCGGAGATAACCTTCCGCGTTCCGAATTCAGCTGCTTCTTCAAAGGGAATCTCATAGTCAAACCACGGGGTCATCACCATTCGAGGCCCGTCGTCCTCCTCGTACCCCAACGCCCCTTCCACAGAATACCCTACACAATCCACCAGCCTAATCCTGACATTGATATCGTCCTGAATGTTCACAGACACGGCTTCACTCGGGACAAACTTCGGCTCAGTTGTCATGATAGTCCTACCTGCGCCACTTTGCGGCAATTCATCCACTGATCGCTCTTTGTCATACACGTCATCAATATTGGGAATGACCAGGAGGTCCATGAACCGCTTTATAAACGTGGACTTCCCAGTCCTCACCGGACCGACTACTCCAACATAAACGTCACCGCCGGTCCTCGTTGCCATATCCTGGAAGATATCGAATCTTTCCATATCCGGTCCCTCCCCCTGGGCCCCATATCATATCCGGCTTTCAGAATAATGTATATGAGTGGGAGAGACAATTATTCGTCTTGTCACTCTCCTTTTATTAGAGTCAGCGCCTCAGCTCTTGCAGCTGCGTCCTTTTTGAAAAGCCCTCTGACAGCTGAAGTCACAGCAACACTTCCGGGCTTGCTTATTCCCCGCATTGACATACATAGATGTACTGCTTCCACCACTACAATCACGCCATGAGGTTTTAGCGCTTCAAATATCATATCCGCCACTTCACTGGTAAGCCTCTCTTGAAGCTGAGGCCTCCTGGCAAGGATTTCGACGACTCTTGCAAGTTTGCTGAGGCCCACGACCCTTCCTCCCTTAGGAAGATATGCTACATGAGCCTTGCCGTGAAACGGAAGCAAGTGGTGTTCACACATGGAATAGAAGGGGATATCCTTGATTATGACCATCTCTTCATGTTCTTCGTTAAAGACAGGAGTCAATTCTTCCCGCGGGTCTTTGCCCAGTCCGCAAAATATCTCCTGAAACATCCTGGCAATCCGGTCGGGTGTATCTTTCAGCCCCTCTCGTTCCGGGTCTTCTCCAATGGCCTCGAGAATCTCTCTAACTGCCTTCTTGATTCGTACATCATCCAATTTACGTTCGTCCCTCCCGTTAGCACAGCAACCTGTGCCGTATATAGTCAGTGCCAAATGCCGCAACTTCCGACTACTATTAACACAACGTAGCCTTGACGACCCTGAACTGTATGATTCTACACCGCCGAACCTCCATGTCGAAGGATCCTTGCAAGGAGAAGGGCCATAGCGTGGATATCCATAGCATTGTGTTCCAGAATAGGACGGATCAATGCTGAGCGGGGATTCATCACGAAGTCATGATACACCTCAGGTATCATGCAACCTGGGATATCCTCGCCTCGCTCATAACCGAGGACGTATGACGCGACTGTCACAAGCTTACAATTGGGAAGCGTCTCCCTGAAGAGCCTTCTCGCAGTCCAGAGAAGGTCAAAGTGAAAGTAATCCTCCGGGCAGCATGTCCCATAATACGCCATACGATCTCGAATATACGGCATATCAAACCTGAGTCCGTTATATGTCACTACAACACCGGCGCCCTCCAACTCACGTCTCACCGCAGCAAGAACAGCGACTTCCTCTTCATACGATCTGGCGAAGAACTGCCTGAGGCGCATGTGGCCGTCTTCGTGCTCTCTCATCATCCCAACGAGGAAAAGCGGTTGAGCGCTGGTAAGACCGCAAGTCTCGATATCAAGAAACACCATCTCTCCTGGTGAATATAGTGTCAACACCTGCCAATCAGGCGCCTTTGTCCCTGAAAGTAATCTTGCGTCTCTCTGCTCAATAGCCTCGGCAATTGCCTTCGCCTGATCTCCCCAACGTATGTGCGGAGACAGGCTCTCCATGTCCTCATATCCTTCGTCCTTCAACTTCCCTTCAGTTACAGGGCCGACTCCACGTATTACTTGCAGGTTCCGAAAAAGCACAGCCTGCTCCGAAGGGAGCTGGAAGTCAACCCGGGAGTAAGTGCGCTCCTCGACATAGTAATCTCCTTCCCCGAGAAGCTCGCGCGCAGGGACAAAGGATACTTCAGGTATCAATTAGGGTTCCTCCTCAGCCTATTCCATCACTTGGTTTTCGTATGTACCCGAAACAATATCTCTACCTCGCTATTCTGCGGCACCCTTACTTCAAATACTGCTGTATTCGCGTCGCGCTTCTCAAAAGGCACCGGGCTGGAAATAGTCCAATCACCGTAAAGCTTCTCTACAATAGCGACATCAATGTCTTCGTCTTTTCGGTTTCTCACCTTGACACAATACGCTTCTTCGCGACTGTTCTCAACAATCTTAAAATCAGTCACTGTCCGTTCGCCTACCACATCGAACGCATCACCGATATAGAGCCTGACTGCTTCGTCCCTGGGCGTATGGGAAATTGCATCCTCCCCAATAAAGTCCATGCTCCCGTCGGATAAAGCCTTATACACGCGCACCCTGCCTGCAGGCATAGGCATTCCAAGGCCTGACTCTGCGTTATTTGCAAACTCCAGAACGGTCTTGGCATTCTTAGTCTCGCTTTGGCCAGGGTAAAGGCTGCTATCGTATGCATAGCGATAACCGGAGCTTTCGAAAAAGTACAGTTTCTTTGTGGACACATGCGGAGCCTCCAGAAGCTGTATCTGTTTCAGCTGGTTATTGGCGACAGTAGTCGCACCTGACAGGGTGTATGTATGATACTCAAATCCGGGCTTCTCTTCAAACGCCATTGCCGTGTCAGCCACTGACTCAGAGACCATCATGGTCTTGGCAACACCTCGGACAGGTGAGGTTATAGGGAGAGTGTGTATGTTTCCTGCGATTAGCTTTAGTTTCGCATCTCGATAAGTTGCCCCGCTTTTGTTGTTCAATGTAACCCAACCGGTGAGTGCACATGACTCGTCTGTATCATCCAGGATACAGACATAATCCGCTGACCAGTTAAGACCTGTAGTGAGATACGCTATCTCTACCTCATGTCCCCGAGTCCACTCTGCCTCAGCATGCCATACCAGTGTCGGACGGGTAATCAACCCTGAAGGCAACGGAGGAAGCTCAATGGATCCCGGTGGGTCAAGGATAATCCTTCCGTCAAGATCCACGATAAGCCTACCTTGTCCGTCTACGGATATGAGCCTGGCAGACACACGGATACCGTCTGCGATTAACCAGATCTCTTCTCCGATATACTTCTCCAAAAGAGTTTGCCTGCTCACTACTGCATAATCGAAATTGTGTTCAACGGTTTTCAGATCCTTCGGATCAGTGAGTGAGGTGAATGAAACGGAAGTAGGATCCATATTTCCAGCAAGACCTGAGAGTTCCACAAGATTCAGCCCTCTTGCGAATTGAATGAACCGAGTGTCCCTTACCAGTGCTATATCGCTGTTATAGACAGTCAGGGACACGTCTTTTCTCTGGTCAGTCCCTACCTGTAATCTAATCCCTTCCACGTATTGACTCCCTCCTGCTAAAGCCGTGTGACATGGCACAATCATTAAGGAAGCTACAATAATCAGCACGAGAGCAAATAAAACACGACGCATTGACATCCCTCCTAGTCCTGCAACATCTCGCCTAAGTATGAGTTCATTAATTTTCGCTCGTCTTCCGAGGTCTTGGGTGGCCCCG
>DGZL01000131.1:0-11574 GCA_002398515.1 Firmicutes bacterium UBA4981
AGGTCTGCAATGAGCATCAACTCTTCCGTGGCGTAATCAGGGAACTCGATGTGGATGGGGAAGCGTGAACGTATACCCGGGTTTGACTGGACGAATTTCGCCATTTCTTCTCGATACCCGGCCAGTATCACTATGAACCGGTCTCTGTTGTCTTCCATGGCTTTAATCAGCGTAGAGATTGATTCCTTGCCGAAATCTTTCTCCCCGCCTGCAGCCAAAGAATACGCCTCATCAATAAAGAGTATGCCACCTAAGGCTTTCTTAATCTGATCCCGAGTCTTTTGAGCCGTGTGACCTATGTACTCCCCGACAAGGTCAGCTCGCTCTCTCTCCACAAGATGGCCTTTTTCCAGCACACCCATTTCACGAAAGATTTTCCCCATAAGGCGGGCACAAGTAGTCTTCCCTGTGCCGGGGTTGCCGCTAAATACCATATGCAAGACTAAAGACTCTGATGCAAGTTGGCGCATCTCTCTAATCCGCTGAATCCTGACGTATGCCACCAGCTCGCGGATTAGCGCTTTGACTGCGGTAAGCCCGATTAGACTGTCCAGTTCAGAAAGGGCGTCATTTAGTCTCCACTCGCTGGCATCAGGGCTTTCGGTATCCATCTGTTTCTTCTTAGCATGGGAGTCCGAAGACGTCCTTAAGGCTTGTATGGCTTCGACCGGGCTCAGTCGACCCTCTTCCAAGCCGACAAGGACAAGATTGGGATTTCGCGATTCAAAGGCAGGCATGGCCCTGGCCCTCCTTGAGTAGGATTGATACATCCACCAATTTGCGGATCAGGACCATACATGGTATGCCTCTCACGAAGCAATGGTCACAACTTTGAGACCGGGTGCAAATTGACTCAGCCTGAATCAGAAAGAGGCTTCAGGCAAACAGGCGTCCCTGCAATTAGAGACAGGATATATGTCAAGGCAGCCTTGTCAAGGACTTCGCACCTTTCTAGGGCTGCCTTAAGGCTGTCACCTACACATAGAATCCCATGATTGGCCAACAAAACTGCCGTGTTATCACCCAGCGCCTTGACTGTATTCTCGGCAAGTTCAAGACTACCGGGTTTCCCATACTCCGCGACTTTGACCTCGTCTTTAAATGCGAATGTGCATGCGTCAATAATAAGCGGGAGCGGTTTATGCGCAACTGCAAGCGCAGACGCAATCGGCGGATGAGCATGGACAACAGCACTGACGTCAGGACGCGCCAGATAAACGCTTCTGTGCAGACGAAATTCTATGGACGGCTTGTGACGCCCTTTGTGAGTGCAGTCGTCAAGGTCAACCACTGCTATGTCCTCAGGCACAAGAGTCTCATAGGATAGACTGCTCGGAGTAATCAGAAATGCATTGACGCCGGGACACCTGACACTGACATTCCCTCCTGTGCCCACTGTCAATCCCAACCTCAGCATTGATCTGGCTGTTTCAATTACCCGGCTCCTAAGAGCCTCAGACTCCATTTTTCCCACCTCCTCAAAAGCAAACCACAAAAGAATACATAGTTTATTCAAGTATACGCCGGCTACTTTTGCTGAACTGATGCAACTTGCCAATAATCGACCATGGAATAAGGCGTGAAAACCCCGCGGTCGGTGACTATGGCACTTATGAACTTAGCCGGTGTCACGTCAAATGCAGGATAGTACCCCTTCGCCTTAGGCGTGGCAGTACGTTGTCCTAAGCACTTCAGAACCTCGTTAGGATCCCGTTCCTCTATGACGACATCAGCAGCTGTAAGAGCTTTCGGATCAGGCCCGTCACAAAACGCAAAGAACGGAACACCGAAATAATGAGCGCTCAACGCAATTTGGAAAGTCCCTATCTTATTGATCACACTACCATCCATTGTGACCCTGTCCGCACCTGTGAAGAACTTTGAGATCATACCTTTAGACATGAGGTAGGCAGGCATGTTATCTGTGATTACAGTTGTTTCAATTCCCATGTCACATAGCGCGTCAGCAGTTAGCCTGGCGCCCTGAAGGTAAGGACGAGTCTCGGAGCAGTAGGCCTTGAGCTTCTTTCCCTGTTGAAGAGCTACATAAGCAGTGTAGACAATTCCGCTTTCAGCCCAACAGTGATTTAGAATTGAATCGCCGTCTGCAAGGAGACTTGCCCCGTTTTCGCCTATAGCCAATCCCCGCTTGTGCCTAGCCTCAAACTCAGCATTGACAGCCTGAACCAACGCGTTTTCTACATCATGTCCGTCCCTTACGGCATTTCGTCCTACTTCCAGCATTTTCTCGGTCATTAGGAGAATACTGTTGTTTGTCGGTCTCGTGTCGATTAGGCGTTTTGCAGCCCTTTCCAGCTCCTCCAGAATACCTTCACGGGATTTGCCCCTAGCTTCACGCGCTGCCTGTGCCATGCCGTAACCTGCGCAAAAAGGGGGGCCTCCGCTTTGAGTAACCATGTCCTTGATTGCCTGGGCCACATCTTCATATGCCTTGCAGTGCACGAACTTAACCTCAAAGGGATACACCCTGCGATCAAGAATCAAGACTTCGCCGTTTTCATAGCAGGCTGTGTTCTCAGGCCGGATCAGAAACGGGAGTTCAGCTCTCGTCCCACAGGTCACGTTAGTTGCCCCTCCACCAGAATATCCAGCGTAGCCATGAAAAGTCTCTCAAGACGCCCCTTAGCTTCAGCAAAAATCCCGCCGACTTCCTCGTGCCGAACCTTCCCTGGCAGCATGCCTGCACCGTAGTTAGTGGTAACAGTCACTGTAGCGTAGTTTATGTCCGCTTCGTTTGCAAGAACGACTTCAGGGACAATAGTCATCCCCACAACATCCCCGCCCACCAGGCGCATCATGGAGATCTCAGCCGGCGTCTCGAATCTAGGGCCTTCAGCGGAGACGTATGTCCCGTACGGGTGAATATGGATGTCACGGGCCTTGGCTGCCTTCAGTATCTTCTCCCGGAGAAATCCTGAGAAAGGCTCTGTGACATCGACGTGTCTGAAATTAGGGTCTTCTTCATCAAAGAATGTTCCGATTCGGCGTCTTGTCCAATCTATAAACTGAGACAAGAGCACCAGTTCCCCCGGGGGCAACAGCATATGTAATGAGCCGACGGCAGCTGTTGACATAATGTATTCCACACCCAGATCCTTCATTGCCTTTATGTTCGCCCTGTAATTGACTATGTGCGGAGGAAGCGAATGAGACACTCCGTGTCTCGGCACAAACGCTATTTCAGAGCCTTTATACTCTGCAATGGAAACACGGGCTGTACCATATTTATTAGTGACATCCTCTTCCCTTACAATAGGCAGACCCTCCAGCCTGTAGAATCCGGTTCCTCCTATTATGCCAAACTTCGCCATAAGTCAGGCCTCCTTTCCATATTCTGTTTCGTCGCTCTTTTGACTCTTTCCTGCCCGATGCCTTTATAGGAATTCCCCCATGGCTTCATTGGAAAGCATCAAACCGCGGCGAGTAAGCCTGAGCCTTTCCCTGTCCCATTCAAGTAGCCCAAGGGCTAGCCCTTTCTCAATAGCCGTTCCAAACGCATCCCGCATTGAAACTCCGAATCGCAGGCGGAATTCCTCTTCGCTTACACCTGCAACCATTCTTAGTCCCAGAATCATTACAGTTGACATCTCATCCGCTTTAGAGAAAGCCTCACTTTCGCAGACTGCAGAGCCTGAACTCTTAATTGAGCGTAGGTAGTCTGTGGGATCAGTGAGATTGCTCCGTCTTTCTCCGTCTACATATGAATGGGCGCCTGCCCCGAGGCCGATATAGGGCTCAAGCCTCCAATAGACGATATTATGGCGAGATTCATACCCGGGCAAAGCAAAATTGGATATCTCATAATGCCGGTATCCTGCTAGTTCTAACTTGTCTTTTGCGAGATAATACATGTCTATCTCGAGATCCTCATCACAAGGCGCCTGTTTTCCGGACTTCACGTCACCCCATAGAGGCGTCCCTTCTTCAAGCATCAGTCCGTAGGTAGAGATATGTTCAGGCCTGAACTCCAGCGCTCCGTCAAGAGTTTCCTTCCAGTCCTTCATAATCTGACCCGGGATGGCATATATCAGATCCACGCTTATGTTATCAAACCCCGCCTCCCGGGCGACATGAAATGCCCGAATAGAGTCGGATGCGCTATGCGCCCGACCCAACCTCGCGAGGAGGCTGTCATCTAGCGACTGGATTCCTATACTGAGGCGCGTCACCCCGATATCCCTAAGCAAACCCAGCTTCCTCGAATCCACTGTTCCCGGATTTGCTTCCACAGTTATTTCTGCGTTATGCGCCACGGGGAATACTCGGAGAACTGCAGTCACCAGTAACCTAAGTGATTCTTCAGAAAGACACGTTGGGGTGCCCCCTCCCAGGTAAACGGTGACTACTTTTGCTCCTAGCTCTCTTGCAGCCGCAGACTGGATTTCCGCCTCCCTAAGAAGCGCTTCCAGATATCCGTCTACAATCTCCCTCGCGTCATCAAAGGAGTCCATAGAACAGGAATTGAAGTCGCAGTAATCACACTTCTTTGTGCAAAAGGGTATATGAACGTACAGGCCCAAGCCAGGCATCTTGCGGGATTCGCTCTGTCGGCAGAGTGGGCCTAATCCACCTTGAGAACGGCCATGAACGCTTCCTGAGGAATCTCCACATTCCCCAACTGCTTCATGCGCCTTTTCCCTTCTCTCTGTTTCTCCAGGAGTTTCCGCTTTCGTGAGACATCTCCTCCATAACATTTCTGCAACACATTCTTGCGCATTGCCCGCACAGTCTCCCTGGCAATCACCCGAGACCCTATAGCAGCTTGGATCGGCACATCGAAAAGCTGACGAGGAATGATTCCTCTTAACTTCTCCACTAACTGGCGCCCCCGCTCTTCGGCCTTGTCCCTGTGGATCATGCATGAGAGGGCATCCACAGGCTGATCGTTAAGGAGAATATCCAACTTGACAAGGTTTGACTCAAAATGTCCGATATACTTATAATCCAAAGACGCATACCCTCTGGTCCGCGACTTAAGCCGATCAAAGAAGTCCAGAAGAATTTCAGAAAGGGGCAAGTTATAGATGAGTCTTACGCGACTCTCACTCAAGTACTCCATATCCTTGTACTGACCCCGTCTTTCCTGACACAGCTCCATTACAGGCCCTATATAGTCAGAAGGGGTAATGATCGCAGCCTCGACAAACGGTTCTTCGATAGCCCGGATTTTTGAAGTTGGAGGCAGCTTGGACGGGCTGTCAATTTCCACTCGTTCTCCGGAAGTCTTCTCGACCCGATAGACTACACTCGGGGCTGTGGTTATCAAATTCAAATCAAACTCACGTTCCAAGCGCTCTTGAATTATGTCCATGTGTAATAACCCAAGAAAACCGCACCTGAAACCAAAACCTAAAGCGACAGACGTCTCCGGCTCAAACTCAAGCGAAGCATCGTTTAGTCTGAGCTTCGTCAAGGCGTCGCGAAGGTCTTCATACTGGCCGGCCTCTACAGGATAAAGCCCACAGAACACCATAGGCCGTACCCGCCTGTAACCGGGGAGAGGCGCCTCGGCAGAAGACTTGGCAGAAGTGATAGTGTCGCCGACACGCATGTCCTGGACATTCTTCACCCCTGCGGCCACGTATCCAACCTCACCTGCAGATAAGGATTGTGTCTCATGCATGTCAGGTTTGAAAACCCCTAGCTCCATTACCTCAAATTCCTTGTCAGTTGCCATTAACCTTATCTGCATCCCGGTGGTAAAGTGACCGTCCATGACTCTCGTATATGCTATGACTCCCCTGTAAGGATCAAAGTGCGAATCAAAGATCAAGGCTTTCAAAGGAGCCTCGGCGTCACCACGGGGTGGCGGAACTCTATGAGTGATTGCCTCTAATACCTCTTGTACACCCTGTCCTGTTTTGGCTGAGGCAAATATGAATTCATCTCGGCTAAACCCAATAATATCCTGGAGCTCCCGCATGACCCTTTCCGGATCCGCATTAGGCAGGTCTATCTTGTTTATCACAGGGATTATCGTAAGATCATTCTCTATTGCAAGATGGAGGTTAGCAAGGGTTTGGGCTTCAATCCCCTGGGACGCGTCGACCACCAACACCGCGCCTTCGCACGCGGCAAGGCTGCGCGAGACCTCATAACCGAAATCCACGTGCCCCGGAGTATCGATAAGGTTGAAGATATAGTCCTTTCCGTCAGGAGATTTATATGCCAGGCGCACTGCCTTGGCCTTAATTGTAATGCCTCGCTCACGTTCAAGATCCATGCTGTCGAGAACCTGGTCAGTCATGTCACGCTGAGAAATCGACGACGTGGCTTCCAGTATCCTGTCTGCGAGAGTGGATTTTCCGTGGTCTATGTGAGCAATTATACAGAAATTCCTTATAGTGGAACTCCACAAAGATATCGCACCTCCGTATTATCAAGCAAATGTGGCCCAAAGAACACGAGTCCCGGCCACATCCATGATTCATTATATCACCATCCAAAGACTGAGACAATTTTCGCTTTCCACAGGTGACGGTTTCCACAGGCGAATGTTGACAAGACAGGAGATAGGGTTTAACATATTAGCAAATGGTAATATGACTTTTATTACTAAATCTACCGGCATTTTGTTTGTGCGCCGCGGATCTGACGACAATTCGAATGTAACCGCATTGTCGCTGCCAGGGAGGTGGAGTCCATAACGCGAACGAAGGATTCGATTCGGGCATTTCGTGCGCTCGGCCAAGAAACACGTTTCAAAATCCTCGACCTAGTTTCATCAAAGGTATTCAGTGTCGGAGAACTCGAGGAGCAACTGGGGGTGAGCCAATCCGCCATTTCTCAGCAGCTTAAAATCCTTCATGAAGCAGGCCTGGTCCGACTACATCGGGAAGGTAAGTATACTTTGTGCAGTATGAACCATTCACTCCTCGAAGAGGTGCGCAACCTTCTCAACATGCTTCTCGACAGAAAGCACATATTTAGTTTATAGCAATGTGTCAACCTGTCTCTTAAGATTATAGACCGAATAACAGATTGTCTACAAGGGAGGTAGATATTATGGCGTTTGAAGGCGCAAAGGCTATGCTTGGCGAAGCAGTTGTCAAGCAAATGCTTAGGTTCCTGGCAAACGAACCTGAAAAAAACCTCGTTAAGATTGTTCAATGGGGAGAAACTCTGGCGCGAGACCCTAGACACAAAGAATATGCTCGTGCATGGATCAAAGCTATGGCAGATGAAGATAATAACTGGCGTAAGCTGGCTGTTAGAACCCTTGAACAGGTTTCTCCTACTGTCCGTGACAAGGCCGGCATTAACTTCTTTGTCCATGCCGGTATTTTGGCTCCTACTTACCGAATGCGTACTGAGGAGAAGTACGGTGTACACATACCATGGGCAATGCTGATTGACCCCACAGGAAGGTGCAATCTTAGGTGCAAGGGGTGCTGGGCGGCTGAATATGACCGCACCAAAGACATGGATTACGCAACGCTAGACAGGGTTATCGGCGAAGCTGAGGAGCTTGGTACTCGCTTCATAGTAGTCTCAGGCGGTGAGCCTACTGTCAGAATGGACGACCTTATGTCTTTGGCGAAGAAATATAATGAACTGGTATTCCATGTCTTCACAAATGGCACTCTGATTGACAAGGAAGCAGCAAAAAAATTCGCAGATATTGGCAATGTGACTTTTGCCATAAGCTTGGAAGGCTTTGAAGAGGAAACTGATGCCAGGCGTGGCAAAGGAGTCTTCAATAAGGTTATGCAGGCTATGGATAACCTACGCGAAGCCGGTGTCGTGTACGGTTTCTCAGCCACGTACAACAGAGAAAACACAGACAGAGTCGGTAGCGACGAATTCATAGATTTGATGGTAGATAAAGGTTGCATCTTTGGCTGGCTGTTTACTTACGTCCCAGTTGGGGGACAGGCTGACCTGGAGTACATGGCAACCCCTCTGCAAAGGCAATACATGTATAAGACGGTCAACAAATGGCGCTCAGAAAAACCCATTTTCATAGCAGACTTCTGGAATGACGGCTGGGTTACAGGCGGATGTATTGCAGGCGGACAGTGCTACTTCCACATTAACGCCACAGGTGAAGTGGAACCATGCGCGTTCATCCATTATGCTAATGTTAACATTAAGGACACAACTCTCTTGGAGGCGCTGAAATCGCCTTTGTTCAAAGCATATCAACAGTCAATACCATTTAATGAGAATCTCCTCAGGCCGTGTCCCATGATTGACAACCCTGAAAAACTCCAGCAACTTGTGGAGGAATCAGGGGCCTATCCGACCCAGATAGATAATCTGACTGCATCCGCTCTCTGCCAGCCCCTGCACGGATACGCCAAAGCATGGGGAGAGGTGGCAGACGATATCTGGGAGAAGAACCACACAGCAAAGAAGCAATGTAATTGCAAGTCGGAGACAACATAGCCATGGACACCTCCGGACGACAACACCGACTGTGAGTTGCGGACAACTACAACTCCACACAACAACAGCGGAAAACAGCCTGTAGGCACGTATGTCCTGCCTACAGGCTGTTTTTTATCTGTAGTCTGCGATTGTCAGTGACCTGCTGTCACCAGTTAGAACTCCAGCCCAAAAGCAGGCACAACTGAACCGGGGTACTTCTCCTTTATGAACTCTGCCACCGGCTCCGAAGTCAGAGCCTTTGCAAGTTCTCTGATTGCTGCCTTATCTTTGTCCTTTGCCCTTACAGCCAGGACATTCACATAAGGCGAATTCGCGTCCTCTATAATAAGGGCGTCTCTCGTTGCAATGAGCCCTGCCTCGAGAGCATAATTCGAGTTGATTACGGCAAGATCCAGATCCTCAAGGGACCTTGGGAGTTGAGCTGCCTCAAGCTCAATAATCTGAAGGTTCTTAGGGTTTCTGACTATATCGTATTTAGTTGCAGTAATACCGGCTTTGTCATCAAGTTCAATAATGCCTGCCCTCTGCAAGAGCAAAAGAGCTCTCCCACCGTTTGTGGGGTCATTTGGAATTCCAATCTTGGCCTTATTCTTCAGGTCGTTCAGGTCCTTGATTTTCTTTGAGTACGCGCCCATAGGCTCAATATGCACACTGGCAATATAGGTGATATCAAGACGCCTCGCTGAGGCAAACTCCTCCAGATACGGAATATGCTGAAAGTAGTTGGCATCAATATCCCCGTCATCCAGCGCAAGATTGGGAGTAACATAGTCGGTAAACTCGATGACTTCCAACAAGATCCCCTTGTCTTTCAAAATAGGTTTTACGATTTCAAGGATTTCTGAGTGCGGAACAGGTGTCGCACCCACCCTTAGCTTTGTAGGCGCCAACGCCTCACTGCTCGCTCCTCCGGCGCATAGGACCAACATAAGCATGAAGGATACCAAAAGGGTCCGAATCACGGGATGATTGTCCTTGTTTCTGAGTCTTTTCTTCATACTTTCTTCCTCCTCTTCTTCTTCATATCGCTGTATGTAGCAACCCCTTCCCTGACAACGCTCTTCAAAACGCTGCCCTCGGACGGAACTCGCTGAATCAGCTTCGCCTCTGCCCTACCTTTTTTGCCAGCGCGCCACCTAGCATCTGAACCCCTTGGACCAGGAGGACGAGGATGATAACTGTTGCAAACATTACGTCACCGCGGAACCTTTGGTACCCGTACCGCACCGCGAGATCCCCCAGCCCCCCACCGCCTATGGCCCCTGCCATAGTGGAATAGCCTACCAGGTTAATTGCGGTGATTGTCACACCTAGTATCAGTGAAGGTTTCGCCTCCGGAATAAGCACCTTTGTTATGATCTCCCATGGAGACGCGCCTATGGCCTGAGCTGCCTCAACTACACCGGGATCAACCTCACGAAGGGAGGTTTCAACCATTCTTGCCACGAACGGAACCGCAGCGATGGTCAGCGGAACAATTGCAGCAGTCGTGCCGATGGAAGTGCCTGTCAAAAGCCTTGTAAAGGGCATTATTGCTACCATTAAGATGACAAAGGGAATGGACCTCCCGATATTGACCGCAGCTCCGAAAGCCTGGTTCACACCGGGATTCTCCAGGATATTCCTCTTTTCGGTAGTTACCAGAACGACTCCTATGGGTAACCCGAAAACCACGGCAATCGCACAAGACACCCCGACCATGTAGAGGGTTTCACCTAAACTACTGACGATAATTTGAACCAAACGAGAATCAAACACCTGGCGCCCTACCCCCCATTCACCTCTGTCAAAAGATCGCTCACATCATCAATGACCTCAACAGATACTCCGAGCCCACGCAAGAAATCTATGGATTTCTCGACCGCGTCACCATTACCGGAGAGTTCCACCAACATGACACCAAACGGGATTGACTTGATATGATCAATCTGAGCAGTAAGGATATTTATGTCTACCCCGAAATCACGAGCAATTGATGAGATCACAGGACGTCCCGTTGACTCTCCCATGAAAGACAGCCTCACCACTCGCCTGTCAGCTGCCTTTGCTGACGCTTCAAGGATCTCCACTGCCCAGTCAGGGGCATCTATGTGGCTTGACCCTCGGATCATGGCTTTCGTCGTTTCATGCCTCGGGGAAGTAAACATGTCAATGACTCGTCCGGACTCAGCTACCTTTCCATCTGCGATTACCGCCACTTTGTCACATATCTGTCTGATTGCGTCCATTTCGTGAGTAATCAGGATGATAGTCAATCCAAAGGCCTTGTTAATTGTATCAAGCAGCCTGAGGATGGATCGCGTGGTTTGAGGATCCAAGGATGACGTAGGTTCATCACACAGGAGCACTTTGGGGTCATTTGCTAATGCTCGCGCAACCCCTACCCGCTGCTTTTGCCCACCGCTTAATTGAGAAGGATAGGCGTCTTCCTTATCTTCAAGGCCCACGAGCGCAAGGAGCTTTCTTCCTTTCCTTACCCTATCCGCTTTTTCCAATTTCGCGATTTCCAAAGGGAAGACCACGTTTTCCAAGACCGTTCGGGACGACAGTAGATTAAAGTGCTGGAATATCATACCGATTTTCTTTCGTGCTTCGCGAAGCTCCCGACTTCCCAGGGCAGTGATTTCTAACCCGTCCACATAAACCTTGCCTCTATCAGGTACCTCCAGCATGTTAATACACCTGACAAGTGTGCTCTTCCCCGCTCCGGAAAGACCGATTATCCCGAAAATCTCTCCCGGCGCCACGCGAAGGCTTACTTCTCGAAGCGCAATTACTCTTTTCGAATCTGTCTCGAAAGTCTTTGAGATTGACTCCAGTCTCACCAACCCTGCCACACATCCCCTCTAAGATACAAAAAACCCTCCCCGCAGCGGGAAAGGGCCTAAAGCTTTGTAAATGCCTTGCTTCCCTCATCTGCCGGATTAATCCTCTGGATTCATCCGCTGGAATTGGCACCTCTCCATGATGCAGTCGTAAATCCGTCAAACCGCAATAACGGAAGGTTGCCGGGTTTCATTGGGCCAGTCCCTCCACCTCTCTGGATGAGCAAATGATCTAAATTCGTCGCCAAATTACTTGGCACAAGCTCCATATTATATTTTAAAATGAATATTATCACAGCGCACCCTGCTTGTCAACAAAGTTCGACACAAAGTTCGA
>DGZL01000131.1:11778-16132 GCA_002398515.1 Firmicutes bacterium UBA4981
TCGACACAAAGTTCGACACAAAGACGGCATAAAGATCGATACAAAGTCAACACAAAATATCAACACGAATTGCCGACACAAAGAACGAGGAACAACCACGTCTTAGAAAGATGCATGTTCAGTCCTGGCAATGATCTCATTCTGTAGGGCTTCTGTAAGATCGCAGAAATAGTCGCTGTATCCTGCCACTCTCACAATGAGGTTCCGGTACTTCTCAGGATCCTCCTTCGCAGCGCGAAGAGTCTCCGCGTCTATTACGTTGAACTGTACATGGTGTCCGCCAAGCTTGAAATAGGACCGCACCAGGTGCGCAAGGTTCGTGATTCCTTCCTCTCCTTCAAGTATCTTCGGCGTAAACTTCATATTAAGGAGTGTGCCTCCTGTAAGCGCGTGATCCATCTTCGAAGCTGACTTCATCACCGAAGTAGGGCCGTTTCGGTCTCTGCCTTGCACAGGGGAGATCCCTTCTGACAGCGGCTCCCTAGCATATCTTCCGTCAGGGGTCGCGCCGCATACTTTGCCGAAATACACATGGCACGTAGTGGGAAGCATGTTTATCCTGTGGATTCCGCCCTTCGTGTTGGGACAGCCTTCCACTGCGCCAAAGAATGTCCGAAAAACCCAAGTCATCAAGTCATCTGCACTGTCATGGTCATTGCCATATTTAGGCGATGAGTTTACAAGGCGCATCCTGATAGCCTCATAACCCCGAAAATCGCTATGGAGAGCCTGCATCAGATCTTCCATAGTCAGAGTCTTCTCATCAAAGACGTGATGCTTGACAGCAGCCAAGCTGTCAGTTGTAGTCCCGATCCCCACCCCTTGAATGTACGACGTATTATACCTGGCCCCGCCTTCATGGTAATCCATGCCTTTTCCTATGCAATCATCAATAAGAAGGGACAGGAAAGGTGTAGGCATGTACTTGGCGTACATCCGCTCAATGACATTATTGCCTCTTACCTTCACGCCCGCAAAGTAGTCAAGTTGCTTCTTGAATGCCTCGAGTACCTCATCAAAGCTTTCGAACTCCACAGGAAGTCCGGTAGCCGGGCCAAGCCTCTTCCCGGTACGCGGATCGATCCCGTCATTTAAGGCAAGCTCTAAGATTTTCGGCATATTGAGGTATCCGGTAAGAATATAGCTTTCCTTACCGAAAGCGCCTGTCTCCACGCATCCGCTGGTCCCACCGCACCTTGCGTCCGCAAGTGACTTGCCTTGCCGGAGGAGCTCCTGAACCACCATATCAGCGTTGAATATTGAAGGCTGGCCCCACCCCTTCCTCACAATTCTAAGCGCGCGCCTCAGGAATCGATCGGGGTTCTTAGCGCTGAGTTGAATATTGGAGCTGGGCTGCAAGAGCCTCATTTCATCGATTACGTCAAGGATCAGATACGTGAGGTCGTTTACGCCGTCTCGGCCATCTGCCTTAAGTCCGCCTAGGTTAATATTGGCAAAGTCAGTGTAGGTCGCGCTTTCCTCTGCTGTGACACCGACTTTGGGTGGCGCAGGCTGGTTATTAAATTTGATCCAGAAACATTGCAGAAGCTCTCTTGCTTCTTCCTCTGTGAGCCTTCCTTCCTCAATGTCCTTCTTATAGAACGGATACAGGTGCTGATCAAGACGTCCCGGATTAAAGGAGTCCCATGTGTTGTATTCGGTGATGACACCGATATGCACAAACCAGTACGCCTGAAGCGCTTCCCAAAACGTCCTGGGAGCATGGCAAGGAACATGCAAGCATATTTCAGCTATCTTCGCAAGCTCCGCCTTTCTTATCTCATCTTTCTCTTCCCCGGCAAGCTCCAAGGCCTTCTCAGCGTGCCTCCGGGCGAAATGAATTAGTGCATCAGCGCACATATCCATAGCCACAAGTTGTTCACGCTTATCGTAAGCTCTGCTGTCCGAAACATAGTTAAGACCGGTCAGGCTTTCCCGGATATTCTTTCTGAAATCGAGCAATCCTTTCCTATAAATCTTGTCATCTAAGACTGTGTGTCCAGGCGAGCGCTGCTCCATGAATTCAGTGAAGATGCCTGCGTTATATGCGGCCTTCCATTCGTCTGTCATCTGGCGGAAGATCATATCCCGCATGGATCTGCCCTTCCAAAAGGGCACGATTTCGTCCTCATAGATCTTTCGAGCCTCAGGACTGACAGCAAAGAAAATCTTCTCTCTGGAATCCAACACTTCCAGATCTTCAAGACTGTGGCAGCAAATCTCAGGGTATGTAGGCGTAGCTTTCGGCCGTGGGCCCCTCTCTCCGACAATAAGCTCACCGTCATTTATGCATACAGTCTTTTGCTCCATCAACGTCTTGAATACCAAAGCCCGTATAATAGGCGGAGATAGGACTCCTGCATTCCTGTAGGCCTCTGTAACAAGCCTTGCCCTCTCAGTGGATATGTAAGGCTTTGCGTTTAGACTCTCCTCCCTCAGCAAGACAACCCTTTCTGTCATCTCGCCTACCCCCCAATTCCGGTTTTAAGTCCGAGTTTTCTCAGCCTCTCCTGAACAGCATGAACCATCTCATCTGTTGGCCGGGGGATATCACGTATGCTGTATACCCTTCCCAGCCTTTCATACTTGCCGATCCCCGTCTTGTGATAAGGCAATACATCAATGCGCAGTGATTTGCCTTCCCTTCTCAACGATGGGAGGAATTCTCCTGTGGACACGATATTCTCTTCGTTGTCATTGATACCTGGGATCAGCGGAAAGCGCACAGTCACATTGTTGTGAGTCTTAGAAAGGCATATGAGGTTCCTAAGGATTACCTCATTTCTCCTGCCTGTGAGCTCAAAATGCATACCCGCATCCATGCATTTCAGATCGTAGAGAATGAGATCGGCATATGGAACGATAGCAGACAGAGTCTCCCAATTAACAAAACCGCACGTATCAACTGCAGTATGGATCTCTCTTTCCTTGCATTCCCGAAGCAAAGCAAGGAGGAAATCAGGCTGCAGCAAAGGCTCTCCGCCGGAGAACGTGACTCCCCCTCCTGAGCTGTCATAGAAAACTACGTCCTTCATGATCTCCTGGATGAGTTCATCAGAAGTCACGACTCTCCCTACAGTTTCCCTGGCGCCTGAAGGACACTCCTCAACACACGCTCCGCAGGCTGTGCACTTCTCACGCAATGTATGGATCTCATGAACTCTGTCCATATCCGAACTGCCGGCCTCAAGGACAATAGCCTGATTAGGACAGATAGAAACACAGGTTCCGCAAGCGGTGCACCGATCCGAAAAGAACATCATCTCAGCAGACATCCTTTGACCCTCGGGATTGTGACACCACACGCACTTAAGAGGACAGCCTTTAAGGAACACCGTGGTTCTGATGCCAGGCCCGTCATGAACGGAGTATTTCTTTATGTCAAATATGGTTCCAGTCACCCGGTCACTGCTCCTTACCACGGAATGCGTCCGATTCCCACGGAAAAACTCAATGTTTGCAGCTTCATTCTACTAAACCGGGGTTTCCTCGGCAAGCCATGAAGAGGATTCCTGTGGCTCATCTAATGAAATCGTTCAGTGCATAAGCTTATTCGGTTCGGGCTTTCACGAAAGATGTGTATGAATTCCGATGAGCCTGAGGATGGGATTCATAAGGCGCCTTATTCCTTTCACCGGACTCGGCAGAAGGACGTCAAGGGCAAGGAGAACACTGAGAGTAAAACCGAAAACAAGCAGAAAAGCAAACATAAAAAGCTCACGCCAAAGCCTCTTCTCAACGATCTTCGGGACCTCGAAGAGGCCAATGACGGTAAACACTGCTACAAGCAAGACGATAGTCGCCATGCCTAGCCTTCCTCCTTACGAACTACCTGGATGCTTCTGCGTGTCAGACCGGAGCGCCTTAGAGATGTCGTAACCTCAATCTCTACGTCCAGCTTGCGAAATTCTTCATCCCACTTGTCCTTAAGATCTATCCACTCCTTGGGATACTTTCTGCAAATCTCAGCTCCGAACCCGAAGATATCTGAGTTAAACTCGTGCTTCGCAATATCCAGAGCAGCTTCGATTTCATGCCGTATCACTTCAGCCATCCGCCGTTCCATCGATATCCATGTTTCTTGGCTCTCCATGGGATCGAAGTACTCTTGCACCTCACCTAGATTCCCGAGAGCGCCAACCTTAATCAGGATAGACGGGCGCCCTTCAGAAATCTTGGGAGTCACAGTTGAATCAGCCCTTAAGATCTCAATACTTGCCAGCTTGTTTTCTTCTTCCGGTTGCTTGATCACTATGATGCCGGACCTAACCTTCCCCTTCACCCACTGAAGCCCCCTGGTTTCGATTTTATCCAACCATCCCACAAGCTTGTCTCCTTTGAATGCAGCAGCACC
>DGZL01000131.1:16390-18050 GCA_002398515.1 Firmicutes bacterium UBA4981
GAAGCTATAGCTTCATGACCTTCCGTCTCTAACATCTGAAGAAAATCATTCAATGTTACCATGACAGTTGTAGAAAGCTCCTGTACTGCTACCTTCATGATACCCAGCGCTCCTTCAGCGGGCATGCGTTCCAGCTCGAATTCATTCCAGACAACTTCTGAAGCCTTGACTCCTTTCGCAACAACTACAGTATTTGTTTCCCTGACTTCCCCCTCTCTGGAAAAGAAATCTATAGCTTCACGAATGCCTCCTCTGGCGAATTCCTCTCCAAATACGATGAATCTACTATGATGCAAGAGAGGGCGCCGTGGAGACTGCTGGCGGAGATTCCTCCAAGCCTCGAACACAGTATGGCCTGTGCTGCTTACTTGCCAGAATGGTTTCTCGTCAACGACGCCTGCGACTCCTGTCGATATAGCAAACGGCTTCGCGATGTGGACAGTAATCATAATCTCTCCCTCCTCTGCGGCATGATCTACGCCGATTGAAAGGACAAACCCGATGTCTTCTATCTCTCTTCTGCTCCAACACCCGGCAGTGGAAACGACAACCTGGACTATGAGAAAAACTACCGCAGTGCGTGCCATGCGCGTAGCTGTCACCCGGCTCCTCCCTTTCGGCGATAGATTAACATCCGGATTCCAAGCGCAGCATAGAGAATTGCAAATGCCACACCTGCAACAAGAATAGAGCTCATAGCACCTGCCTTAGCAAGAAAATCCTCGAGATCCACCATACTCTCAAAAAAGAAAAGGCCTGATGCGACGACAACAGCGCCTAGAGGATATACCAGATGTTCAAAAGCCTGTAAGTTGAAAACCTGGGCTATTGTAAGAGATGTTGCCCAAAGAAGCAGGGCCAACTTGATTCCGGTGCTTAGCGTCCACGCAGCCATCACCGCCACCTCTATTCTCTCAAAAAATTCTCCCAAGCTTATCATCCTGGAAAGACTGAATAATGGAAGGGTCCATGAGTTTGCAGTAGGGCCAAACACTACCACTAAGACTACGACTGCAAGCACCATCAGCGCCCCGCTGATAAGGACCGCATATATAGCGTATCTTGTCGCATCCTGGGGCCTATTTAAATACGGAACGAGCATACCTATTATGAGAAACTGGCTGTAGTAGCCTAGATTTGCGACAACAGGCGGAACAAGGTTTGATACACCCCACGCGAGAATAGGCCTTAAGTTCTCGAACCGCATAGCGTTATAGGGTAGTACATACGTCAATAGAAGAACAAATACGAGGACGTAGAATACATCTTCTCCAAGGCGACATATTACTTCAAGCCCGGATCTTGCAGCATAACAGCTCATGAAAACCAGCATGATCATGAAAGCCAAAATCGGTGTCTCAGGCATGATGGCGATAACATACGCTTCGCCCAGACCACGGGTAATATCTATAGAGGTGCATAAGAAACACCATAGGATAAGCGAGCTAAGAATCCTTCCGATGACCGGTCCAAGGAGGATTTGGCTGTACTCAATGATTGTCTTCCCGGGAAACCTGAGACTAAGTTTGGTTACGAGAGCAGCAAAGGGGATGGTAATGACAGCACCGATAATAACGGCAATCCACACGTCCTGAACATGGTTTACGTTGCTTATCAGTGAAAATACTAAGGTGACCGGCACAATTCTTAGAACTATTAA
>DGZL01000063.1:0-10413 GCA_002398515.1 Firmicutes bacterium UBA4981
TCATTTCACCATCAAGCCGTCAAAGAGCCGGTAATTGACAGGTTCATAGTCTCTGCACGCGCTTCTGACAACGTCATCGAAGCTATCGAGTTTCCTGAAGACCGGTTTGTCCTGGGAGTCCAGTGGCACCCGGAAGCCATGTTCAGTGCATCTCCTGCCATGATCGAGATATTTGCCGCATTCGTGGCAGAGGCTGCTGCAAGAAGGTAGTTTTCGAGGTAGGTTGGAGTCTTCAGACAGCGCGCTATGGGGCAGGATGACAATTCTTAGGCAGGGTGAACTGTGGGAGCGGCATGTCAGGAGGAGGGCGGGCATGGGAAGGCTTCTTCTTCGCGACGCGAAGATAGTGGACGGCACAGGCAGTCCATGGTTTTGGGGCGATGTGGCCCTCGAGGGCGAAAGGATAGTTGACATAGGACGAGGCCTCACACCTTCCGGAGCGCGTGTCATAGACTTACAAGGCCTGGTGCTCTCGCCCGGGTTTATTGACATACATTCCCATTCTGACGATGCAATCCTCGTTAATCCCCTTGCCGAAAGCAAAGTGAGACAAGGGATTACAACAGAAGTAACAGGGAATTGCGGGTACTCACTGGCACCGCTTGTAGGAGGAGCTATCGACTCTGTCACATATGATCTTGAGGGATATGGAATTACACCGGACTGGTCATCATTTGGTGAGTATCTTGAGGGGATTGAAGATAATGGGACAGCGGTGAATATCGCCGCTCTCGTAGGTCACGGCACGATAAGACAGGCTGTGATCGGGTCCGGGCAGCGCAAACCCTCCCGAGAGGAGCTTGCCTCCATGAAGACGCTGGTGTCTCAGTCCATGGATGAAGGCGCCTTCGGCATGTCAACCGGGCTTGTTTATCCGCCGTCATGCTATGCGGATACAGATGAGATTACCGAGCTTGCAAAAAGCGTGGCGAAAAAGGGAGGCATATACGCGACTCATATCCGATGCGAAGGCTCTCGTGTGGTAGATGCGACCAAAGAGGCAATTGCAGTCGGTGAGAGGGCAGGGATAAAGGTGCAGATATCGCATCACAAATCCGGTGCGCAAGAGAACTGGGGAAAGGTCAGAGAGACCCTCAAGATTATGGAAAATGCAAGAGCCCTGGGGATAGACGTATCTTGCGATGTGTACCCTTATATTGCGTCAT
The DNA here is from genome assembly GCA_002398515.1 of Firmicutes bacterium UBA4981. Lineage (GTDB taxonomy): Bacteria > Bacillota > SHA-98 > UBA4971 > UBA4971 > UBA4971. The sequence continues at coordinate 1,167 of DGZL01000063.1, forward strand.
CTACAGGGCTGTCTGTTATCCTGCCGAACTGGGTGTTCAGCGGCGGCGATGAAAAGGCAATAGAGAGACTCAGGGAAAAAGACACGCTCGCGAGACTCCGTCGGCAGGTGGAGGAAGAAGAAGGATTGAAAGTAGGCTGGGACAAGACGGTAATAGCTTCTGTCAGGGAAAAACGGAACAAGATGTTTGAAGGGAAAAGCATATCCGAGATGGCGGAGATAACCGGGAAAGACCCATTTACCGCAGCTATTGACTTGCTTATCGATGAAACCTTGTCCGTCCAGGTTGTTCGCTTCATAATGTGTGAAGAGGATGTCACATTTGTGCTGAGTTCACGTTTAAGTTGTATAGGGACAGACGCGTCCGCCAGGGCGCCTTACGGATTCTTAGGTATGGGCAAGCCCCACCCGAGAGCGTACGGCACGTTCCCCAGGGTTCTTGGGAAGTATGTCCGAGACACGGGCATTCTCAGGTTGGAAGAAGCTGTCCGCAAAATGACGTCAATGCCCGCTGGAAGACTGGGCATTTGGGACAGGGGCCTGATTCGTCCCGGGATGGTTGCTGATCTTGTGGCATTTGACCCTGATACAGTGGAGGATACAGCTACCTATACGGATCCTCACAAATATCCTAATGGCATAATATGGGTCATGGTGAGTGGGGAGCCGGTTGTGGAGCAAGGGGAACATACCGGCTTGTTATGGGGTAAGGTCCTGAGAAGTAACGGCAGGTGAAACAGCGGGTGAAACAGCAGGTGACTCCATTATCACTCTCTTTGACTACGTATTCTATGGTATAATCTCCTTGAATCGGTGCGCCGGGGGGTTTATCATTTGTTTACTGCTCAAACTTCCAGTCCTGAAGAAACCAGGAAAATCGGGGAAGCACTGGGGAAGCTCCTTGCCCCCGGTGATGTGGTAGGGCTCATTGGACATCTTGGCGCAGGCAAGACGGTATTCGTGCAAGGGGTCGCAAAAGGTATCGGCGCGAAAGGGCGTGTTACCAGTCCGACATTTACTCTTATCCACGAGCATCTTGGGAGGATTCCCCTTTACCACGTGGACGTCTACAGACTGAGCGCACTGGCTGATGTCGAGGCTATAGGAATTGAGGATTACCTGTACGGCGATGGCGCAGTGCTTTTGGAATGGGCTGACCAGGTGTTATCCATCTTGCCTGATGAAAGACTGGATGTAATGATAAAAAGGCCTGACAACGAAAAAGATGATAACGTGCGGGAGATCAGTATTAGTCCCCATGGGCAAAGATATCAGCATATGCTCGAGGAGTTGAAGTCTATTGCGTGTCGTAGGGATTGACACGTCTACATTTACAGGCGGCATAGCGCTCTTGGACAATGGACAAGTTGTGGCTGAGTACAGCGCCTATGTCACCAGACGGAATTCAGAGAGTCTCATGGGTGTCCTCGATGACATGCTGCGTGATCTAGAGTGGAGTGCCCGAGACCTTCAAGGTGTTGGCGTAGCTATAGGGCCGGGCTCTTTTACAGGCACTCGAATCGGGGTTACAATGGCAAAGGTTCTCGGCTACTCATTGGACATTCCCATCGGCCAAGTAGTCACCTTGGATGCTATCGCAGCGAATGTCGTCTTTACCAAGTTATTGGTATGCCCTGTTATTTGTGCCAGGAGAGACCTTGTGTATAATGCAGCCTACAAGGTGGACGGACTAAGCCCGAAAAAGGTCACAGAATACAATGTGGGCAAAATCGGGGAAGTCATGGACGCGATTAAAGGCCGGGATCGGGATGAGCTTGACAATCAAGACTACGACAAGGTCATGTTTCTCGGCGACGGCGCTATAAGACACAGACAGGTTATAGAAGAGAAACTCGGGAATCTGGCTGTTATCGGTCCCCCGTGGTATCTGGGCCCCAGGCCGGGGGTGGTTGCAGTTACGGGGCAGCGACAAATAGCTGCCGGCAATGTTGTGGATGCGCGTGATCTGGTTCCTTTTTATATGGGCAAGTCCAGCGCAGAAAAAGTGCAAACTCGGCGCAGGCCTGAGGAGCGTGCATAAGGCAATGAGCGTGCAAAAGGCAATGGATGTAGAAATCAGCCAGATGAAAAGGGCGGACCTTGAATCAGTCATGGAGATTGAAAAGGCTTCATTCCCTACTCCGTGGTCCCGGTACGCTTTTCTGGCGGAGCTCTATGAAAACAGAAGAGCGCGCTATTTCGTTGCCCGAGAGAAGACGCGAGGGGAAGTAGTCGGATATGTGGGGATATGGCTGATTCTAGATGAAGCCCATATCACTAATATTGCAGTCCATCCTGGTTTTCGCAGGAAAGGGATAGGAAAGAAACTCATGTTAGCTGCCATTGATTACGCTGAATCTCAAGGAGTAGGCGCTGTGACCTTAGAAGTAAGGGCATCCAACACCATGGCTCAAAGGCTTTATGAGAAGATAGGCTTTGTCAGTGTAGGGATAAGGCCGGGCTACTATCATGATGACGGAGAAGACGCCGTCATAATGTGGAGGAACCAATAGGGCAAATGATTATTCTTGGTATTGAGACCAGTTGTGATGAAACTGCTGTAGCAGTGCTGGAGGGTACAGGCGATCCTTCGCCGTCCGCCATAAAACTAAGATCCAACATAATCGCGTCACAGATAGCGCTCCACAGGCAGTTCGGGGGTGTCGTGCCGGAAGTGGCGTCCCGCTGTCACGTAGAAACCATTATCCCTGTGATGGATAAGGCCCTCAGTGAAGCCGGAGTGTCTCTTTCGGATATCACGGCTGTTGCTGCTACTCATGGCCCGGGCCTGGTAGGTGCGGTGCTTGTGGGTCTGTCCGCTGCTAAAGCCCTCGCACTGGCGCAAGACATTCCGTTTATCGGAGTGAACCACATCGAAGCGCATATGTACGCTAATTTTATCGAGCATCCTGACCTTGCGCCGCCTTTTGTTTGCCTGGTGGTGTCAGGCGGGCACAGTGATTTGATATACCTGAACGATTACGGGGATTACGAGGTCATGGGTAGGACCAGAGACGACGCTGCCGGTGAAGCTTTTGATAAAGTGGCCCGGACACTTGGTCTCAGCTATCCGGGAGGACCTGCAATAGACCTTGCCTCAAGGGAAGGTAATTCTCAGGCTGTTCGCTTTCCCCGGGCTTTCCTGGAAGAGGGGTCTTATGATTTCAGTTTCAGCGGCCTCAAGACGGCAGTAGTGAACTATGTACAAAATGCGCGACGTGAGGAGCGGGAGGTATTTGTGCCTGATATCGCAGCCGGCTTCCAGGAAGCAGTAGTTGACGTCCTTGTGAAGAAGACCCTGCGAGCTGCATCTGAGATGGGTGTGACCACTGTAGCTTTAGCCGGGGGAGTGGCTGCCAACTCCAGGCTGCGGCAGGAATTGTCTGTGCGTGCTAAAGAGAAAGGTGTGGATGTCCGGTATCCTTCACCGATTCTCTGTACTGATAATGCAGCAATGGTAGCTTGTGTAGGGTATTTCCAGTTGGTATCCGGGAAGTGCAGTTCCTTAGATCTGCCGGCCGTACCTAACCTTCATCTTCAGTGAGAGTCAGATGAGACACGGAGGGGCGGCATGGAGGGAAATGGTGATATGACAGGACGTGAACTTGGCGGTCAGGGAGATATTGCCCTTGAATCTTTAGAACAGCAAGAGAAGTATAAGAAGCCTACGCCCGGGCGTCTCGCGTTTATGATCGCTGTGTGTGTAGTTGTTGTGATAATCAGCTTTCTCATGGTTGTCAGTTCTTATCTGTCGCTTGAGGCGACGTTCAAAGTGAAGGACAGGCCTATAAACCTGTTGCTTCTTGGGATAGATCAGACCTATGATGACAAGGGAAACGTAATGGACGGTCCAGGACGAGCTGACACCATTATTGTTGTTTCGATGAACCCTAAGCAAGGCAAGTCATATGTAGTGTCGATTCCCAGGGATACACGGGTCAGTATCCCGGGACGCGGAACCGCCAAGGTAAACGCTGCCTATGTTTACGGAGGTCCGGAGTTAATGGCAAAGACGGTTGAAGGGCTTATCGGGATACCTGTTGACCGTTACGCTGAGGTGGATTTCAATGGGTTTGTCGGAGTGATAGACGCGATTGGCGGCATCGAAGTGGATGTGGATAAGGACATGCGGTATACAGATAAGGCAGGTGGACTAAAGGTCGATATTAAAAAGGGCAGACAAATACTGGATGGGGAAAAGGCTCTTCAGTATGTGCGATTTCGAGCTGATGTCCTAGGGGACATAACGCGAGTAGGCAGACAGCAAAACCTAATGGGAGTCCTCATAGATGAAGCCGCAAATTACCGCAATATACGCAAAGCGCCTAGATTGGCCAGGATTCTAATGGAGTATGTGAAAACAGACCTATCACAAAGAGACATGGCTTCTGCCGGATGGTTTCTGATAAGGACAGGCGGAGACGTGCTTACCCAGACCATACCCGGGGATTTCTCTAAGCAATATTGGGTGACTAACGGAGCTGCCGTAAAAGAAATGGTAAACAGTATGGTTCAGGGATTTGATAGGTAGTTGTAAGTGTCGTTGAAGTGTGGAGAGGAGGTCGCATAAGGCGTGCGAGTCGATGTAGCATTAGTCCCCCAGGAAATTGAAGGCAAGAACTTTGAACATATCACGGCTATTGTAATTGATGTCCTGAGGGCAAGCACTTGCATAGCGAATGCTATCGCTAACGGTTGTGACGGGGTGATTCCCACTGTGTCTGTGGAAGAGGCTATGGATATATCCAGGGCTTATTCCAGGGACGACTATCTTCTGTGCGGGGAGAGGAAGAATGAGAAGATAGACGGTTTCGATCTGGGCAATTCACCGCTGGAATTTACTGGGGATCGGGTGGAAGGCAAGAAGTTAATAATGACAACAACAAACGGAACGAGGGCAATAAGGACAGCGAAGACAGCTCCCAGCGTCATAATCGGGGGGCTTTGGAATATGTCCGCTTGTTGTGAATTGGCTGTGACTTTGGGTAGGGATATCCTCATTATCTGCGCAGGACAGAACGGGAGATTCGCTATGGAGGACGCGGTTTGTTCAGGGGGATTTGCAGAGAAACTGGGCGCCCTGACAAACTCAGGCATTGAAGAGACTGACGGATGCCGCACAGTGCGACTTCTGTATGAAGCCTTCCGTGATCGTCTCGGGGAAGCCTTGTCTCAGTCAGCCCATGGCCGTAACCTTATCGATGCCGGATTCGGAGAGGATGTGAAGGTTGCGGCAAGGATCGATTGTGTAGACGTAGTTCCCGTATTTCATGAGGGCCATATCGTAGCCATGGATATTTCCAGGAGCGCCGGAGTCCATGCGTAAGGTCGTCCTTCGGGCAGTTATTGTGCTTGCCCTAGTCACCGCCTGGTGCAGGCCGGCATACGGAGAAGGCCCTCAAGTAGTGATGAGGGTTGCGCTATCTGTGGCCCTGCCGTTTGAGTTCTTGTTAGAGCAAGATGCTCATGTTTTCCCTTTGCTATCGGCAGAGCCTGCCGCAGAGCCTGCCAAGGAGGAGAAAGAGGCCTGGCGTGGACTGGAAGTTGCTGATAATCAGCCATACATAAGCCTTGTTCCGTCAAGGGAGCCTTTCCGCATAAGAGCAGGTAATGCGTCTGGAGAGGTCGTGCTTTGCTATCCGTCGGGGGAGGCCGTCTCTTTTCTCGAAGGACTGTGTATTCTCCCTGCTGATCATGCATCCGCTGCCTTTCAAATAGGGAAGAGGCGTTATCCCGGGGGACTTGAGATATCATATGGAGCTTCAAAAGGCGGTTCTTGTGAAATAGTTGCAATCAACCTTGTGGATTTGGAGGCCTATACCGAGGGTGTTCTGACAGGGGAGGTTTACTCCTCATGGGCGCCGGAAGCCCTCAAAGCCCAGGCTGTTGCAACCAGGACTTATGCATTAAGGCGAATGAACGAAAATAAGTCTCGCAACTATGACGTGGATGATACTGTATTATCTCAGGTGTATTTAGGGAAAAACGGGGTAGAGGTGTTTAGAGCCGCGGTCCTTGAAACCCGTGGGCAAGTCCTCGTTTATGAAGGTGTCCCCATCAGAGCGCACTATTTCTCTTCAGGGGGCGGAACGACAGAAGGGGATGAGGAGGTATGGTTGGGCGGAAACGACGAGCCATACCTCACTGCCAGGGAAGATTTCGACTGGATGTCTCCGCACTATCGCTGGAAAGAGCCGTTTGCCATAGAAGGTAGCGATCTCTTTGGGAAACTAGGCCTAAAACCTGATTGCACAGGATGGATTGAGCCTTCTATTTGGTCAGGCGACAAGATCCTGGCATATAGATTTTGCGCCGGAGGCAGGACCGTAAATCTTACCAGGGAACAGATTCGTCACAAGCTCGGCCTACAAAGTCCGAGATTCCATATTACTGTCAGAGACGGCGAAGAACAAGAGATAACTGTCGAAAGCCGCATGGAGCTAAGCTCGTCAACAGTTGTGATATTTGACGGTGTAGGGAAAGGCCATGGTGTAGGCTTAAGTCAATGGGGCGCGCAGGGCATGGCTTTAATGTGTAAGAGTGACGGAGTTCCTATGTACGACTATGTTGACATACTGAAGCATTATTATCCCGGCGCAGAGCTGGTTGATAACTATAATATTCCTATGTGTGAAGATGACACAGAGCTCATCCAGGAGGATCACACAGAGCATGTGTACGATGAACATGCTGAATTCGTGAAGGAAGACCTGGCTGAACCTGTGTGCGATGACCATACGGAGCCTGTATACGAAGATGATAAAAAACAGATAAAACCTGATTATGGAGACCATATAGAATTTCTGCCGGAATAGGAGGTGGTTTCGTATAGACCATGAGTCAATCTGGATCTCCGAGTCAGTTTGCCTGGTAGAAAGCGATGGTAGCTGACCGGTGGCCACCCATGGAAATGTGGCCCAAGGGCTTGCAGGGAAACCTGTTAGCCTCCCGTATTTGGAAAGGAGATGTTACTGAATGTCAAGACGTTTCATGTCGATTCTAGCTGTTTCCCTGATGATTGTGTTGTGTGTAGGCACCGCAGTTTTCGGAGCCTCGAACGAACTTATCCTCGCAACAACCACCAGCACCCGGGACACCGGGCTTCTTGATGTGCTTCTTCCGATTTTCCAGGAGCAAACAGGATATAACGTAAAAACAATCGCAGTAGGAACCGGCGCAGCGCTTGCCCTTGGAGAGAAAGGTGAAGCAGATGTGCTTCTTTGTCATGCTCCTGCTTCAGAAATGAAACTTGTCGATGCCGGAGACGTAGTTAACAGGCAGCTTGTAATGCACAATGACTTCGTAATCTTGGGTTCGCCTGAGGATCCCGCAGGTGTTAAAGGCTTCAAGTCTGCAGCCGAGGCGCTGACGAAGATTGCAGATACTGAGGCAGTCTTTGTTTCCAGAGCAGATGATTCAGGCACACATAAGAAAGAGAAAGAAGTCTGGAATAAGCTTCAGTTTCAACCGTCAGGGAACGCATGGTACTTAGAGGCCGGGACCGGAATGGCGAATACCCTCAACATCGCCAACGAGAAATTGGCATATTGCCTGACTGACCGCGGAACCTACCTGTCTATGAAGGATCGCTTGGATTTGGCGGTATTGGTTGAAGGAGATGCGATTCTCCTTAATATCTATCACGTCATGCAAGTTAACCCGGATAAGCATAAAGTAGTGAACGGCCCCGGCGGACAGGCATTTGTAGAGTTCATGGTGTCCGACGAGGTCCAGGCAATCATCAGTGAGTTTGGCGTTGACAAGTACGGAAGCCCGCTATTCTTCCCTGATGCGGGCAAGAGTATAGAAGAACTCGGAGGGTGACGGAGAGTTGGACCTTATAGCGGAAGGGATTACTGAAGCTTTTCGGCTCCTCATTAAGGGGGACCGGGAGGTGCTCCGGATTGCCCTTCTTACCCTTAGAGTCTCCGGAATTGCTACCATAATCAGCGCTGTAATAGGTGTACCCTTAGGGACTGCGCTTTCTCTATGGTCACATCGAGGGCGACGGCGGATAGCAGGGTTCGTCAATACAGGGATGGGCCTTCCTCCTGTAGTCGTCGGCCTCTGGGTAAGCATATTCCTTTGGAGGACCGGGCCTTTAGGATTTCTCAGGCTGATGTATACGCCTACTGCTATGGTTATCGCGCAGACGGTAATCGCGGTACCGATTGTGACCGGCTTTACTATGGCAGGCGTCGGACAGTTGGACCCGGGCATACGTCTACAGATGCTGTCTCTTGGAGCATCCTCATGGCAGCTTCTCTGTATCCTCATACGAGAAGCCAGGCTCTCGGTGCTTGCAGCGATCATGGCGGGGTTCGGCCGAGTGGTTGCGGAGGTCGGCGCTTCCATGATGGTAGGGGGTAATCTCTTGGGACAGACCCGGGTGCTCACGACAGCTACTTCCATGGAGGTGTCCAAGGGTAACTTCGGGTTTGCGATAGCCCTAAGTATTATCTTGGTAGGAATTACCTATATCATCAACGTAAGTCTTACCCGGATTCAACAGCAAGGCTAATCCAAGGAGGCGATAATGTGAAGGCAGGGCAAGCTATTATCGAGCTTAAGGATGTGAGGCTGAAGAGGGGATCCAGGATAACTCTGGATGTCTCGCATCTTAAGATATTTCCCGGAGAGAACGTCGCTGTAATCGGCGCAAACGGCTCAGGTAAGAGCACGCTTTTGCAGGTAATAGCTTGCCTTCTACACCCTGGTGAAGGCAGAGTATACGCCGGAGGACGCGTTGCAGGCAGTGAAATCAGTGCGATTGAGGCCAGGCGACGTATGGCCATGGTCCTCCAGAGACCGTATCTTCTAGACGCGACAGTCTTTGATAATGTAGCTATCGGGCTTAGGATGAGGCATGTGCCTCACAAAGAAGTGCAGGTCAGGGTCGAGGAGGCTCTTGCTCTCTTTGGGATTGGGCATTTGGCCCAAAGGCGCGGACGTTCCCTCTCCGGGGGTGAAAGCCAAAGGGTCAGTCTGGCTCGAGCTATGGTTCTCAGGCCTGAGGTTCTCCTCTTGGACGAGCCAATGAGCTCCTTGGATGTGCCTACAAGGATGGCGCTCCTTGAGGAATTGGGCCGGATAATCAAAAAGACCCGGGTAACAACGGTTTATGTGACTCATGATGTCACAGAGATTCCGTTTCTTTCTGACAGGACTGTAATCATGGAAGGCGGAAAAATTATCGCAGACGGCCCTGTTCGTGAAGTGTTACGCGAAGAGATGCGCGGCGCATTGTC
>DGZL01000063.1:10690-16585 GCA_002398515.1 Firmicutes bacterium UBA4981
TCCCTGACTCCGCGTGTTGAGGCTTGGGATAAGTTCAAACAATATATCATGGCGGGGCCAAAGGAAAGTGAGACAGTCAATATCGAGGATGCAGTCAGCCGTATCTTAGCTCGGGATATTGTATCCCCTGTAGACTTGCCCGGGTTTGCCAGGTCCACGAAGGACGGCTACGCAGTCCCGGCTTCTTCCACCTTCGGCGCAAGCCAAGGGCTCCCTGCGCTTCTTACCTTGAAAGGCAGAATCAGCATGGGTGAGCGCGCAAAGGTGTCGTTAGGCTCTCATGAGTGCGCAGCCATAGCTACAGGAGGCATGATGCCTGAAGGCGCAGATGCAGTAGTCATGGTAGAGATGTGCGAGGTAATGGATGATGAGACGATTGCGGTGACTCATTCCGTGGCGCCGGGTGAAAACGTTGTGGGCGCAAAAGAAGATATCCCTTCCGGGGCATTGATACTTCCACAGGGGCGCAGGTTGCGGCCGTCTGATATCGCAGCTTTGGCAGCTATGGGAGTTGCTGAGGTTAAAGTCGCCGTAGGACCGAACGTTGCCGTTGTTTCCACCGGAGATGAACTTGTGGGTATTTCGGAAGCTCCTCTCCCGGGACAGATTCGGGATATGAATGCCTACGCGCTCTACAGCGCGATTAAGGCTATAGGCGGGAGGCCGAAATTGTGGGGTATAGTGAGAGATGAATATGCTGCAATGCAAGAACTCCTTGCGAAAGCCCATGGGGAATCAGACATGGTCATCGTGTCCGGAGGGAGTTCCATAGGTGAACGGGATTTTACGAGGCAAGCTATTCAAGCCTTAGGTGACCCGGGTGTCCTTGTTCACGGTGTGGCAATCAAGCCAGGGAAACCTACTATCCTTGCTGTGGCCGGAGGCAAGCCTGTGTTCGGCTTACCCGGCCATCCTATGTCCTGTTTGGTTGTGTTCAGTCTCTTTGTGGCCCCTGCAATCGCCGGGTGGATGGGGACAACTCTCGACAGGCGAGAGACAGGAGCCAGGCTTGGCGCGAATGTGCCGTCCATAGCAGGACGGGAGGACTATGTCAGCGTCAAGCTTCGCAGAGAGGACGGGGAAGTTTGGGCAGACCCGGTATTCAGTAAGTCTGCCGCAATTTCCGGGCTCGTTTACGCTGACGGGGTAATGAGGATTCCTATGGAAGCTGAAGGTGTGGAATTTGGCGAGAGGATCATCGTGACATTATTTTAATGCCGGGAGCTCAGGTAGTTGGAGTGAGGGATTAGAAGGTTGAAGAAACGTGATGTCTACTTAAGAGGGATACCACTTCAAGAGGCCTCGGACAGGTTTTTTGGTGGATTGGTAAATCACGGACGGGAGCTTGGAATGGAAGGCGAGCCGGTTCCGGTGGATGTAGGGGCTCTTTTTCGGATAACTGCTGAACCTGTGTTTGCCAGGCTGTCACAACCTGCGTACCACTCATGCGCAATGGATGGGATTGCCACCCGCTCACATGCAACCTTTGGGGCGAGCGAGACCAGTCCTCGCAGGCTTCGGCTGGGAGAAGACGCAGTGTTTGTGGACACAGGAGACCCGTTGCCTAAAGGGTTTGATTCAGTGATCATGGTGGAAGACTTGGTGGAGACTACGCCGGATGAAGTCACGATAATCGCGCCTTCCAAGCCGTGGCAGCATGTTCGGACTGTAGGAGAAGATATTGTTGCTACAGAGCTGGTCCTGCCTGAGAATCATAGGATTGGCGCATTTGATCTTGGCGCTTTGTTAGCTGCAGGCGTAACTCAGGTGATAGTCCGTAGGAAGCCAAAGGTTGTGATAATTCCCACAGGCGATGAGCTGATTCCTCCGGGCGCCACACCGGAAACAGGAGACATTATTGAATTTAACTCAAGGCTCATCGGAGGACTGGTCCAAGAGTGGGGTGGGGAGCCTGTCTTTTGGGACATCGTGCCTGATGAACTTGAGGCTTTGACTGAGGCTGTGCGCAAGGCTTCTCTTTTGGCTGACGTCATTGTGGTAAATGCAGGCTCATCTGCAGGGAGCGAGGACTATACAGCCGATATTGTGAAATCCTTAGGTGAACTCTTCGTGCACGGGGTGGCAATCAAACCCGGGAAACCGACAATTCTCGGGATCGTAGACGGCAAACCGTTCCTCGGGGTTCCGGGATATCCGGTTTCCGCTGCTTTATCCTGTGAGCTGTTTCTCCTTCCTCTTCTAGCCAAGATGTTAGGGCAAACAGTTAAGGACAGGGCAACTGTAAACGCAATCTCTGCTCGGAGGATCGTCTCTGTGCCCGGTATGGATGAATTCGTCAGGGTCAAGGTAGGCAAGGTCAGTGGTAGGTACGTAGCCTCTCCTCTTGCCAGAGGAGCAGGCGCAATAATGTCACTTGTGAGGGCAGACGGATATATAGAGATCCCCGGTTCGTCTCAAGGGATTTTGGAATCATCAGAAGTTACCGTAAACCTGCTGAGAGATGTGGAAGAGATAGATAACGCAATCGTCGCCATTGGCAGCCATGATCTGGCTTTGGATCTTTTGGGAAGCCTCTTGGCCGGCGAATATCCAGGTGTGAACCTGTCTTCTACACACGTCGGAAGCATGGGCGGGATAATGGCCATGCGAAGGGGAGAGGCCCATATTGCAGGTATTCATCTGCTGGATGAGGAGACCGGAGAATATAACGTGCCTTACGTAAAACGATACCTTGATTCTAAAGACTATGCCCTTCTCAATCTTGTCTATCGTGAACAAGGCTTAATGGTACCGCCTGGGAATCCAAAGGATATTCAAGGAATTTCTGATCTTGTGAAGCCGGGCATTTCTTTTGTAAACAGACAACGCGGAGCGGGCACGAGGATTCTTCTTGATCTTGAGCTCAGGAAGCTTGGTATCGGGGAGGACAAGATCTCCGGCTATGAGCATGAGGAATACACCCACATGGGTGTCGCAGCGTCAGTTGCCAATAGTGTGGCTGATGTCGGCCTCGGCATAAGATCGGCAGCCAGGGCCCTGGGTCTAGACTTCATTCCAGTGGCCTGGGAGCGTTATGACTTACTGATGACCCGGGAGTTTTTGCATTCTTCATCAATGGACAAGTTGTTTAGCGTCATATGGTCTCAGCAGTTCAAAGACCAAGTGTCATCCCTCGGTGGTTATGATGTGTCCGATAGCGGGGAGGTCATGTGGGAAGGATGACCCAACTTGTGGATTCCTTCGGACGAGAAATCACATATCTTAGGGTGTCAGTTACAGACAAATGTAACTTAAGGTGTATTTACTGTATGCCGGAAGAGGGAGTAAAGCCAAAGTCTCACTCTGACATTCTTCGCATCGAAGAATTGGCAAGAATCATTGATATCGCATCTCAACTTGGAATAACCCGTGTCAGACTGACCGGAGGTGAACCTCTGGTGAGACAGGGAATAGTGACACTTGTTTGCCTCTTGTCTGAGATCCCAGGTATTTGTGATGTGTCCATGACCACTAACGGCCTGCTATTGCCCGGCCTTGCCTTGCGCCTTCGCGAAGCGGGCCTAGATCGCGTGAACGTTTCCCTGGACACTCTCAAACCCGAGAGATTCAAGAAAATCACCAGGCGCGGAGACCTTAAGTCAGTTTTGGACGGATTGAAGGCTATAGAAGATGTGGGGCTTTCGCCTGTCAAAATTAACACAGTAGTGCTAAAAGGCGTGAACCATGACGAAGTGAAGGATATGGCGATGCTTACCAAAAACCACCCGTGGACTGTGAGGTTTATCGAATTCATGCCTTTTTGGAATAACGGGTGGAACTTCGGTAGCAGGTATGTAGCGCCAATATCAGAAATCAGAGATGAGATAATGGCGCAAGGGGCATATCCTATTGAATCTGACGCAGGGCGAGATGAGGGGAAGGACCGAGTCGGAAGAGGTCCTGCGAATTACGTGAAGTTCCCCGGCGCCAAGGGCAGTATCGGTTTCATATCTATGAAAGATCACATATGTTCAAGCTGTAACAGAATTCGCTTGACCGCTGACGGGCTTCTCTTGCCTTGTTTACTTTCGGACATATCCGTTGATCTTAGGACTCCTCTCCGTGAAGGGACAAAGGATGACGTTATTGCAGGGCTGATATGCAAGGCTGTGAGTTTGAAGCCTGAAAACGGTAGAGTTGCGCAAGCTATGGCTGCATGCCCAGGGGAGAATCCTTCACTGTCAAAGATCGGCGGCTGAGGATGCCCAGGCATGATGCGATTTGTGGCGTCATTGATTTGCCACGCTTTTCTTGGTAGTGTCAGGTGGCAGGTGTTGCGTTCGGGGGACAGCGCGCTTGCGGCGCGCCTCGTTCGAATTTGGCGCACAGGTCTGCCAAATTCTCGACGCACCCCTCACGCAAGCACCGGTCACCCGGACAAGGTCGTTTTGAAGAAGACAGGATGATGTGCCCGAGAGTTGGGCCCATTTGCACTAACCAACTTATACACAGGAGGAGTACATACGTGAAACCGGAAAAACCAGGCGAAGGTCTCACCCATCTTGATGAATCCGGTAACGCAAGAATGGTGGATGTCTCTTTGAAATCTGACACCCAACGTTTGGCAGTGGCCAGGTGCAGGGTGTCCATGTCCGGGTCTACCCTTAGCATGATTAAGAGCGGTGCAGGCCCAAAGGGCGAGGTTTTCGGGACAGCAAGGATTGCTGCTATCATGGCTTGTAAGAAGACCCCGGACCTGATTCCCATGTGCCATGCTATTCCGGTTACAGGGATAGACGTGGCATTTGGGACAGATGATGAACGCGGTATCGTCGAGGTTCAGGTTACCGTGAAAACAGTGGGGAAGACCGGCGCAGAGATGGAGGCTCTCGCCGGAGCTGCGGTTGCAGCCCTTACCATATACGATATGTGCAAGGCAGTGGACAAGTCCATGACCATCACTGATTTGAGGTTAGTTCGGAAGGCCGGCGGAAAAAGCGGGGAATTTGCCCGGCCGGGGGAGGAGCAAGAACAGTGGGACATGTAACAGAAGGCATAGTCATAGCAGTCTGCGTCAGCAAGGAAAAAGGCACAATAAAACATGATGTGGGTAAGGCTACAATCGTGGACGGGTACGGCCTGAAAGATGATGCTCACGGAGGCCCTTGGCATAGACAAGTGAGTCTTCTATCTGAAGCGAGCATACAGAAAATGGCGGACAAAGGCCTCAAAGTATTCCCCGGGATCTTTGCTGAGAACATTACCGTCCGCGGAATTGATTTGCCTAAACTACCTGTGGGTATTTGGTTAAGGATAGGCGAAGAAGTTGTCCTTGAGGTAACTCAAATAGGCAAGGAATGTCACACGGGGTGTGCCGTATTTCAGCAAGTCGGACAGTGCGTTATGCCGAAGGAAGGCATATTCGCCAAGGTAATCAGGGGAGGAGAAGTCAAGCGAGGCGATGCGGTGAGAGTAGGCTTTCCTGTACGTTCCGCCATTTTGACGATAAGTGACTCTGGTTTCCGTGGCGAAAGGACTGACGTGAGCGGTGACGTCATCGAGGAGAAGGTTAGATCCATAGGCACGGTAATAGCCAGGGAGATTGTGCCTGATGATTACGACAAGATAGTTGGTGAGCTGAAACGTATGGCAGACGATCTCGATGCAGATCTTATCCTCACCACAGGTGGAACAGGCCTCGGTCCGCGTGACGTAACTCCTGAAGCCACAGAAGCGGTTATCGACAAGCCGGCGCCTGGGATTCCTCTTGCAATGCTTCAACGAGGCCTTGCAAAAACCCCCCATGCAATGCTCAGTAGGGCGACCGCGGGAATAAGAGGCAAAACTCTCATTGTTAACCTTCCCGGGAGCCCGAAAGCAGTGAAAGAAGGCCTTGATTCGATTCTTTTCGCCCTTCCCCATGCGGTTGAAGTGATCCGCGGTTAGGAATACTAC
>DGZL01000063.1:16819-17196 GCA_002398515.1 Firmicutes bacterium UBA4981
GCAAGCCATAGAGCGTAATATGCGCTGAACCGGCGTAAATACTCAAAGGGAGCAATTGGAAGAGGCTATTGGATTTTCGAAAATGATGTCATGGCATTGTGATGAGTTATCCAATTCAGACAAGGGATCAATTGCCATAGTGGGGCAAAAAAGAGTCGCCGCGCCCTAAGTCGAATGGATCGACAAACACAAGGAAAGACGCGGGGAACATGAAAAGCAGAGTAACACACTTTTGGGACTACGCACGCAAGGCATGCGATCTTCGGATTGGCTCCCAAGAAGAGCCAATCAGAGGCCGGAAGGACCTTAGATCCGCCTAGATGGCTCTCGGGAAGAGCCAATCACCGACTGAAAGACCTTCAGATCCGCTTGAATGG
>DGZL01000063.1:17514-17682 GCA_002398515.1 Firmicutes bacterium UBA4981
CAATCAACCACTGGGAAGCTATCTAATCAGTCCGAATGGCTTTCCAGACGAGCCATGTTCGACTAACACCCTGAAAGGGGGCACTATATGCTTTTTGCAGACAGGCAAAGCTCCCATCCAAGTATGAGTTCATTAGTTTTCGCTCGTTTTCCGAGGTCTTGGGTGGCC
>DGZL01000058.1:0-510 GCA_002398515.1 Firmicutes bacterium UBA4981
TGATCTTACCTTGAATTGTGCCTGTGATAAGGCCATCCCATATCCGGGGACAATTATCACTTTCTTCGCTTTTCGAACGGCATCCAGATAAGCCTCATCGCTGCTTTTGGCGCTTTCCAAGCCTGCGACTCCACACGAATCCTTGACGCCGTCACCGTCAAAAGCAGTAATGAGCTTGTCCAGCGATTCCTTGGCGTCCCCAAGGAAGAGTTGAGCCTTTGATGATGAGTACAAAGGATTATCTACTCCTGCATAACCGGGTCTGGTGTCCAGATTCAAAATGAATATGTTCTTAGCGTCCTCTGCCCTGAGAATCGGCATCCCATATATGGGCGTGCCTTCTGCCGTATTGGCTGCAGGGTTGATTACGTCGTTCGCGCCGACCACGACTGCCAGGTCACAGTCAGCAAATTCAGCGTTTATGTCTTCCAGCTCATATAGTTTATCGTATGGTACGTCTACTTCTGCCAGCAACACGTTCATGTGTCCCGGCATTCTGCCCGCGACAGG
>DGZL01000058.1:708-15659 GCA_002398515.1 Firmicutes bacterium UBA4981
CCCGGCATTCTGCCCGCGACAGGGTGGATAGCGAATTTGACCTGTTTCCCTGCACCTTCAAGAATATCCATGAGTCTCTTGACATGAAACTGGGCTTGAGCCAAGGCCATGCCATACCCGGGAACGATAATAACTCTCTCAGTTCTTCTCAGAACAGCGCCTGCATCCTCTTTGCCTTGTCCCTTCTGGGAGCCCGTCTCCTCGGAATCATCCCTCTCCGCACCTTGCAGACCTGCGGCTGCATTCTTATTACCGGAATGCGCGACAGTTCGCCCTGTCATGACCTGAGCAAGGCTCCTATTCATAGCCCTACACATTATACCGGTTAGAATCAGGCCTGATGCGCCTACAATCGCTCCTACCGCTATTAACAGCGGATTAGAAATTGCGAAACCTGATACTGCGCCCGCAAGTCCTGAGAAGGAGTTTAGCAGTGAGATAGTGACCGGCATATCTGCGCCACCTACGCGGATGGTAAAAATCACTCCGAAGAACAGGGCAAGGATGAGCATCAAGATTGCCAGGGTTGCTATAGAGCCTTCCGCAGTTACAATGAGACCTACGTTGAAAGCGCCCATTACTATAAGAGTAACAGTATTCAGCAGTGACTGCCCATTGAACACTATCGGTCTTGACGTCATCTTGCGATCCAGTTTCGCAGCCGCTATTAGACTGCCACTCAATGTGATACCGCCGACTATTATGCCTAGTCCTGCCGTGAATTTGTCAATACCTGTGAGGCCATATGTGGAGTTCACCAAGGAGAGCAAAGAAACAATAGCCGAACTGCCTCCGCCTAATCCATTCAGGAGAGCAACCATCTGTGGCATCTGGATCATAGCAACCTTTACAGATAGATAGTACCCTATGGCAGAACCTATGACCATGGACACCCAGAGGATTTGAAGATCTATGATCCCCTCGGCCAATAAAGTCAACGCGATAGCGCCTACCATTGATACGGCCCCTATCAGGTTTCCTCTTACTGCGGTTTCCGGCGAACTCATCAATTTGATTCCCAAGACAATACCTGCGACAAACACTAAGCCAAGGACATTAGTATAGACTGTTGCCATTGTTTTTTCACCCTTGCGTTTATTTCCTAAACATTCTTAGCATTCTATGAGTGACCAGAAATCCGCCTACCACGTTGACCATAGCAAGTATGACTGCTACTGCGCCCAAGAGACGGTATCCGGTGACACTGGCTAGCGCCGTAACGGTCAGCGCCCCTAATACAGTGACGCCTGACAGAGCATTAGTCCCAGACATCAACGGGGTATGTAGCAGACTAGGGACGTCACTTATCACCTTATAACCCACTATGGTAGCAATGATAAACATCACTATGAGACTGAAAACAGTCATTACCTAACAACTCCCTACCTCATCTTCATTGCTTCTAACGCCCCCGCGTGAACTAGTTTTCCGTCATGAGTCGTAAGAGAGGACGCGACAATCTCATCCTCAGGATCAAGATTTATCTTTCCGTCTTCAGCCAAATAGGCAATGAAGTTATGGATATTGTTAGCGAACATCCATGTGGAGCTGGTGGGAACCATTCCCGGTATGTTCTTCGTGCCGTCTATGCTAACACCATACTTCTCAACAACAGCAGCAGGCTCTGTAATCTCACAGTTGCCTCCCTGATCAATGGCTACGTCAACAATAGCAGAACCTGATCTCATCTCTTTCACCATCTCTTCGGTAACCAACACCGGCGCAAGCTTGCCCGGGATCAACGCTGTAAGGACGATTATGTCCGCGTCCAAGACTGTCTCCTTAACAGCCTCGCGTTCTTTGAGAAGCCACTCGTCAGGCAGCTTCTTCGCATAACCACCGGTGCCGACAGCGATCTCATCAGGAACTCCCACATCAACGATTTTAGCCCCGAGACTCTTCGCCTGCTCCCGTGCGTCAGGTCTGATATCTGCTGCATACACTACTGCCCCTAGTCGTTTTGCAGTTGCTACTGCCTGTAGACCCGCAATACCTGTGCCGATAACTAACACATTTGAAGGCTTTATCATGCCTACAGCAGTCCCTACCATTGGCATGAATTTCGGCAACCTGTTTGCGGCCATCAGAACAGCCTTGTACCCTGCTACTGTGCTCATAGATGTAAGAGCATCCATCCCCTGCGCCTTCGAGATTCGCGGAATGCCGTCAAGGGTTAGCGCAACTACTCCCGTCTCTGCAAGATTCTTCACCATTTGATGATTTGCCGGAGCAGCCGGATGCAAGAAGGTAACAAGCACCTGACCCTTCTTCATCAAGTCTACTTCATGCTTCCCCTTTTCATCATTGAAAAGAGGCTCCTTGACTTTTAGGATGATGTCTGACTTGGCAAATACCTCTGTCGCATCACCGACGATCTTTCCGCCGGCTTCCGCATATGAAGCGTCTGCAAAATAAGACCCGGCGCCTGCGCCCCTCTCCATAAGTACGCTGGCCCCTTCAGAGACCATCTTTTTGACCGTGTCCGGGGTTGCGGCCACTCGCCGCTCGCCTTGCATGATTTCCTTAGGAACTCCGATCGTTAGACCTTTGAACTTCATCTGCAACCACTCCCTCCTAGACTAGTTATTAGTGCTTGGCCTGTATCCCGTGCGTTCAATACCCCTAAGCACGGAAAGTTTTCTTCTGTAAGATGACAGATCAAATATCCTAAATGCCCATCCAATCTATCGGCTCATTAATGTCCGACAGTCGAATGGATGCCAAAAGCTCAAATAGTCAAATAGCCCATTTCAAGATAAGGCAATTGTAGCTTGATCTTACTTGAATGTCAACTTGAGTCAAATTATGTCACATCCTGTAACAGAACGACTGTACGCCTATCGCAATTCGGTTTGCTATGCACGGCGCTATCGGAGCCGCAAAAGATGTCAACCTTTGGTAACAGTCGGCGTCGCATGCCCCTGTAAGCGTTGTCGACGTTGATGCGCAAACCCGCAATGCCTACACTCGATTGCGTTTAGCGCACTGTGCGCCATCGCTTCGCACACTGCCAAGATACTTCCTTGATGCAAATGCTCCGCGTATTTCAGGCATCCTGAGGCAAAACCTAGCGCCAGACAACTCCTTGAGTCAGGCGAACGACATTTGTGTTACAGCAACAGCAGTACGCCGTTACCTGTACCGCTCGACGCAATCTCAAGGTCACATTTCGCCTACCAACGTACTATATAAGTAGGTATGGATTGAAGACACCGCAATGTTTTCATATATTTTGGACTATTGCATTTCTTCTGGAATATTCACCACTAATTATCAATTCAACCTTGACTTGTCTTGGAAAATAAAGTATAGTTGGAGCGTAAACTTTCCAAGTCCACCAAGCTAAAGGGCTGGAAAAGGAGGGAGCGCTATCATGAAATCAACAGGTATTGTTCGAAAAGTCGATGAACTAGGTCGTGTTGTAATTCCTATAGAACTGCGCAGGACCCTACAGATTGAGGAGAAAGATGCCCTTGAGATCTATGTTGACGGCGAGAGGATCATTCTCAAGAAATATCAACCTGCTTGCATTTTCTGTGGAAATGCTGACAACATCAAGATTTTCAGGGATAAGAACATCTGCAGGGACTGCCTGGATGCAATGAAAGCCTTGGTGTAACCAGGGCTGATTCCTAGGAATCCATCATAGGTCTCTTTCGTTCTATCCCTAAGTCATCACGAGGCTTAACGGGGCATCATTGATTCATGCCTGATGCCCCTTTTCCTTATCCTTCCCCCCGACCACTATGGTTATCTCGCCCTTAGCTGTCCTTTGTGAGAATTCCTGTGACAGATCTTCAAGAGTTCCCTTAATCACTTCTTCATGGAGTTTTGTAAGCTCCCTGGTGACAACAGCCTTCCTCGTCCCTCCTACGACAGACACTAAGTCCGACAGAGTCTTTGACAGCCTGTAAGGCGACTCATAAATAACTGAAACCTTCGTGTCGTCTGCTAAGTGTTCCAGAACTTCATCACGTCTCTTGCCTTTTCGTGGAAGAAAGCCGACAAATGTGAATTGGTCAGCCGAAAACCCGGATACTGAAAGAGCAGCTATAACTGCAGACGGTCCAGGAATAGACACTACTTCCAGCGCATTCGAAAGAACGGAGTCAACCAGGTAAGCCCCTGGGTCTGAAATCCCAGGCATCCCTGCGTCAGTTACCAGAGCTACGCTTTTCCCCTCTTTAATCATCTCTATAAGCTGTGGGGCTCTGGAAAACTCATTGTGCTCATGATAGCTGATAATCTTTGTAGGAATCTCATAGTGAGCCAGAAGCTTTCGCGTCCTGCGCGTATCCTCAGCGGCTATAAGATCCACATTACGAAATACATCCAGAGCGCGGATGGTAATATCTGCAAGATTCCCTATAGGCGTCCCACAGACGTACAGGGTTCCGCCGGAAGTCATTGACATCACCTGCCGCCGGTTCCTGTAGGATTCTCTTTAGGTTCAGAAACGTTCTCTGGCTTCTGCCTGGGTTTAGAGGACGTTCTCGAATTCCTCCTACGTCTTCTTCTTCTGGGTTTAGTGCCTGGGTCGGCCTTGTCCTTCTGGCCGGACATCTGCTTACCGGCTGTCATTTTGCCTTTATCATCTGTTTTCGTCTTATCGTTTATCCCTTTGCCTCTGCTTCCAACCTGTTTTCCGACGGGGTTTTCAGCGAATTCGTCTTTCTTTGCCTCACCTGATTCGGCCCGGCTCGGCCTTCTCTTCCGCCGATTGCGCTGACTGCGCCTCCTTGGTTTTGCAGATCCCTTCTTCTGAGGAACCTCTTCTGATGTCAAGGCATCTTCCTTAGGTTTGTCCTCTTTCTCTTCTCCGGAATTCCGTTTATTGCCACAGGAGACCTGATTTCCCTGACAAGTCACATCGCTATCATCACCGCCGCCGTCACCGTGCCCTGCAGGACAGGCCTTAGGATCGTTCTCCTGCTGACGGACATTGACATTTACTATCGTGCCGTCATCCATCCGAACTGTAGCTGTCCCTGAAAGCACATTCAGCTCTATGATCTTTCCGACACCTGCATTCGTCTTAAACTCGCTGCCCACAGGTGGCATGCCCTTGCGTAGTTCTTGATATGCTTCGTGCTCGTACCGGAGACAACACATGAGGCGCCCGCACATCCCTGAAATCTTGGAAGGATTCAGAGAAAGGTTTTGGTCTTTCGCCATCCTAATTGATACTGGCTCGAAATCCTCCAAGAAGGTAACACAACACAAAGGCCTCCCACAAGTTCCGAGTCCCCCTACCATCTTCGCTTCGTCTCTTACACCGATTTGACGAAGCTCTATACGGGTTTTGAACACCCCGGCCAAGTCCTTTACAAGTTCTCTGAAATCAACTCTGCCGTCTGAAGTAAAGAAAAAGATTATTTTGCTGTTATCGAATGTATATTCAACATCCACAAGCTTCATAGGTAAGCCATGGGCTTCGATCTTAGCCAGTGCTGATTCAAAGGCTTTTTGCTCCCTTTCCCTGTTTGCCGCAACTCGAGTCTCATCCTCAGGAGTGGCTTTCCTGATAACCTTTTTCAAAGGGGGCGTGATCTTATCCTCAGGCACCATGTCAGCGCCTCCGACAATCTCACCGAATTCCAACCCCCTTACTGTTTCAACAACTACCTTATCCCCATCATATAGCTCTAAATCTCCGGGGTCGAAATAGTAAATCTTACCTGCATTCTTGAACCTGACTCCCACAACTTTCACCATAACGTATAAAGCCCCTCTTTAGAGTCCATGTCCATGTGACTGCCCCTCTGAACACACTCTTCGCCTTAAGTCAAACAGCAAAGCTTCCAGGACTAACCGAATATTAGCGTTTTGCCTGACCCATCTCCTGGACTCCTCAATGCGTTCAATAATTGCAATAAGATCATGAACCTCATATAATTCCCCATCACCGGAGAGCGCTGCTATTATATCACCTGTGCTCTCCCTCGAACTGTGAGACACAAGACTTGTGTCACGGGTCACTTTGAATACCAAGACATCCCGAAACCAGCCTGCTGCTGCAACTAATGCCTTTTCCAGCTCCGCTCTGGACTTTCCTTGCCCTCGCTGATTCAGCAGTTTCTCGATGGCCTCAGCCTCATCTAGGACTTCCGGAGGCGAACATAAGTGAACCTTGCACAACTTCTCTATAATAGCAGAGAAATCTTCATCTCTGTCGCGTCCTCCAAGGTTTACTCGTATCAGTTGACATCTTGACCTAACAGTAGGCAGTAAGCCTTGGGGATTTCCCGTAACAAGGATAAACACCACATTTCTGGGTGGCTCTTCAAGCAGCTTCAAAAAGCTGTTCTGTGCCTCTTGAGTCATTCTCTCCGCGTTTTCCAGAATTGTTATGCGAAATCCCTTATCATATCTGGGTTTATACGACATATCATGCTGAATGCCGCGAACCTGGTTGATCTTAATGGATAATCCGTCCGGAGATACAACTCGAACATCAGGATGGTTGCCTTCTCGAATCAGCTTGCAGGAAAGACACTTGCCGCAGGCAGCGTCATCTACCGGCGCTTCGCAATTGAGCCTGGCAGCAAAAGCCATGGCACCTGATGCCAAGGAAGTCGCATTGTGTTCACCTGACGCAAAACCCATATCCCATACAGCAAAAAGGTACGCATGAGAAATCCGTCCTGTTTGCAGTGAACCGGCAAGAACTTTATTCATATTCCTTTTCACACTCTCTCAAAGCGCTCCACATCCAGAACAAAAAGGGTAGCTCCGCCAATTGGAACCTCTACAGGCTGTCCGATATATGATTCAGTTGAGCGTCCCACAACCGTTATGGGAGGCATCATTTGCATCCTGCTTCTGCACGTAGACTTCACTATCTCAACAACATCTTCAACCTCATGATCCTGGACACCTATGAGTAAGGTAGTATTGCCCTGCCTGAGAAAACCCCCTGTAGTCGCAAGCTTTGTCGCCCTAAATCCCCGATCCATAAGCACGTCCATAACTGCGCCGGAATCCTGATCCTGCACCACAGCAATAACCAGTTTCATAGCGGGACCTCCTTCCTGGTTTCTCTTATCCTTCGTCATAGTCAGCTCCCAAAAATCCAGTCTACATCACCCCATTACTCAGTTAACCCCTGTAATAGACCACCCTTCTATTAGGTTCTTCTCCTATACTCGCTGATTTCACATGATATCTGCTTGCCAACTCATGTTGGAGTTTACGCACATAAGAGTTTTGTGGATTGAGTTCAATCGGACTGTCGAAGGCCTCCACTCTGGTAAGGGCGTCTTCTGCTTCTTTTAGAGCTTGCTCCTCGCCAAAGGCCCGGTCTGCGTCAAACACGTTCCTTAGGAAGTTAGTGATTTGAGCTACAGTATTACTACGGATAATGTGAATTGGCAGACCCCGTTTTTCCGCTTCGCGAATAGTCTTTGGCATTTTCCGATACTGGCCTTTCAGGGTCAGGACTATATCTGCCTGTCCCAAGTCTTTTGAAATGACTACAGGCAAGCCGGTATCATGAATGGCGTTCTCAATTCGATTTCTGCTCACTGCATAGGGGTAAAGCCTCAAGACGCCGCCATATCGCTCCGGGATAATATCCGGAGCCATCCAAATAGTGGCAGAATCCCCATCCTCGGACAGGCCATGGTCTTCCGGATAGCGCTCCGTATCACGGCCTCGCCTGGGTTTTGCCCCTTCCCATGCAGGCTCGCGAGGGGCAAACTCTGCTATGTCAGGAGAGTGTTGATCATGGAATTTCTCTTCCTCGATGACTCTTATCTCACCGTCTACAGAACGACGCCTAACCTCCGGCCTTGGCGGAATCCCTCTGAGAAGGAGATCTACCGTCTTTGCTACATCATGATGGATAGCGTATCCGTCACGATCCAAGATTTCGATGACAACATCAAAAGTAGGCGGTGCCTTTCTTTCCAATACTGTTTTCTGCGTACCCCTCTTACGAGCCTCTTCATCGCCAAGAGTAACCGCTTGTATGCCGCCTACCAGGTCAGACAAGGTGGGATTCAAAACGAGGTTCTCCAGGGTATTGCCATGAGCGGTACCGATAAGTTGCACACCACGTTCAGCTATGGTCCTTGCAGCCTGAGCTTCAGCCTCTGTCCCTATCTCGTCAATCACAACTACTTCCGGCATATGATTTTCCACTGCCTCGATCATTACATCAGCCTGTCGCTGAGGTGTAGGAACCTGCATCCTACGGGCACGTCCAATAGCCGGGTGGGGAATATCTCCGTCTCCCGCTATCTCATTTGAAGTATCCACAACAACCACGCGCTTATGGAATTCATCACTCAGCACACGCGCGACTTCCCGGAGGAGCGTGGTCTTGCCTACTCCGGGCTTTCCCAGAAGCAATATGCTCTTGCCTTGTTCTACCACATCCCGGACAATGTCGATTGTGCCGTAAACGGCTCTGCCGATTCTGCATGTAAGCCCAATAATATCACCATAGCGGTTACGTATCGCTGAAATTCTATGAAGAGTTCGCTCGATACCGGCTCTATTGTCGTGTCCAAAAGCCCCCACGCGTTTCGTGAGGAACTCAATATCTTCACGCTTAACAGGGTTCCCGTCCAGGTACACGAATCTGCCTCTCGGGAACCTGGCTTCCGGTTGCCTCCCGAGGTCAAGGACGATTTCCAGAAGATCATCTAAATCTCCCATACCTTCAAGCTTATCCCTGAGCCTTGGTGGCAGCACCTCCAGCAGTTCATCGAGATTATCAGTTATCTCCCGTCGAGTCACAACTTGGCCGCATGAAATACTCTGACTCATCACAGGCGGCCTTTCCCCCCTTTCTATACACAGCAAGGGTTTTCTCAGCCTGAGCCACTTAAGATATTAGCTTTCCCCGGTACCTATGCGACAACAAGAACGCAATTATCTTTGACGCCATGGAATCGAACTCCGCAAGATGCGGCATGGACCATGAAATCCCTTAGAGCGCCGGTAATCTCTTGGCCGGGACAAACAAGGATAATCCCGGGCGGATAGGGTACAATGGTGTCCGCGGATATCCTGCCTGTAGCTCTCGCCACCTCAACCTGCTCCCATTTGGAGAACACGGCTTCCCGTGGCGTCATCACTTGCTTAGGCAGGTCTTTAAGTACATGGCTCAAATCTGCCAGGACAGAGCCTATGTCACTCCCTTGTGTTATTGCCTTCTCTCGCCTTTGATTGTCATTCTCAGCAATCTCAGAAAGGGCCTCCGCAAGTGCTGAGATATCCTGTTCCGTGTCCATCATGGTGAGGATGGCAATTATATTCACTATGTCCGCGAATTCCACTTCAGTACTGTGTTTCTCCCTAAGCCTCTCCGCTACTTCAAACCCTGTCATGTGAAGACCGTCTAAAGATACCACCAATTTCGTGGGATCATGTCTGAACCCCTTTGAGGCCACATCCTCCTCTGTAAGGCACCTGATGCCGCGACTCTCGTTAAGCTTCAGTTGAGCCTTCCGCGCTGCGTCAATCACCCGGCCAAGGAGTTCACATCCCTGCGTTGCAGCCAGCTTCCGGGCTATGTCCAATGACGCCATCAGTATATATGACGGGCTTGTGGTCTCTATAACCTTAAGAGCCCTGGAGATATCCTGATCCGGCACCCTGCCGCCTTTGAGATGGAGGAAGGATGTCTGGGTCATAGCAGGCAGCGTCTTATGTGCCCCGGATATCACAAGATCCGCTCCCACTTCAAGCCCGGAAAGCGGCAAATCCTTATGAAAAGGCAAATGTGGCCCGTGCGCTTCATCTATTAATGCTATTTTATCATAGTCATGAGTTAGAGCCACCAAAAGGTCAACCCTTGGAGAGACACCGTAGAAGTTAGGATTCGTGAAAATGACACCTCGCACATCAGGATGCTCGTCCAGGACATGTCTGAGAGAGTCCGGGGTGGGGCCTAACGGAATCTGAAACTCCTTGTCCACCTCTACGTCAATATAAACCGGATAGGCTCCGGTAAGTATCAATCCTCCGATAACGGCCTTATGAACATCGCGAGATACAGCAATCTTATCACCAGGTTTTGAGATGGCAAGTACCGCACTTTGAATACTGCATGTTGAGCCATTCACGATGAAAAAAGTCTTATCAGCGCCAAAGGCGTCTGCTGCTAAGCGCTGCGCTTCCCCAATCGCACCTTGCGGAGCATGCAGGTCATCTAAACCGGGGAGTTCAGTCACATCTCCTATGAGACACTGGGTTATCAATAGGTCAGCAAGGCCTGAGCCGGCGATAACAGGATTTCGCCCCCCTTTATGCCCGGGGAAATGAAACCTCCTCGTTTCCTTTTCTATATACTCTTTGATCGCTCTGATAATAGGGGTGGCATACTGTTGCTCTCTATCACCGCCACATCTATTCCTATTGCTCAGCGGTATCGCCTCCTTGGTAAGAAGGTCCCCTTATTCTCCGTGATCTTCTCTGTGATCATAGCCTTCCCCTTTGTCTTGGTTCTTCCTGCACAAGACCTCAGCCAGTACAGGGTTCCAAAGCTCTTTTAACTTCTCCGTAATTGCGGAGTATTCTTCATCGGATACGTCAATCTGAGAGATAGTCTCCATACATTCAAGGCATAATACTCTACCGAGGACAGTAACCCCGGGAGATTCTGAAGACTTACCGCAAAGCAGGCAAAACTCGCTCGTTGCCTGCTTTGTCCAAGGAATATCATTACCGCAATTGCCTGCTGGATGCACTTAAGATCACCGCCTGAACTTGCACGGGCTACTTATGCCCGGCTTCGTTATATTTCGCATTATTGGACATACTTCCTGCCATTATTAGCATTTCTCGGTCTAGAATATGAATAGAGACACGTCTTAGCAAACTTGTCATTGATATAAAGATACTATGGCATAATGTGGAAGACACTTACAGAGGAATCGAAGGACCTTTGACGAATTCTCTTCGTGACAGCAAACGAGGGGAGGTGTGCGCGCACTTTTGCGCGCAGATCATGAAAACCTGGAAGAAAGTTGCATATAGCTTCGGTTCCCTTGGCGCTGCAGTGCCTTATCAGGCAGTCCAGACGTACATAATCTTCTTTTATGCGGACGTGATGAAGCTCCCTATTGAGCTTGTGGGCTACACAATGATTCTATATGGAATCTGGAATGCGATTAACGATCCTCTCTTTGGATATCTATCTGATCGCACACGCACAAGATGGGGACGGCGAATTCCGTACATCGCCGGCGGTCTCATACCGCTGGTCCTTGTCTTCATATTCTTGTGGATCCCACCGCTGGGTGCAGCAGATGGTAATTACATTCCTCTGTTCATATACTTTACGATAATGATGTTCTTGTTTGACGGCCTCTTCACCCTGGTCGTTCTTAACTGGACAGCCTTGTTCCCAGAGATGTTCACCGGCCTTAAGGACCGGTCTATCGTGTCAATGTGGCGGCAGCTCTTCGGAAATGTCGGCCTGATTATCGGTATTGCGCTGGCGCCCATGATCTATGGGAAACTGGGATGGCAATCCATGGCAATCATCTTTGGGATATTGACTGCTATTTCACTGGGAATCTCTCTCCTCGGAAGCAAAGAAGCAGACCCTCTGGAATACGAGGAACCCCTTGATGTGCTCCCTGCTCTAAAATACACCCTGCAAAACAAGTCCTTCATGACGTACGTCATTCCGTATATGCTGATTCAGTTTACCTTCGTTATGATTATGGCGATGGTGCCTTTCCAGGCAAAGTACGTGCTCCATATCGCGGAAGAGCAATCTACCCTTATTTTAGGAGTGGCCTTTCTTACGGTGTTTATAGCGCTCCTTCCCTGGACCAAGTACATAATCAAAGCAGGTCCAAAACAAGCGGCGTCCCGAGCTATTGCCTTGTTCGCCGTCGCTTTGATACCGTTTGGCCTTGCCCGCAGCTTCACAACAGGCATAATAGGAGGCGCGCTAGTCGGCGCAGGGCTGGCAGGGCTTTTGCTTCTCTTTGACACACTGTTGATAGCGGATGTCATTGATGAGGATCAGCTTCACACAGGTCAAAGGCGCGAAGGCATGTACTTTGGGGCGAACGCCCTTTTCATCCGGCTTGCTATTTCAGTCCAAGCCCTGGTTATGAGTCAGGTTTTAAAGGCCGGCGGATATGACCCCAACCTCCCGTCACAGCCCGCCTCTATAGTGACAGGTATTAGGTCACTGATGTCTGTGATTCCTATCATTGCGCTCGTTGCTGCCTTCCTCGTGTTCAGAATGTATCCGCTCGACGGAGATAAGCTGGTAACAATGAAGAAAGAACTTGAATCCGCAGCCAAAACACCTTGAGGCGACTGACACTCCATGGAGGAAGCGGAGGAATCGCATCTGATAGGACAGCGCCGGGCGAATCACCCGGCGCATTTTCTTGCACAAACCAATGGTTGCAGCTCTTAACCGAAATATGCAGCTCTTAGTAGAATACCTTCTTCGATGACATCCAATCATGCACCAAGTTGAGGGTTTCGCCGAATCTCTGGAAATGGACAATCTCTCTTTCGCGTAAGAATCTTAATGTGTCTGTGACATCCGGGTCATCTGAAAGATTGATGAGATACTCGTAAGTCGCGCGAGCCTTCTGTTCCGCTGCCATGTCCTCATGGAGATCCGCGATTGGATCCCCTTTTGACTGAATATATGTCGCTGTCCAGGGAGCGCCTGCCGCGTTCACGAAATAGAGGGCTTTATCATGATCAGCATAGTACGGGTCTAGGCCTGCAGCCTTGATCTGCTCCACTGTAGCATTACGTATTAAGTTATAGACAAGGGTTGCGACAATCTCCATGTGCGCCAGCTCTTCTGTGCCGATGTCAGTCAGAACTGCTTTCGCCTGGGGTATTGGCATAGTGTAGCGCTGCGTCAAGTACCTTAAGGATGCAGCAAGTTCACCGTCAGGCCCGCCATATTGAGTAATGACGTCTTTTGCAAGTCGAGGATTGGTGCTAGACACCCTCGCAGGATATTCAAGCTTCTTTTCGTATATCCACATTACTTTCACTCCTCCCCATAAGGCTTACAGTCGTTGAAGTTGACTTCCCACGGCCACGGGCTCTCAATCCAGCGCCATGTGTTCCCTTGATTGAGTCCGAATCCGAAGTTCATGAGAGGGCCGTACCGGGCTTCGAATTCTGCTTTTGCTTTCATGAGTTCCTGTGAGACTGCAGCAAAGTCGGTAAGCGCGCAGCTATCATCAGGATGTGTGTCCAAGAACAAGTTAAGGTCAATAGCTGCAAATTCCAGCTCCATGATTCTTAGGAGGGCAGACTGCCTATTATTCATTGTTATCCCTCCGTTCGAAGTCTTCGGCACATATTACGCCCTTACCGGGCTTGTATGGCCTGATCAGTTCCTGGAAAATTGCGCCTTTCCTCAAGCCTTCCTGGGGACTAAGCACTTTCTGATAACGCTGAGGCATTATGTACGCTCTGGCAAGCTCCCAGGCGGGCAACCCGGCAGATACCTCTGTTTCAGGGTTTTCTGTAGACTTTTTAGTCTCTTCCGACATTCTTATTACCTCCTGAATCGAGTTGACAGAATCAACTATGTCGACAATCAGCAAAGGCCGATATCAGCCCTGATTTAACAGAACAGGATATCCCTTTGCGAATTGACTCCTGTGACAATGTATTCAGGGATGTCCCTAAGGGTTAGTCACATATCCCCATTATATTGAGGGATTTGCCAAACAAGGGATTGACAGGAGACAGAGTATTTTGTATTATTGATATGGGAACATATGTTTGGGGGTGTCGAAGATGTGTGCCACGATGGCGGCATTGTTCGCCGAAAATGCGCATCCTTTGGAGAGACTACAGAATAGAAGGTCAGGTTCCCAGACAATGAAGGTAATTGTGCGCGTTATGCGTGCTCGAGACAATACAGGCATCAACGCAACTGTACTCTTTGCCTCAGACAAAGGGGAACCTATCCGAGAAATACGATATGACTTCTCTAAGGTCTCGTTGGAAGAAGCAGGTCTCCGAGCCTCGTTGGAATCTCTAAAGATCACCAGAAGGTATCGGGCAAAACATATAGTAATCTATATTGACAATGAACGAGTTGCTTCAATCGCGAACGGAACTGACATCCCCCCTCCTGACCTTATCGGCCTTGCGTTGCAGTTGAGAGCATTCTGCCATTCATTCAAGTCTGTTATTATTAAATACGGCACTTCAGGGACGACTCCGAGCTTGCTCCGTTTGCATAAGTCCGGCAAGAAAGGGCAGTTGAGCCATGTTTTATGATGACGGAAAGTGTTTCGCGTGCGGACGCGAGAACCCAATCGGCCTTAAACTTCTGTTTCAGTTGGACGGAGAAGGGCGGTCAATCGCTACTTTCGTGCCGCCCGACGAATTCCAGGGCTTTGCCAAGATCCTCCACGGAGGAATCATATGTACGCTCCTGGATGAAGCTATGGCATGGGCTATGATCCTCCACGGCCGCGTAGGAGCCACAGCCTCAATGAAGGTGAAGTTCCGAAAACCCGTCCCTATAGGGAAGGAAGTGACAGTCACAGGCGAAATCCTCAATCAGGGAGCAAGGTCATGGGCTTTGGTATCTTACATCTCAGACGAACGAGGACACGTGCTTGCTGAGGCAGAAGGGGTTTTTGCAGCGGTATCTGAAATACCTTCTCCAAAACCAGGTTCTAAGTAGCTTGCCGCAGGCGCCCACTGCTCTTCGGCAGATGTGTTGTTTCCCCAGTGGCCATTTTACCCTGTGGCCATTTCATATCGGTAGCCATTTCATATCGGTGTGGTCGTAGACGGCCACGTTTTTCTTTCACCGCATGATTCGCTATCACTTGTGCCGCTAAACCTTTTGAGTGGCCGAAATTCGACCACAAATTCCTTTTTGCTGTATGATTTTCTACCACTTTTTTGAGAGGGATCGCCTGAGTGGTTGAAAATCGACCACCGTAGGGCCCTATAGGAGGTGATTTTCGACCATGATCTCG
>DGZL01000087.1 GCA_002398515.1 Firmicutes bacterium UBA4981
TATCTGCGTGAATTGCCAGATGCAGACTACCAAAAACGGAGGGCCTGAGAGAGGGATTATTACGTACTTGAAAATGCCGAAGAAGTCCGCCCCATCTATACTGGCTGCTCCGAAAAGCTCATCAGGGATCTCTTGATAGAAGCTCCTGAAAAGCAAGGTTGTTATTGGAAGACCGTAAACCACATGGACAAGGATTAGTCCCGGGAGTCCCCCATATAACTTCGTCTTCTGCATGAATTGAAAGAGAGGGACAAGGATGCTTTGATAAGGTATGAACATGCCGAAAACAATCAGAGGCATGATTGCCCGTCCCCCGGGGATCTTATACTTACACAACACGTACCCATTGAGGGCGCCCATCACCGCTGAAATCAGCGTGGCGCAAACAGCCAATATGAAGCTGTTCTTGAGATAAGGGGCAAACTGCCGGAACGCAACGGAATAACCTGCCCAGTTCAGTTTCGACGGAGGCCTCCAGGCAGTCATCAGGTTTATTTCCTCAGGCGACTTCAGGCTTGTGACTATCGTCATGTAGACGGGGATCAAATAGGCAATAGCCAAAAGGACCGCCAACGTCTGGACAAACACTCTTGTTACGCCTTTAGGTTTCATCTTGGATCACTGCTCCCCCGTCTTGAATGAATTGGCCAAATAAGGAATGATGAGTAGTGAGACCAGAATCAGCAGTATGATGCCAATGGAAGAACCGACGGCAAATTCATTTCCGCGAAAAGTCTTCAAGAACATGGTTATCGCAGGAACTGATGTCGGCACATGGTCAGGGCCTGCCATGGCAAATATAAGGTCGAAAATCTTAAGGGCTATGTGTCCCAGTATGACAACTGCGCTTACAGTGATGGGTTTTAGCAGCGGCAAATCCACGTACCTGTAAATCTGAAACTTGCCTGCCCCATCCACCCTGGCAGCTTCGCGAAGCTCGTCAGATATGGTGCGAAGTCCTGCAAGATAGAGCGCCATGGTATATCCTGACATCTGCCACACAGCAGCCATGACCACGCCCCAGATTGCCTTGTTAAAACCGTGCTCTTCAGGGTAGTCCAAAAGCGTGATTCCACCGGCAACCCCAATGACCAGGATTCCGATGAGAACAGCCGAGATAACAGCCTTCGTGCGGAATTGCTGTCGTTCTCCCCGCCGATGATGGCCATATGCCATAAAGGCCATCACAACCAGGACTATGATGCAGATGTAATAAAGGACATGGGACCAGTCAAAGATCAGGCGCTGCTCGCGGCTGGACAGCCAAAGAAATTCGCCTGCAGGCAATCCAACCAAAGTGGGCAAGACATTTATTCCGCCTCTGGGTTGCAATAGCCACCGCCATACTGTGCCTGTCACCACGAGAGATAGGGACATTGGGTACAGGAACACAGTTCTGAAGAAAGTCTCGCCCCAAACAAGTTGGTCGATGAGCGTCGCGAGAACCAATCCCACAAACAAGGACAGGCCTACAAATGCTAACGTGAAAAAGAACATATTTGCAAGGTCCTGCCTGAATCGCATGTTAAGAAAACCCGTGAACAACTCATGATAGTTCTTCAGCCCTACATAGCTGATCTCAGGGTGGAGCGCAAGCGCAGCTTCCCTGCCCCAGTCAGTAAGAGACACCTTGAGAGTTTGACCTATGAATCCATATACGAATATCGCCAGTAGTACAATGGAGGGTAGAATAATCAAAATCGCTGCCACCCGATCGCGCCGTGATTGCATTCCCCTCACCGTCCTTGTTGCTGTGGACACCATGTAGGTCCTTGGCCAATCGCTACATGGGTTGCACGGAGTGCATGGCCTGGCATGCTTTCACGGGCCCGCCGCCTGCAAGCGACGGGCCCGTCTTATCACCGTGCCCACATTTAGGGCCGCCTTATTATCTCCCGATACCGGCCTGTATTGCCACTGCTTCCGCTGCATTGGCAGCAGCATTGGCATTCTTTGTCTGCAAGAAGATTTCCATGACAGTTGCGAAGTCGTTCATGAATCTCTCGTTTGCGGTGACTCCGTGAGCCAGAGAACCCACGATCTTGTTGGATCTCCAATCATTTGCAGCGCTCTGCAGGTAGGCGTCGTACTTGGACAGATCTGAGTCAGTCCTGGCGCTGATGGAGCCTTTCAACGGGTTGAAGGTATCCTGTCCGTCACGGCTGCCAAGCATCTTCAGCCAGGCTATAGCGTTCCCCCTGTTCGGGCAGCCCACAGGTAGGCCGAACGAGTCAGAGAGCATCATGAATATTCCGTTAGTGCCAGGTGACGCCGCCCATCCGAAACCTGTCCCCGGTTTTAGCTTCAATGTAGTAGTCATGTACCCTGCAGCCCAGTCTCCCATGATATTGAAGGCTGCCTGGCCTTTGACCACCATGTCAGTAGCCTGCTGCCAGGATAGGGATGAAGCATCGGCGTTTGTGTACTCCAGGATGTCCCCGAACATCTCCCATGCCTTAATAACCTCAGGGCTCTTCCAGGACAGTTCGCCGTTCCACAGCTTCTCCCACTTGTCAGGCCCGAGAACTGAAAGGGCAACACTCTCCCAGAGGTGAGTCTGGGTCCAGTTCTCTGCCACTGACAGAGGGACAACACCTTTAGCTTTAAGATCAGGAGCGATTTTTAAGAACTCTTCCCATGTAGCGGGTACACCTACGCCCCACTTGCTAAGGTTGTCGGGTATGAAGAACATGACATTTGAACGGTGGATGTTTACAGGCACAGACCAAATTCCTTTATCAGTGCTGAGCAGCTTAACCAGGCCGGCAGGGAACACCTTGTGCCAGCCTTCCTGCTCATAGAGCTCGGTCAGGTCCTCCATCCTGTCAGCAACCACCCAAGTGCCGATAAGCTCCTGTCCTGCATGGACCTGGAACGTATCAGGCGGATCTCCCCCGAGCAATCTGGTTTTCAGAACAGCCTTGGCATGGACACCGGCTCCACCTGTCACGGTCGAGTTGACGACCTTCACTCCAGGATACATTTTCTCATACTTATCGATCAGCGCTTCAAGCGCAGGGCCTTCGTCTCCTGCCCACCATGAGAAGATCTCCAGCTTTCCGCTGACTGCCGCCTGTGCGACAGAGGCAAACGCAAGAACCATTGCCGCACACACGATAGCAAACCTGAGCCATCTCGATGTCTTCATTCATATCCCTCCGTGCTTGTTATTGATATCGTCGGCATTCCTCCGACTCAACTTCAGGCCGCACAACACTTGTCTCCATGGGTATCTTCCCTCGCTATCACCTCCGCAGCTTTGCTCATAACTCCGAGACTGTTGCCCCGTCTACCACATCTATTACAAAAGCTCTTGGTTCAGAAGCTCCCGGCCTCAAGGGACTGCCGGGAAGAACGCACATTAAGTCGTGCAAAGCATCATTCCGGACAAGATTTACGGTACACCCCCCGAAACCGGCGCCTGTCATCCGAGCTCCGAGCACACCATGGGTCTCGCGGGCGAGCTTGACTGCCATGTCCAGTTCAGGACAACTGACTTCATATAGATCTCTCAG
This sequence comes from Firmicutes bacterium UBA4981, assembly GCA_002398515.1. Lineage (GTDB taxonomy): Bacteria > Bacillota > SHA-98 > UBA4971 > UBA4971 > UBA4971. The sequence continues at coordinate 3,516 of DGZL01000087.1, forward strand.
GCTCTCGTGAGACTCCCACATCAGATTCGCAAAAGTAAGGAGAGCGCCTTGCCTCAATGCAGCGACTGCATCCTTAACCCTCTCTATCTCCCTTACCACATGTTCGCAACGACGAGCGACCTTTGGCGGAAGCATTTCTCGCACCGCCTCGAATGTGGAGAGTTCCACGTCTCTAAGACTATGAATGTCACTCTGCCCGAGTATGCCCGCGATCATCTTCGCACCGGTCTCCGCCTCTTGCCTTCTCCGGTTGTATTCAGAAGAAACAAGTCCGCGCCTGATACCTGTGTCATAAATCACAATCGTTACATCTGTGTCGTCAAGACCCAGTTTCACAGGCTCATGCCTAAGGCTCCTGCAATCCAGGTAGATGCCATGGCCTGCCCTGCCCATACACGAAGCCATCTGATCCATGATTCCACAACTGACTCCGACAAAAAGACTCTCAGCTTTCTGACAGGCAAGCGCGATCTCGCGCCTGACCTTGAGTCCGCACTCAGACTCAAAGGAGTTCAGGATTATCGGGTCCGTTCCCGCTGCCACCAGCAGTGCAAACGCAGAGGCTACTTCAAAAGCAGCCGACGAACTGAGCCCTGCCCCAATCGGCACATCACCTGATATGACTGCGTCGAGCCCTCTCAGTTCACGATTGTTTCTGCCCAGGCTCAAGGTATTGTCTATATCTTCATTTTCATCTGAACCTCGGTCCGGGATTTCATGGGCACTGAGCGCCCACGCCACTCCCCTGAAGAAGTTGCTCCACGGGGCATCAGTTGAAGTTTGGATCTCATTTAGACAAAACTCACTCATCTGGCGATAATCGCATGAATAGAGTCGTACGATCCTATCAGTGCGGGGTGTGAATACTATGGCTACGTTATGTCCCACAGCTGCAGGAAAAACAAATCCGCCTGAATAATCAGTATGTTCACCTATGAGATTTACCCTGCCTGGCGCCTGGGAAATCCATACTCCGTCTTTCAGGTGACTCCCGAACACTTTCTGAAACTGCTGTAGGAGCCAATTGCTATCTACTGCCACCTGCTCCATCACCTCTCCCACCTTTGCCTGAAACAGCACAGGAATTCGGTCGGAGCGCGCCGGCTGAAAATGCACGCCTGACAGCTACACGCAGTTTTTCCGCAGTCACCTCAGGAAGAGTATCGTTTATGAACGTGCCCCCGCCTGATTCACACCCTCCGAGGTACTTAAGTTTCGTAGCAGTGCGGTAAGGTGGATAGAATTCTACATGAAAGTGATAATGGCCAAAATCGCCTTGACTCGTCGGCGCCTGGTGCATAATCATCATATAAGGAAACGAAAAACCGAAGAGGTCGTCGTACCCGCAAGTGACTGTCTTCAACATCTCAGCTAGCCACCGTCTCTCGTCGCTATCCAGGTCTGGCAGGGACGACTTGTGGCCTCTGGGTATGACATGGATCTCATACGGGTAGCGCGCATAGAAAGGCACTACAGCCACGAAACCTGAGTTCTTGGCAACAATCCGCCGTCCGTCATCGAGCTCCTGCGAAAGCACATCGCAAAGGAGGCACTTCCCGGTAGCCTTCTCATATTCGCTTGAAGACTCCAGTTCCTTTTCGGGAATGGGCGGTATGAACGGGAATGCATATATCTGGCCATGAGGATGATGCAGCGTCACCCCTACAGCGTCTCCCTTGTTTTCGAATATGAGAACGTAATCGATGTAATCAAGGGATCCCAATTCATTGTATCTGTCTGTCCATACTTCAATGAGGTTTGTAATGTGTGATGTGTCAAGATCAGCAAATGTGGTGTGATGTCGGTCTGTGTAAAGGACTACTTCACAAACGCCTTGTGCAGGCTTGACTCTCATGATATCGGTGCCATCCACTGCCGGCTCGGGGGGTGCCTGTCGAAAAGACGGGAACTTATTTTCGAAAACAACAATCTCATAACCGGCCGCAGGAACTTCTGTAGGAAAAGACATATCCCGTGTCGGACACAACGGGCAGAAGCCCTCAGGGGGTTTATACGTCCTTTCCTGTCGGTGAGTCGCAGTTACAACCCACTGCCGTAGCATTGGGTTCCATCGCATCTCTGACATCCCCCACCACCCCTCTGTCAGCTGTCGCAAAAGCGTCTCCATGTCTGTCCTCGGTTGAATCCGATTCATAGGGGAACGAGTAGTATATCAGGTACCTGCCATCCTCTTTAAGGATTCTCTTCTTTATCATTGGACCGTACTCCTCTGTAAAGCCCTTACCATGTTCTAACTCTTAAACAACGCACGCCCTCTCCGTCTTTGTCATACGGACGACAGTAGAGTCCTCCGGATTCTCCATATGTAAGTCATTCTGCATAACCCCCTGAATTCCTCTACACAGCCGGCCCCTCACTAAAGATACGGAACCTCGCAAGCCGGCTGCATACATTCAGCCATTTGCCTAAGGCGCAATCAAATCCCACTCAAACCCAGGGAAAGGGCTTACCTCCATAGTATTACAATACATTCATTTTTTGTAAACTTATACTACATCTTGGAAGGACTTTTTCAGTGTGTATCGAATACAAGAAGTATCATGCCAATGCTGGGGAGAGACGACAAAGCAGAACAGGAGTTTTAGGGGGTATGAGGTAAAGGCAGGTTCATAGCTGACTCAACCACTAGTATGTAGACAATTTAAAAGGAGGAAGCCATCGTGAAATTCCGAAGGTGGACTGTTTTGGTTTGCGTGATTACCATGTTGTCAATGTTTGTTATTGGGATTAGTGGGATATCAGCAGCCTCGGACAAGATGAAAGTCGGATTTATCTATTCCAGTCCAGTCGGAGATATGGGATGGGCTTATGAACACAACAGAGGCAGGCTCCACCTCGTAGAGAAGCTGCCTTACGTAGAGACTGTTTACGTAGAGAATGTGCCGGAATCAAGTGACGCTGAGAGAGTCTTGACCCAATTGGCAGAAGCAGGCTGTAAGGTCATCTTCGCTTGCAGCTTTGGCTACATGGATTTCGTCCACGCCGTCGCTACACGCTATCCAGATGTAATCTTCATGCATAACACAGGATTCAAAACCGCAGAAAATGTCGGTATATACTTCGGCAGAATATACCAAGCAAGATATCTTACCGGTATGATTGCAGGGGAAATGACAGAATCTGATCTTATCGGATATGTTGCAGCTATGCCCATTCCCGAGGTAGTCAGAGGCATTAACGCGTTTGCTCTCGGGGTGCGAAGCGTGAATCCGAAAGCCAAAGTGAAAGTCGTCTGGACGAACACTTGGTATGACCCGGCCAGGGAAAAGGACGCCGCGAAGAGCCTCATTGAGGCCGGTTGCGACATTATTGCCCAACATCAGAACAGCCCTGCTGCTCAACAAGCTGCAGGAGAGGCAGGAGTATACGGCATTGGCTATAACACTGATATGAGGCAATTTGCTCCTGACGCTGTACTTACTAACCCGGTGTGGAACTGGGGCCCGTTCTATGTAGACTGTGTTGAAGCAGTGAGAAACGGAACCTGGAAGTCCCCGTATGACTATTGGGGTGGGGTAGAAGACGCAGTAGTTGATGTCGGCCCGTACGGCCCTATGGTTCCGGAAGATATCAAGGAGCTTGTTATCAAGAAGAAGAGCGAAATAGCTCAAGGCGAGTTCAGAGTATTCGAAGGGCCAATCAAGGACAATAAGGGCGTAGAAAGAGTTGCGCCCGGACAAGTAATGACTGATCAGGAGCTTCTAAGCTTCGACTGGTTCGTCGAAGGGGTAGAAGGTACGCTCAATTAAGAAGTCGCTGCAATCCTAATCTGTGACTATTTCTTTGTGAGCTGCCATGACTAGGGAAGGCCGACCGGCATCGTCGGCCTTCCCCTTCAACGTGGAGGGTGGCAAATGCCTCAAAAAGAAGAGAATATCATTGAAATGCACGGAATTACTAAACGCTTCCCTGGTGTGCTGGCCAATGAGAATATAGACTTTAGTGTGAGTTGCGGAGAAATCCATGCGCTGCTCGGCGAAAACGGGGCCGGGAAAAGCACGCTCATGAACATCCTGTCCGGACTTTATAAGCCGGATGAAGGAGAAATTTTCGTAAGAGGCAGAAGAATACAGATAGGCTCGCCGAGACATGCGATAGACTCAGGAATCGGCATGGTCCACCAGCATTTTCGTCTGGTAGAGAATTTCTCTGTATCACAAAACATCACCCTGGGAATGTCAACCCCTCGCTTTCGTTTGGACATGACTGCTATTGAAGACGAGGTTTCTGCCCTGTCCAAGAAATATGGCCTGCAACTGGATCCACGGGCAGAAATCTGGCAGTTGTCCGTAGGAGAGCAACAGCGCGTTGAGATTGTGAAGATGCTGTATCGCGGTGCTGACGTCCTCATCCTTGATGAACCCACAGCAGTGCTTACCCCTCAGGAAGCACGGGAACTCTTCGCCACACTTGACCGTATGAAAGCAACCGGACGATCCATAATATTCATCACCCATAAACTAGATGAAGTAATGCACGTTGCAGACAGGGTGACAGTACTCCGCGGAGGCCGCGTAGCAGAGACCGTAAACAAGAAAGATGTGACATCGAGACAGCTGGCCAGCCTTATGGTAGGTAAAGAACATTCCGCGGTTCTTCCGGATAAAGACACACTCCAATCAGAACCTGTCCTTACGCTTTCTGATGTCACCGCTTATGGGGATCGTGGAACCACAGCGCTGGATGGAATTTCTCTCGAAGTCAGAGCGGGAGAGATCCTAGGAGTTGCCGGTGTCGCCGGAAACGGACAACGGGAACTTACGGAGGTCATAACCGGTCTCAGAAGAGCACACTCCGGAACCATATCGCTTCACGAACAAGACATAACCAACAAGACTCCCCTGGAGATCATAAACAGCGGAGTAAGCTACGTCCCTGAAGACAGGTATGGAACAGGCATAGCGCCAAACTTAAGCATCGTGGACAACATTATCTTGAAATCGTATCGCTCACGTGTTACGTCCAAAGGACCCTTTATAGACTACGACGCTGCTAAGCGTCAGGCGAAAGAATTGGTAGAACGTTTCCAGGTGAAGACTGCAGGAATCCATAGTGAAGCTCGGTTATTGTCCGGGGGCAATGCCCAGAAGTTACTGCTGGGAAGAGAAATCTCATCAGATCCGAAGCTGCTAGTGGCGGCTTATCCCACAAGGGGCCTTGATATCGGCGCTGCTGAGGCCATCAGGAGCATACTCATTAACCAACGCAACCAGGGGGTTGCGATTCTCCTGATATCTGAGGATCTGGACGAACTGATTCGCTTATCCGATAGGATAGCGATAATGTTTGAAGGGAAGATCATGGGAACGCTAAACCGCGATGAATGGGATATTGAGCATATCGGACTCTTAATGGCAGGCGTCCCGGACATCCAAGACGAGGAGGCGCTTACATAATGCTTGGAACTACCGTAACTCGCGGGAAAGAAAAAGCCGCACAAGGACGCACGTGGAAGATCCGGGTTGAGAAGCGCCTTGAGGCTCCTGCCTGGTGGAATGCAGTTGTGCCCATGATATCTATCACTCTCGCTCTGCTCTTTGGAGCGATCTTTCTTAAGATGACAGGTTATTCGCCGATTAAAGTATACACGATAATGTTCAAAGACACGTTTGGAACCAGGTACGGTATCACTGAAACTTTAGTGAAAGCATCTCCCCTGCTGCTTTCTGCAGTAGGCGTGTCTATTGCCTTCAGGATGCAGCTTTGGAATATCGGAGCAGAAGGCCAGATTTACGTGGGAGCTCTGGCCGCATCTTGGGTGGCGCTGACATTTACCGACCTACCTGCGTATATAATGATTCCGGCAATGATGATAGCAGCTGCCTTCGCAGGCGGCCTGTGGGCATTCCTTGGCTCAGCTCCCAGAGCTATCTGGGGTGTAAACGAAATCATTACCACGCTTATGCTGAACTACATCGCCATATTCTGCGTAGAGTACTTTGTCTACGGGCCCTGGAGAGACCCGTTATCTTTTCTCTTTCCTCTCAGCCCTGTGTTTCCTAAGAGTGCATGGCTCCCATGCTTCGGTAATACCAGGATTCACTTGGGGCTTGTCTTCGGTATTGTCGCTGCCCTTGCAGTAGGGCTTTTGTTATCGAGAACCAAGTGGGGTTATGAAATCCGCGTTATAGGCGAGAACCCTGACGCGGCACGTTACTCAGGTATGAGCATTTCCAGGAACATCATTCTTGTCATGCTCCTTAGCGGAGCAATATCAGGTATTGCAGGAATGTGTGAGGTATCAGGAATTATTCATAGACTTCAGGCTCAAGTTTCAGCAGGCTATGGCTATACAGCAATCATCGTTGCCTGGCTGGCTAAGCTTCACCCTATAGGCATAATCATCGTGTCGTTCCTCTTCGGGGGGCTTCTCGTGGCCGGATATTCGGTACAGATCTATGGAATCCCTGCAGATATCGCTACCATGCTCCAAGGTTCTCTGTTGTTCTTTGTGCTCGGCGTGGAAGCTCTTGCACGATACAGAATCAGAATCATCCGCAGTTCACCTGAACCTGCGCATCACGCAACACCCGGTGTGGCCCGGAAAATTACATGAACCGGCCTCTGGAGATGATTCAGGAGGTAATTACACATGACACAAACTACTGTCGGATTTATCACTGCAGTGCTTGCTGCTGCAGTTCAAGCCGGTACGCCAATACTATATGCCGCACTCGGGGAGATTCTCACTGAACGTGTCGGCATCCTAAACTTGAGCGCAGAAGGAATAATGCTGGTCGGAGCAGTCAGCGGCTTCCTTGCTACAGTTGCCACGAAGAATCTTGCGGCCGGAATACTTGGGGCGGCTATTGCCGGAGGCATCATTGCAGCTATACACGCTTTTCTCTCAGTGTCGCTCAAGGTAAACCAGGTAGTAAGCGGACTGTCGCTGTCGCTGTTCGCTACGGGTGTAAGCGGTTATCTCGGAAAACCGATAATTGGTGTAGCAGCGCCTGTAAGTTTCAAACCCCTTCCTGTTCCCGGTCTTTCTAAGATACCTGTTTTGGGGCCGATGTTTTTCAAGCATAATCTATTAGTATACGGTTCCTATTTTCTTGTGGCATTTCTCTGGTACTTCCTCTACAAGACCAGGCCCGGCCTGCACATGCGATCCGTAGGTGAAAGTCCACGATGCGCCGACTCTCTTGGAATAAACGTCACTGCCATTCAATATGTCTACACAATTATCGGCGGAGCATTATCAGGTATCGCAGGGGCATATCTTTCCCTGGCTTATGCACCCAGCTGGATCGAGCAAATGACGGCAGGACGTGGATGGATAGCTATTGCCCTTGTCATATTCGCGATATGGAATCCTCTTCGGGCAATGGCAGGAGCGTACCTGTTCGGCGGAATTGAAGCGCTTGGGTTCAGAATACAGGTAGTGGGAGCAACGATCTCTCCCATTGTGCTGAAGATGATGCCTTACATCTTCACTATTGCGGTCCTAATAATCACAACAGCACGCTCAGCAACGTACAAGACGGAAGCCCCTGAAGCTCTCGGTGTTCCTTATGAGCGCGAATAGAGAGAAGGGTTGCCGGTGTTGCACTCGGGGACGGCTCCCCAAGCGGGTTGCCTTGACAAAATCCGGCCCGTAGGCTAGTGGCCGAATTTTGACACCC
>DGZL01000165.1:0-10644 GCA_002398515.1 Firmicutes bacterium UBA4981
TGTACCGCATGTCGTATTTGTGAACTGGTTTGTTCAGCAAAACATTGTGGGGTAATCAATCCAGTCAAGGCAAGAATCACAGTAGCAACTTTCCTCGAAGACAACTTCTTCTTTCCAGTTACGTGTCAACATTGTGAAGAACCTCTCTGCAAAGACGTATGTCCCACCGGTGCAATAGTCAAGAACCCTGAAACAGGTGCTGTAGTAATTGAAGAATCCAAATGCATAGGCTGCAGAATGTGCTCAGCCGCTTGTCCGTTTGGGGCAATTTCTTATTGTTCCGCTGATCGCAAGGTCGTAAAGTGCGATCTGTGCGAAGGTGAGCCTGAGTGCGTTTTGTTCTGTCCGTGGGATGCCATTAAGTATGTGGATGCGGACAGCGCGATGATACGCAAACGCAGAGCCGTCGGTGACAAGCTGAAGCGAGCCTTGCAGGAGGTGAAGATGTAATGTACGGTTGGATAGGAAAACTGGCCAGGATAAACCTGACCGCAAGGTCAGTGGTGGTGGAAGATCTTGATCCTAAGATGGCTGAGGAGTACATAGGCGCCAGAGGCTTGGGCACGAAGATCCTGTGTAAAGAGGTTAAGCCTGGAACAGATCCGTTCAGCCCGGACAACAAACTCATATTTGCTACAGGGCCTCTTACTGGGACGGGAGCTATATCATCAGGTCGCTATAACGTTATCACGAAGTCTCCGCTTACCGGGTATATAGCTGCGTCCAACGCAGGCGGGTATTTCCCTGCAGAGATGAAGTACGCAGGCTTTGACGCCTACATCTTTGAAGGCAAAGCAGATGAACCGGTTTATGTCTGGGTTAACAACGGGAAAGTGGAAATCCGTTCTGCGAAGCATGTTTGGGGCAAAGATACGTCAGAGACTACTGATATCCTTGTGGCTGAGACAGATCCTGACGCCAAGGTTGCATGTATAGGACCTGCCGGGGAGAATCAGGTGTTGTTTTCATGCGTGATAAATGACAAGGGCAGAGCTGCAGGTCGTTCAGGGGTCGGCGCTGTTATGGGTTCAAAGAACCTAAAAGCCGTAGTAGTGCGCGGAACCGGAGATGTTAAGATCGCTGACATGAAAGCGTTTAGAGAGGCTATGGCAGCCTCTTTCAAGAAAATCAGGGAACATCCTGTAACATCGCAAGGCCTGCCTACGTACGGAACTCCTGTCTTAGTGAACGTAGTCAACCAGCATGGGGCATTCCCCACACGGAACTTCCAGACCGGCGTTTTTGACAGGGCGGAGAAGATATCCGGGGAGACCCTGGCAGAGACGCTTCTGGTAAGGAAACGCGCCTGTTTCGCTTGTCCGATTGCCTGTGGTAGGCCTACTGCAGTGACTGCTGAAAAGTACGCAGGCAAGGGAGAAGGGCCTGAATATGAGGTTATTTGGGCATTTGGCGCAACTTGTGATATCGATGACCTGGAAGCAATTACAAAGGCTAACTACATCTGTAACGAGCTTGGAATTGATCCTATCACCATGGGGTCAACGCTCGCTTGTGCCATGGAACTCTACGAGAAAGGTTACATACCGAAGGACGCTACCGATATTCCGCTTAAGTTCGGTGACGCAGACCTCTTAATTGAGGCAGTGCGCAAGACTGCATACAAAGAGGGAATAGGAGAGTTGCTTGCGAAAGGATCCTACCGCCTTGCGGAAGAGTTCGGCCACCCTGAGCTTTCAATGAGCACAAAGAAGCAGGAATACCCGGCGTACGATCCTCGCGGATCGAAGGGTATAGGCCTTAACTACGCGACTTCCAACAGAGGAGGCTGTCACGTAAGAGGCTACACCATTTCCCCGGAGATGCTGGGTGTCCCTGAGAAGCTGGATCCCTTGTCAAAGGAAAACAAAGCTGTCTGGGTCAAGGCTTTTCAGGATGTGACAGCTCTTGTCGACTCTGTGGGAATGTGCCTGTTTACCACGTTCGCCCTAGGTGCGCCTGATGTGGCAAGCATGCTGGAGCCTGCGGTAGGCATACCATTCTCAACAGAGAAAGCTCTCCTTGCAGGTGAGCGTATATGGAACCTGGAGAGACTCTATAACATGAGAGAAGGATTGACAAAGGACGACGATAGCCTTACTCCCCGACTTGTCGAAGAGGCGATGCCGGAAGGGCCTGCTGCGGGCCAGGTAGTAGAACTCGCCGAAATGTTGGCTGAGTACTATGCTGTCCGAGGTTGGTCAGATGAGGGAGAACCGACTCCTGAAACCTTGGAAAGGCTCAATCTCGGCAAATGCAAGTGCAGGTGTGTATGCGAGGAGGCGTAAGGTGCGCATCAGATTCTTTTTCTTCATGAAAACAGCTGCAGGCGTTGACGAGGTGGGGATATCCGCTGATGTCGCCCCTGACATAGAGACTCTTGTCCATGTTCTTGTATCCCGCTTCGGCCTGCCGCTGAAGAAGGAGTTGCTCACTGAATCCGGAGAGCTTCGCAGAGATATCAACATCCTTGTAAACGGAAGGAATATTGAGTTTATCTCCGGGACTGCCACTGGACTTGATAACGACGATACTGTTAGTTTTCTCTCGGCTGTCGCCGGGGGGTAGAGGCATTTCGCGTAAGCCATAGGCTTCGGAGGGGGGAATTGCCCTTGGTTGATAAGGCGTGCGAAGAAGGCGCGGTAGACTCTGACTTTAGCAAGTATGCAATTCTAGGGAACGGCCCTGCGGGAATCAGCGCCCTCCTTGCCATAAGAGAGGTAGACCCCGATGGCGGGGTAGTAATCGTATCTCCTGAGGTTGAGAGGTATTATTCAAAAGTCCTCTTGACTTACTGGATAGGCGGTAGAATCAAGTTCGAAGACATTTTCCTCGTGGAGGAAGATTTCTACGAAAAGAATGGAGCCAGGCGCGCATTTGGCGTGGAAGCTACACGTGTTGACACTGTCCAAAGAGAAGTTGAGCTTCGAGACGGACGGAGGCTTCGATATGATTCGCTGTTGCTTGCCATGGGCAGTAGTCCCGAGATCCCGGATATCCCGGGTGTTAATCTTCCCGGTGTGCACTACTTGAGGACTATTGAGGACGGGAAGAAGATCCGGGAGGCGACTTCCGCGTCCATGCGAGCAGTGGTGATAGGAGGAGGCCTTGTCAGTATCAAAACGGTTGAGGCCTTACTTGCGCACAATATGGAAGTCTCGCTTGTGGTGTCTTCGGGAAGGCTGCTGTCTCAAATCACTGCTCCTGAGGATTCGAAAGTAACTTTCGGTATGTTCCAAGCGCCTGGTTTGGATATCAGGCTAAACTGTGATGTTCGGGCGATTGAGGGAGAAGGGCGAGTTGAAGGCGTGCGTCTTTCCACAGGCGATGTCATAGGTTGTGACATGGTGGTCATAGGGAAAGGCGTGACTCCCAATCTGTCATGTATCCAAGACACAGAGATTAAGACAGGAGCGGGGATTTTCGTAAACGATAGGATGGAGACCGGTGTCTGTCATGTTTATGCGGCCGGCGATATTGCGGAAGGCCATGACATAGCTCGGGGAAAACCTTGGATAAACGCGCTTTGGTCCAGCGCTGTCTGGCAAGGGCGGATCGCAGGATACAATATGGCGGGGCGCAGAGTCTCCTACGCAGGTGACGTAGGGCTGAACTCAGTTTCCTTCGGTGACAAGTGTTTGATAACCCTAGGAAAAACTCGTCCGGACAAAGGGGACGAGGTGTCATTGTTCCAGGATGAGGGCAGGCAAGAATACAGGCGCCTGATATTCTCCGGCGGACGGTTTGTAGGAGCGGTCATTTCCGGTCCTTCTGCACAGGCGTCAGGTGTTTTAAGGAGCTTGATGGCACGCAATGAAGACACTGTCGCCATAAGGGATACGTTACTTGGCGCCAGGTTGAGCTATGGTGACGTTATGCAGGCCGGGACCAGGCTTTCACATTACGGCTGATTGTCAGGGCAAAGTTGCATGCCGCCCAGATTCTGGGCGGCTGCGCTTCATCATACAAGGCAAAACCATATTTTGGGCTTATTCCGCCTCCACTTTTTCTATTTCAGGAATTTCCTCTTTGAGCGCTCTTTCTACGCCATTCTTCAGAGTCATCATTGAGAAAGGACACCCGACGCAGGCGCCGGTAAGTTTCACTTTCACTACGTTGCCGTCAATGCCTACAAGTTCTACGTCTCCACCGTGTGCTTGCAGCGCAACTCTGACCTTATCAAGGACTTTCTCCACTCGCTCGCGCAAAATGTACGCCTCCTCTGTTTGACCCGAGACTCGGGTATCTGTCAGTCACGATTATATACCGTAATTGCGTAGTAAGTCGAGGGCAACTGCGCTCTGAGTTCGGTGTTCATCTGATTTCAATTTGAAGGCTAAGCCTGACTCCGGTCCCTGTGTTCACTGCTGTGACAGTGTAAACCCCTGGATTCACAGGGACTCCTTGATTTGTCGTCTGATTCCAAATTTGCACATGGAGCAGACGCTGTCCCGGGCCTACCGTGATTCTTTCCAAAGCGAACGTGAAGAATCGTCCTTCGGACCAACGCCAAATTTCTCTGCCTGCCCGCGTAACTATGAAATCATATCTTTGGCTTGATCTATAAGTAATTGTCACAGGGGTTCCGGTAACATTGGTCTTGCTGAGGCTGAGGCGCACAGGCTCACCCCGTGAGAATGTTGTCCTATTAACCATGAAAGTATGCCTTAGTCCGTCCTGGATTACAGACACCTGATTCACCCCTGTGACCGGGACTGGCGGCCCCGGGGGTACCGGAGGTCCCGGGGGCACAGGAGGGCCGGGAGGCGTCGGTGGCGCAGGTGTTGGTGTAGGTATAACTATGGTCGGCCTCAGAGGAACAAACAAGACCTGTCCTACGGATATGAGGTTCGGATCAAAGACACGGTTCACTGTCACCAGAACCTGGACTGTTGTCCCGAAGCGGCCTGCAAGCGATGCCAGAGTATCTGCGGGCTGCACAATGTAGAGCCTGAAGCCGTCAGGCATTGTAATTGTGGGTGTAGGTGTCGGGGTCGGTGTAGGAGGCGTCGGCGTTGTAGGCGGTGTAGGAATCGCCGCCGGCGCGCCTGCTACCGGTATCTGAAGCACCTGTCCCACAAAAATAAGATTCGGATCGGAAATATTGTTAGTCGTGACAATTGCTGTTACTGTCGAACCGAACCGTTGGGCAATCAAGGTAAGGGTATCACCGGGTTGGACTATATATGTGACCATAACGACTCCCCCTCGGTTTTGGGTAGCCGGTCTCGGATTATCCGGAACACGGCATTGAGACTTCCTCACAACATGTTATTCCAAGGTATGATGGACGTTACTGTCACTTATCATTTGGCAGGTTTCCGTAGGTTGCCACAACCCTCGCCGCCTTCTTGGCGTAAGTCAGCATCTTCACCCTGATACCGCAAGGGAGAGAGGTGAGGATTAATTCTGCCATACTTAGGAGGATTGATCCAATATTTTAAAGGTTTGCATTTGTGAATTATGAAGGAATCGGATATCAAGAAATAGAACTCAAGTCACAGACATCTATATTTCTTCAGAAAAGGGGCTCTTGATGTCGTGACTGTAATAGGCAACACAAAGCGTAGTTGGCGCAACCCAGTTATTGCCGGTGCGTTCATTGTGCTCATTGTCGTGGGTATTACTGTCATGAAGGTTGCGAGCAATTCTTCCGGTCTGCAAGAGCAACTCAAAACAGAGCCAAGTATCTTGTCGGAGCAATCAGGGCTTCAGGATCAAACAGACGGTAAAGGGATATCCACCGCATTTGGCACGACTTCCCCAAGTCTCCCCGGAAGTGATGCGCTGGACCAGTTGAGGTCTTTACGTTCTCCTGCTTTGGAAAGGGAAATCTTAGACATCGCCCGGGCTTCTGTGGCTGACGTTGTCGTGAACAGGAGGGCCGGGTCAAAGCCGATAGATTCCGTTCAGTCTGAGTCAAGCCCACTCCAAACGATGCAAGCAGGCGTATTCGTTACCATAATAATTGACGACAAGGTCAGGGGATGTATGGGAAGGATTCACCCTGCCGAGCCCAATTTATGGGCAGAGATTAGAAGGGCAGCGGAGATGGCGGCTACTATGGACATGCGCCACCCTCCGATTAGCGCAAAGGATTTGTCCAACCTTGATTTCTGCGTATCTGTGGTAGGACGAGTCAGGAGAGAGAGTCCCGATGTAGAAGTCAACCCGCGTCTGGAAGGGATATTGGTAAAGACAGGCGGACGCTCCGGAGTAATATTGCCCGGCGAGGCTAGAACTTGTGCATATCAAAGGAAGTGGGCCAAACGGGAGGCAGGTATAGAACCCGGGATTCCCTTTGAGTTATATGTTTTTGAAACGGAAAGGTTTGGAAAAACCTTACCCGTAAGGGGGTAAGTTAACCATGAAAACACAGTCTTCTCGAAAGATACTGGCAACAGGTGCAATTGTCGCCCTGTTTATCGGACTGATCCTTGTTCTGCGCTCATTCCCGGCGGACAGTAAGGCAGCTGAAGGTTACTTATACATGTATTCAGACGACCGGGTCCTTTCGGCTTCTGACACGCCTTTGGTTCGCTTAAGAGGAATGGGTTCAACCAGGATTGACTTTACCGTGTGGAAGTTCGACCCGGCAGCGCATTACAAGAAGCACGGCTCATTATCGTCATGTACAGAAGTCGTGCCGCAAGACGCGACATTGATCCGGAAATTCTCAGAATACCCCCGTCCGAAGAAGGCCGGAGGAGAATTCTCCATGAGCGTGAGAATTCAATCTGAGGGCAGGGGAGGGTACGTAGTCAAAGCCCGAGACAGTGAAGGGCGAGAATCAAGCGAGTGGTTTCTTATAACTGATATGGGGCTGGTGACAAAGCAAGGCAGGAGCGAGCTCTTAGTGTACGCCTATACCTTCAGCGAGGATGTTCCCTGCCAAGGCGCAAACATCGTCGTATATGGCGAAAACAGAAGGGTTATCGGAGAGGGAACTACAGATCATAACGGAGTGTTCGTGCTTGAGACAGCTGATGCCCCAAAGGGAGGAATCTCCGTAGTCGGTACTCGAGAGGACGCTGACGGCGCTAGCTTCGCGCAGGTGAGCTCTTGGAGATACTGGGAAGACTCCCGCTATAAAGTGTATATCTACACTGACAGACCCATATACAGGCCGAGTCAAAAGGTATCGCTAAAAGGTATTCTTCGCGAAGACGCCGGTGGGGCTTTTGAAGTTTTGGATGAGGAAGAAGTTACGGTTGAGGTCAGAGACTCAAAAGACGCATGTATATATAAGACAGACACCAAAACTAATAAGTACGGCTCTTTTACGGGAGAGCTCATTCTAGGGGATGAACCGTCCTTAGGCACCTATAGGGTTCTTGTCAATGTCAGGGGAAGCGTGCATTACGGCTGGTTCAAGGTGGCTGAATATAGGAAGCCGGAGTATGAAGTCACAGTCTCTGCTGATAAGGAAGTGTACGTAGCAGGGGATGACATATCTGCCCAAATCGTAGCTACCTACTATTTCGGCAAGCCTGTCGCTGATGCAAAAGTAAAGTATGCAGTCTATGCCCAACCGTATTATCGCCCTTATTATTCCACGGAAGATCTGGGCTATTACCCTGTTATGGATGAGGATTACGGGTATTATGGAGAGCTTATGGATTCAGGGGAAGGTGTCACTTCAGACACCGGAACCATGCAGTTCACTCTGAAAACCGAGAAGATCCAGAGGTCTCGGAGATTGTTCATAGAAGCCACTGTAACTGATGAGAGCCTAAGGGAAGTTACGGGCAGGGCTTCAGTGATTCTGTCTCGAGGCCTTTTCGACTTGACGGTTCAACCTGCCGAATACGTGGTATCTCCTGGAGAGGCGGCAAAAATCCTCGTGAAGGCCGAAACTCTGGACGGTGAGCCCCTCGTCGCGGATCTTACGTGGCAAACCATGAGAATCAAGTGGGATGAGAAGAAATCCACCAGATGGAAGGAGCAGTCAGGGAAGCTGTCCACAGACACAGACGGCAAGGTGGAATTCGAGTTTACTCCCAGAGAAGAAGGCTCCTATATGGTGGAAGTATCAGGGACTGATGCCAGGGGGAATCACATAGTTGAAGAAGCATACGTTTGGGTAGCGAGTGACGCGGGCCGATGGCCCAGCTATGGCGGCACGGAAATCGAAATCATAACTGACAAGGATGTTTATGAGATAGGTGATGTTGCGAAAGTCCTTGTGAATACGGCTTTCGATCATGTTTGGGCAATTGTTGCCGTAGAAGGGCGCGACTTAATCTCCTATGACGTGGTTGAGCTTACAGGACATACACGTTTGTTCGAGATCCCGATAACCAAGGAATTCAGTCCCAACGCGTTCTTTACAGTCACTCTTGTTCGAGGCAAGCGCCTCTATTCCCAGGAGAAGGTTATGTATGTTTCAGTGAAGGACAACTTCCTGGACATATCCATTATTCCGGACAAAGAGAGCTACGGCCCGGGTGAGCGGGCTTCCTATACTATCAAGACTTATGACCACACAGGCCGCCCTGTTCAGGCTGAAGTCTCCTTAGGAGTGGTGGATGCGTCGATATACGCTATCCAGAGAGAGCTTGCGCCTGATATTCGGAAAGTGTTTTACGGGTCAATCTGGAACCAGACTGTGACCAACTACTCTTTCCCACGGTGGTACTATGGCGGGGCGGATAAGGAGGCAGGAGACTCAGATGTCCGCAAGGAATTTCCGGATACAGCTTTCTGGGCGCCTACAGTCATGACAAATAGGAAAGGCACAGCGAAAGTGACTTTTACCATGCCGGATTCCTTGACTACATGGAGAGCGACTGTGAGGGCTCATACTCAGGCGACCCAAGTAGGATCTGCTACTTTCGACGTGATAACCACGAAGGATCTCATTGTGAGGACGGCTGTGCCGAGATTCTTTACACTGGGCGATACGACTTATGTATCCACCATAGTTCACAACTATACAGACAGGGAGATAGACGCTAAGGTTAATCTCAAAGCTGACTGCGTTAAACTGATAGACGGGAATGAGCGCAGTGTGGCTCTGGCACCCGGCGGACAGGCTACTCTGGACTGGAAGATCACATGCGACAAGGTGGGTGTTGCCAAGTTCACTGCATCGGCAAATGCCGGAAGGGTAAGGGATGCTCTGGAGATTTCGGTGCCTGTGCTACCCTTTGGCAGGCAGGCTCAGGTATTTCAAGGCGGTGAGGTAGGAGATGACCCAATTCAGGACGGAGATGCACGAATAGCATTTGACGTTCCGGAAAATGTGCTGGATAACACCTTGAGCGTGGAAGTACGGCTTGCTCCGTCTGTGGCTGCCACTGCCTTAGGGGCACTTGAATACCTTACGTCTTATCCATACGGATGTGTAGAGCAGACAATGAACTCGTTCCTTCCCAACATTATCGTTTCCAGGACTCTTCATGAACTTGGTATCGAGATGCCGGAAGTTGAGAAGGACCTTCCCAAAATGGTAGAAGCAGGCCTTGCCAGAATATACCGGTATCAGCACTGGGAAGGCGGTTGGGGCTGGTGGGAGTATGACAAGCCGAACGCAAGGATGACTGCGTACGCAGTATATGGTCTTAATCTCGCTAAGAAGGCCGGTTTTCAGGTGGATGACGGCGTGCTTATGCGTGGCAAGAAAGCGCTTGGCGGGTTCCTTAACAAGCCTCGAAATGTTGATGATCTCGTCTATAACTTGTTCGTTATGTCTGAAGTCGGCGAGAAAGTCCTGCCCCGTCTTGACGAGATGATAACAAGACGCAATGAGCTTTCCAACTACTCCTTGGCCCTTCTTACTCTGACCCTGAAGAATGCGGGGAGGCCTGATGATGCCAAGGCAGTCCTTGATGATCTCTTGGATCTTTCGCGAGGTGATGATACCAGGACTTATTGGGAGGCTTCGGGAGACGAGTGGTACTGGGCTGACAACCGCGTAGAAACTACTGCCTATACGCTCCTAGCCATGTTAGCCGTGGAGCCTGACAATCCTTCCGCCCCTCGAGTTGTGAGATGGCTATCTGAGGCGCGCTTGGGGAATGCCTGGAATTCCACAAAAGATACAGCCATCGCAATAATGGCACTGACTGACTACATGAAGCTCCGCGATGAGATCTCGCCAAACGTTACGGCTGCTGTCACCCTTAATGGAAGACAGGTGGAAAGGACCAGGTTTACCGGCAAAAACGTGTGGGATAAAGAAACTGTGATGGAGATAGATCCAAGACAACTGATTCCAGGCAAGAATGAACTCGTCATCAAGAAGACAGGCAAGGGAAGACTCTATTACTCTGTCGCCTGTAAGTACTACACTCCTTCTGAATCCATGGCTCCTTTGGATAACGGCCTTAGGGTAAGTCGCAATTACTACCGTAAAGTCCAAGGAAGCGACACATATGAGCCGATTACAGGCCCTGTGAGTCAGGGCGATGAGATAACGGTTAGGATTACCGTTCGAACAGATACACCTCGTACGTATATTATGATTGAAGATCCGCTTCCGTCAGGGTTTGAAGTAGTCGATGCACCGCTCGACATTTACAGTTGGGATTTTTGGTATGGGCGCAAAGAGGTCCGTGATGAGAAAGTGGCAATCTTCAGTGCCTACCTCAAGGAAGGTGAAAATGAGATAGTGTATTCCATCAGGGCTGAACGGCCCGGGGAATA
>DGZL01000165.1:10813-23494 GCA_002398515.1 Firmicutes bacterium UBA4981
GAACGGCCCGGGGAATACAGGGTAATGCCTGCAAAAGCATGGGGAATGTATGCGCCTGACGTGTACGGCGCCTCAGAAAGCCATAAGATAGTGTGTGACCGGCCCACCTTAGCCGGTTTTTCCACTACTGTCAAAGATCCTGAGCTGAACCGAAATCATAATATTGCCCTTGCTGCGTCGACGATTGACGGGTTCGTGCTTGAACCCGGGGAAGTGTTCTCCTTTGACAAGGTCTTAGGACCAAGACTCAAGTCAGAAGGCTACAAAGAGGCGCGGGTAATTTCAGGGGGCAAGAGCGTGCCCGGAGTGGCAGGAGGAATCTGCCAAGTGTCGACCACACTATATAATGCGGTTCTCAGAGCCGGGCTGGAGATTATTGAACGTCACCCTCACTCACAGCCTGTGGATTATGTGCCTCCCGGCTTTGACGCTACAATCAGCGAGGAAGGCGGACTTGACTTGCGGTTCAAAAATCAACTGGACGTGCCTGTGACTATAGGGGCACGCACAGAAGGCGCCAGGCTTACTATTGAAGTAAAGGCGGGTCTTTTGACACAGCGAAACGTACAGGTGGTAAGTGAGGTCCTGGATGTAGAGAGACCCCGCCTCATAGGCACGGATTCTGATAAGGTGAAGGTTTCCGGCGGAAAAAACGGAATCCGAGTCGCGGTCTGGCGGAGTATTGATATTGACGGCACAGTCAGTCGGGAACTGATATCAGAAGACTACTACAAGCCTATCCATGCAATGGCATACACTCCCTAGGTATAGGATTCTCAATTACCGTAGTGCCCCAGGGGTGCTGCCGATCCCATCGCCTTGGCCGGGCGTAAGTGTAAACCGTTCTGTTGCATCTTCTGTAGATAATTGACTTTCGATTACGTTCTTGGAAGTCGTATACTGTTTCCGACCATATTCATGTTAACCGACGGGATCCTATGTAGAGCCGTTTATTCCGAGACGACTCGGCGACTGTTAGCCCGCTGCTCCTTGACTCATCCACAACGCCTTTCCATTTCTCCTTGAGTTCGCTGTTTGCCATGGAAAAATCCCCCCTATATCCATGTTTCCTATGGGGATTATCGCATTTTGACCGGCGTGATCCCAGGCGGGGGCTATTTGACGCTTGCAGCACGTAAGCATACCGGCACGCCGGTCTGGCGGCAAATGCGGAAGTAAGCATGCAAAATTGCGGTATGCCGGCAAGGTCAACATGTTAGCATGTCATAGCAATGCCATAGCATGTCATGGCATATTGCCGCAGCGGAGAGTTTCTGCTAGAGTAGGGAATACGTCTGACTCAGGGAATGCAGAATCCTGGGTGCGTGTGGTTAATGCGGATGCCTAGGGTTTATCGGGATGCTTATAGTTCATAGGGGAGTTTGATCATACCCGGCGTGATCCCATGGGGAGAATATTTGACGGTTATGTCTTTAGGGGGAAATGGTGTCCGCTATCAGTACAGTTTTTGCTAAGCAGTCTTCCGATCCGGAACTGGACAGGGAGATATTGAAACTCGCGTGGCCCGCCATAGCTGAAATGATGCTCCATACCTTCATTTGGGTGGTAGACACTGCTATGGTGGGACGTTTAGGAGCTGAGGCTCTTAGTGCGGTAGGTCTCTCAGGCAGTGTTTACTGGAACGTCCTATGGGTATTCTCTGCGATTGCCGTGGGCGCTATGGCTATTGTAGCCCGCTCTGTCGGCGCAGGGGACACCCGTAGGGCAGCCCACGCTGCAGGGCAGGCATTGCTCATCTCAATTGCCCTGGGTATTCTCTTTACTTTTGGCACATACTTCTCGGCCCCGCTCATATTCCGACTCGGTGGATTCGAGAAGAATGTAAGCGCTATGGGTGTTGAGTACCTTCGCATTATCGGGGCAGGCTCTGTGCTGCTTGTCTTGACGAAGGTCGGCGCAGGTGTGTTAAGAGGCGCAGGTGATACTCGCACCCCGATGTTTGTCGCTGTTGTCGCCAACACGATAAACGCAGTCGGCGATTATGTGCTCATCTTCGGTCTATTGGGTTTTCCCGAGTTAGGCGTGAAGGGGGCAGCCATTGCTACACTCGTCGCGAACCTGGCAAGTGGCATTCTCACCTTAGTTGCCCTGTTTCAGAAGAGATCAAGGCTTTCCATAGGTATTTGGGATCTCCTCAGGCTTGATATGACTACCATTAAGACCTTAGTGAATCTGAGTATTCCGGCTGCCGTGGAAGAGGCGCTGATGAGCACGGCCAGGATACTTTCGTCGTTTATGATAACGTCCCTCGGCACAGTCGCGTTCGCGGCTCATCAAGTAACCATTGCTGCAGAATCTCTTTCTTTCATGCCTGGCTTGGGATTTTCCACTGCGTCTGGGGTTCTTGTAGGACAGAACCTCGGTGCGGGAAGAGCCGACCGCGCCGAAAGAGTCGCATACAGGTCTATCAGGTATGCTGTCATTGTAATGGGAGGCTCCGCTCTCATCTTCTTTTCCATACCCCGGCTGATCGTATCGTTCTTCACAAATGACACTGAGGTCATACTTTTGGCTTCGACTTGTCTATGGATAGCTGGGTTCGAACAGGTATTTATCGGAATTGGCGATACGTTCCGCGGTTCGTTGCGGGGTGCAGGAGATACACTGTCTGCATTGAGAATGACCGTGATTGGCACATGGCTTGTGCGCGTGCCTGTCATTGCCCTCATTATATACGTTTTTCACCTATCTCTTCCCGCGGTGTGGGTTGGAATTTGCTTTGAATGGGTGATCCGTGCTGTGTTAGGATGGAAGTACTTCTCACGAGGCAATTGGGAGCATATAGAACTTCACTAATCATCCCAGTGTCTGCCCAATTAGCGGCAGGGCCCAGACGGGCCCGCTTGCACTATCCTGACAGCTTACCCCATGGCGCAGATCAATTCCGACGCTTGCCGCAAATTAGCAGGAGGAGAATTATTCGCGATAGGGAAATCTAAACCTGACACGACAAATCTTGGTATCAACATGCCACACCGAAAGATTCTTAATGCTTATTGGAATATTAAAGGTCTTGCTTATAGGAGGAATCCGTGTGAAGTCAGAGTTATCATTACCGGAACCTGAGCTATCCCACAATGCCTTAACTGTGCTGGAGAGTCGTTACTTGAGTAAGGACGAATCAGGAAACATTATAGAAACTCCCAGAGAGATGTTGTGGAGAGTGGCGAAGAATATCGCGTTAGTGGACGTGCTATATGATCCTTTGCATGAAGCGGCGCCACAAGTTTCAGGGGAGTCATCCACTTCCCTTGAAGAAGTTTCCCTGCCTGTGCCAGAGTTTTCCTTATGGGACTGGGCTACATTGAATCATGGCTTTACCGATTTGGCTTCCAGAGGACTCATAGAAGGAACCTGGGAAGATATCCAGGCAATGGTAGGTGAACGTATACAGTCACTTGCCCAGACTGCCGTGAGTTTTTATGCCCTTATGGCAGAACGAAAGTTCCTGCCTAATTCGCCTGCTTTGAGTAATGCCGGAAGGGAGCTTCAACAGCTCTCTGCGTGTTTTGTCCTGCCTATCGAAGATTCCATGGCAAGCATCTTTGAGACATTGAAGAATTCAGCGCTGATTCATAAATCCGGGGGAGGCACAGGCTTCTCATTCAGTCGACTACGTCCTAAGAACGATGTTGTGAGAACTACAGGCGGTGTCGCGTCAGGCCCGATCTCTTTTATGAAGGTGTTCAACGCAGCTACAGAAGCGATAAAGCAGGGCGGAGTCAGACGCGGCGCCAATATGGGGATACTTCGTGTGGATCACCCGGATATTCTCGAGTTTATTACCGTCAAGAATGATACAACTCAGTTGACCAACTTCAATATCTCCGTAGCGGTGACTGAGGCATTCATGGCAGCCCTAAAACAAGACGGCGAATATGAACTGATAAACCCCCGCACCCAGCAGGTTAGCGGGAAGCTTCCGGCAAGGGATATTTTTGACCTTATGGTAGAGTCTGCATGGAAAACAGGGGAGCCGGGTATTATCTTTATTGATCGGCTCAATGATTTCAACCCGACTCCTAATATAGGTGTATACGAAGCCACCAACCCCTGCGGCGAGCAAATGCTGTTGCCTTATGAAGCATGTAATTTAGGTTCTCTGAACGTGGGCAGGTTTGTTACAAAGGTAGACGGCTCACCCGGGATTGACTGGGAAGGCCTCAGAGAGTCAATCCACACAGCAGTCCACTTTCTCGATAATATGATTGACGCCAGCAGATATCCGTTGCCTGAAATCGAGGCTATGCATAAGGGAAATCGCAAGGTAGGTCTGGGACTAATGGGGTGGGCAGATCTTCTCATGCAGCTGGGGGTTGCATACGACTCAGAGGATGCAGTCGATCTTGCCGGTGACCTAATCGGGTTTATCCATGCGGAAAGCAGGGAGGCATCTAAGGAGTTAGCCAAGACCAGAGGGGTCTTCCCCAACTGGAAAGGAAGCAGGAGGGAGGAAGAAGGCCTCAGGGTCAGAAACGCGACTACGACAACGATTGCGCCTACAGGAACAATAAGCATTATAGCAGGCGCATCTTCCGGGATAGAGCCTGCGTTCAGTCTTGCTTTCACCAGGCATGTTCTGGATGGGACTGCCCTTCGTGAAGTCAGCCCGGTGTTTCGAGCCCTGGCAAAGGAGATGGAGTTCGATTCAGAGGACCTCATTGATGAGGTAGCGAAAAGAGGGAGTCTGACGGACGTTGCGGGCGTGCCGGAGGAAGTCAAGAGGATATTCGTCACAGCCCATGAAATAGAGCCGGAATGGCATATCCGGATGCAAGCCGCGTTTCAGAAGTACACTGACAATGCAGTATCCAAGACTGTAAATTTCCCGAATGCAGCAACATCAGAAGATGTAGAGAGGGTATTCATTCTTGCTTATGCTCTCGGTTGTAAGGGGGTCACTGTCTACCGAGACGGCAGTCGCGGGGAACAAGTGCTGACTGTAGGCACAGGGACTTCTTTCACGACAGGTGATGCCGCCGGAGGCGGTCTTTGCCCTGAACTAGCAGCAAGTGGTATGCACCGGCGCATAAACGGCGTATGGGGCAAGATCCGTCCTATAGACAGACCGTCAAGGCTGGACGGGTTCACTGATGTGCGGGCTACTCCCCTGGGCAAGCTTTTCATTACTCTAAATACAGTTGACCGTCATCCTATAGAGCTATTTGCGCAGATAGGTAAGGCAGGTAGTGATGTAAGCGCGTTTACGGAGGCTATAGCAAGATTAGTATCGATTTCACTGCGATCCGGCGTCGATCCTCAGGAAATTGCAATCCAGCTCACCGGAATCGGCGGTTCGAGGAGTATCGGGTTCGGCCACGGCAGAGTCAGGTCTGTTCCTGACGCTATCGGCCAATTCCTCGCCGGGCATCTAAATGAGCTACGAGGGGAAGCGGACGTCGGAGGCACACAGGAAGACACCTACCTCTTTGAGCAGGATAGCGCAGCAGCCAAGTTGTTCAGTTTGTGTCCGTCATGTGGCACGTGGAACCTGATTCACGTTGAAGGCTGCCTCAAATGCATGGCTTGTGGGTATACCGAGTGCTAGCCTGACT
Organism: Firmicutes bacterium UBA4981; assembly: GCA_002398515.1. GTDB lineage: Bacteria > Bacillota > SHA-98 > UBA4971 > UBA4971 > UBA4971. Next base: position 16,390 of record DGZL01000165.1, read on the forward strand.
CACTCTAGTCCCCGGCTGTTATTGACCGTGATATTTGTCAGGTTTTACATTGCTCCTCCGGGGATCAAAGCAATGTTCGTTGATAACAAGGATACTCAGTGTCGGACTATGTTCCACAGCGAGCGAAGGCGTTGATCCCATATGGTAATACGTGTATAATATACATATATTACCATAGCTAAGAGGGGCTGTTCCGGATATGCGTCTTTCCGATCGTCACAGGTTATGCGCCATCTGCCTAGTGCTATCGGTGCTAAGTGTATGTACTTTGTTCCAATGTATCCAGGCGAAGGGCGCCGAAGGAGATTCCTTTTGGCAAAAAGCTGTTGCCATAGCTCAAGCAAATAGGGGATGGATTCCGGGCTGTGCAGTTTTGAGAATCGAGATCCTAAACAAGCACGGCGAGGTGGAGCAGCAGGAGGAGACGCTACTTGATTTCGTGTCAAAAGACACAGGCGAAGCTCCTGTCAATTCCTATGTTGATCCGAGCTCTCTTAACATTGTAGGCAACAGCCCTTTCGAACCGGAGTTCCAAAGCGAAATATCGGCTCATTTCACGGGAGAGAGAAAGAACGTAGAAGGCAAACAATGCGTCAGGTATGAGTATGTTTGGCATAGAGAGGCAGAGGTCCTGACAGGCACTGCTTGGTTGGAACAAGAGACAGGTATGCCTGTCAAGACAGAGTCATCCGGAAGAGAGAGTGTACGTTTAGAGTTCTCTTCCAGACAGCGCGTCACAGTGATTTTTCACAACGAATCTGATGACGCTTGGTTCCCGCGAAGGATGATCATGGAGGTGGAGGCCGGATTGCTTACTTTAGGGCGCAATTTCAGAATAACCCTGGACTATGGGGATTATAGACGGACAGAATGATTCGATGGTCTCTTCCCACAATAATCAGATAGGGAGTGACGAAAGATGCGCGAGGTCGTAATCTTGAGTGGAGTGAGGACGGCAATAGGTACTTTTGGGGGAACGCTTCAGAGTGTGCCTGCTTCCGATCTGGGCGCAGTCGTCATTAAAGAAGCGGTGAGGAGAGCAGGGATAGCCTCTGACACTGTTGACGAGGTGATTATGGGGAATGTACTCCAAGCAGGCCAAGGCCAGAACCCGGCCAGACAGGCGTCGGTCAAAGCAAAGTTAGGCACGAACGTGCCTGCAATGACTGTGAACAAGGTATGCGGTTCCGGTCTCAAGGCTGTAGCGCTTGCTGCTCAAGCTATCATATCCGGTGATGCGGATGTGGTAGTAGCAGGCGGTATGGAGAACATGAATTTAGCGCCACATATCCTTGACAAGGCAAGATACGGGTATCGCCTGGGTCATGGAGAGCTTGTGGATACCATGATAGCAGACGGTTTATGGTGCATCTTCAGTGATACGCATATGGGGATTACCGCTGAGAACCTCGGAGAACTGTACGACATCAGCAGGGAGGAGCAAGATGAATTTGCCGCTTGGAGTCAGCAAAAGGCAGAAAAAGCCATAGCGGAGGGAAGATTTCAAGATGAGATAATCCAAGTGGAAATCCCTCAGAGAAAAGGCGATCCCATGGTGTTTTGCCGGGATGAACACGCGAGACCCGGCATTACCAGGGAGAAACTGGCTTCCCTACGGCCTGCTTTCAAGAAAAACGGGACTGTTACAGCAGGTAACGCCTCAGGCATCAATGACGGGGCAGCCGCCCTTGTCATAACATCAAAAGATAAGGCTTGCGAACTCGGGGTAAAGCCTATGGCAGTCATTAAGGCTTACGGATCTTCAGGCGTAGACCCTTCAGTGATGGGAATCGGGCCTGTCCCTGCTACGCGGAAAGCTTTGGCCAGGGCAGACCTGCGCCTGGATGACATAGACCTAATCGAGGCAAACGAGGCATTTGCCGTTCAGTCACTTGCAGTAGGGCGGGAGCTTGGCTGGAACCCGGATAAAGTCAACGTTAACGGAGGCGCCATTGCCCTCGGCCACCCGATTGGGGCAAGCGGGGCAAGGATCCTCGTTTCGTTATTACATGAAATGATTAAGCGAGGCGCAAACCTTGGCCTTGCCACCTTATGTATCGGAGGAGGTATGGGCCTCGCAGTCATAGTCGAAATATGATACTGCGATACTCCCTCCTAGGGATGCGCAAGATCCATGTGGATTGCACTGATCATGCCATTGTCAGCTACCTGAAACGCTACAGGTATTGAAGGGAAAGCGTTGCCTTCCGCCTTCACAAGGACTTCCGCAATGTAGATGCCCCGATTGAGATTAAATGGCTTGAAGCGTGCGGTTATGACACGTTTATGTCCGGGTAAACATAGGGCAGGCGTCAGTTTTGCCAAAGAAGCCGGTTGTCCCAGATAGGATCTGATAACAGCCGTTCCTGACAGGTTGGTATGGATATTTCCTTGATTTTCACAAATTGCTGAGACTGTTATGGATTTGTCTACAGGGTCTTGTGAAATAGAGACAGATTCGATGTTTGCCGAGGCGTAGATGGAATCTTGCTTTCTGCGGGATGTAATCGTAATGAGAGTAAGCACTCCTACCTGGGCACTTGTAAAGAGCTCTCGGGATTGTGTTCCTTTTGCGGGTTTTCCCTGAAACACGATGATGGGGTACGCGCCCCCTGAGAAGGCGGGACTTACGTGAGCCCTGACCTTGATCCATCTTGATTCTCCCGGCATGAGTTTGAACTCAGCAGGCTCTAAGGTCAGGAAGACACCGTCTCTCAAGGTATCGCTCATGGGTTCTAAGAAGAGCGGTACTCCATTCTCATCATGGCCGCCCTCACTGATGAAACCCTGAAAATCCAGGGGAAGAGAGCCTGTATTTGATACCTTTACCGGTCCTATGAAATCTCCGTCACTGACTTCGGCCACAATGTAAGTGGGACTGACACGCATTGATACGTTCCTATGCGACGTAGCGTCCTGCATGGCCCGTGCAGAACAGGATAAGGCCGGAAGACCTATGAGGACTATGATTAGAGCAAGTACGCGAAATCCACGCCCTTCGGACAAGTGAACCACCTCCTGAATTCCAGGGACATCTTCAGTAAGTTTGCACAGCTGTAAACGTCACTTCGATTCTGTAGAAGGTGTCAGGATCCAATAGCGGGGCATCGTTGTAAGTGATAAGCTGTCTAAAGAGAAGCCTTAGAGCTGTTCCGTACTGGTCTGTAGGAAGTTGATCCTGTACAACCGTGATGTCATCTCCCATAATTCTCGTGAAGTCCCCTTCTTCATTCAACTGCCACTCCAGTGGGAAGGAAAGGGTTTCAGAGGAGTATCCGTCTCCCGTCCACTTCGTCATGCGCCCGTCTATTGCGTCGCTTTTCATCTTCAAGGTCCACTCTGTATTGGACCAGATCTTCACAACCTTCGTATCTGATATTACATAAGACTCGTCCAGGTTAGGGGTGGGCGCGACATTACCGAACTCCAGCGACTCAGGGAATGACGCTTCGATGGTGGGCATTACCTTGCATGTTACAGGCATCATAGATGTACTACTGCTCGCCTGGGAAACGCCGTGACTTAGCAGGACAACTGACATGATAAGCAAGAACCCCAGTCTTCTTGACGCTCTTAAGAAACCTCCCGACACCGGTTTCATTGTTATTTCATCTCCTTAAGTCAACCGTCTTCAGGCTTAGTCTTGACTTTGACATTACCTGTAATTTATAGGAAAACTCGCCCAACTCCTTCCTACTTATGGATGATATTGACAAATGCTCTTTCGCTCCTAAGGTTGGATCCGGGTTGACTATGACGTTAAGCCTTATGTTGGGAGCGGTTTACACTGCGGAGATAAACTCGGAGGAGGCCGGCTTTGCGTCTTGGCGCAATGCATAGGACGGTAAATGACAGCATAGGGTAGTTCTGGGCGGGCACATCCGGGTAATGGATGCTCCCGGCGACCGACGTTTCTTGTCGCAAAAGCTTCTGCTATTCTCCATCGAGATAACGTCTCGTCAAATGCTGACATCAAAGTGAAGGTGGCCTGTTTGGTTATCTCCGGAAGGAAGTTGCTCTTCATTATTTTATGCATATGCGTTACCACGGCAGTTCCGGCGATCATGGGCCGAGCTTTGTTCTTACCTGCTACAGGCAGATTATATACCAGGGCAAGTCAATATCCCGAGGTGGTCTATGTCCCGAACTACACTGAAGGGCCCTATGTGACGGCAAGGTCCGCTGTGTTAATTGAGGCGACAACCGGTACAGTGGTTTACGGGAAGAACGAGCGTATGCGCATGCATCCTGCCAGCACCACCAAAATAATGACCGCCCTCCTCGCCATAGAATTGGGTGACACCGAATCCACTGTCAAAGTCAGCGGAAAGGCAGCCGGCATCGGAGGATCATCGTTATGGCTTAGAAAGGGCCAGCAAATGAAATTGGGAGATCTTATCCGCGGAACTATGCTTAGATCAGGTAATGACGGTTGCGTCGCCATCGCTGAGCATATCGCAGGCAGTGAAAAAGACTTCGTCAGAATGATGAACCTGAAAGCCCGTAAGCTGGGTGCAATGAGCACCAGATTCGCGAACCCACATGGGCTTACTGAACCAAACCATTACTCCACCGCGTTTGACCTAGCCCTCATGGCTCGATATGGGTTGAAATATCCATTATTTGCAGATATAGTAAGCACACGGGAAGCAGAGGTGACCTTGACCCAAGGAGAATCTGAGGAGAAGCGCAAGCTCGCCAACACTAACTGGTTACTTTGGTCATTTGAAGGGGCAGACGGTGTAAAGACAGGAACTACCGCAGCTGCCGGCTACTGCCTCGTAGCTTCAGCTACCCGCAACGGGGTTCAATTCATATCAGTTGTTCTGGATTCAGATGCCAGATGGTCAGATTCTGCAAGACTTCTCAGCTATGGGTTTGACAGGTTCCACGTAATGACTTTCGCCGAGTCTGGCAGGACTCTTACAAAGATTCGAGTCGAAGGGGGAACGGAACCCGAGGTCGGTGTGATGTCCCAAGATGACATGAGGATTATTGTCCCGCGAGCTCTCTCCCATCTTATTGAGGAGAGAATCGTTCTTGACGAACCCCTCATTGCGCCTGTTGTCTTAGGTCAAACCATAGGTAGATTGGTAATTGTCTTTGACAAGGAGGAATTGGCCCGAATCGACTTGGTAGCGGAGACAAGCGTAGCTAAGTTAACGTTGCCTCGCCTAATAGTGAGGAAACTTGAGGATACTGTAAGAAGAAGGCAATAGTATATTCGGTATAATCGCGGAGGTGAGTGACTTTGCGACTTCAAGAAGGTAAGGATAAGGACGTGGCAATTATCGGCGCCGGTCCTGCAGGACTTTCAGCTGCTCTTTATGCCGGACGCGCTAAACTGTCCACTGTAGTGATAGAACAAGGCGTATCCGGTGGACAAGCAGCCACCACACATTGGATAGAAAACTATCCCGGGTTTCCTGAAGGGATTTCCGGGCCGGAACTGATGCAGCGAATGGAAGAACAAGCACGTAAGTTTGACGCTGAATTCATCTACACCGCCGTAAGCAGTGTTTCTCGGGACGGCAAGGGACGTCTTTCAGTGGTTTCCGGCGAAGGAGAACTCACAGCAGGAGCGGTCATTGTCGCCACAGGGACACTTCCCGAGAGTCTGGGAGTTCCCGGTGAGGACAAGCTTAGAGGTGTGGGGGTATCCTACTGCGCTACTTGCGACGGACCGTTCTTCCGTCAGAAAGAAGTGCTGATAGTCGGGGGAGGAGACTCAGCCATAGTCGAAGCATTATTCCTTACGAAATTCGCGTCACGGGTCACTGTTGTTCACAGGCGAGGGGAGCTTAGAGCGACAAAAGTGCTCCAAGACGATGCTTTCAGCAACCCCAAGATTGAGTTTCGTTGGCATTCTGTGGTCAGTGAAGTTCTTGGAGAAAGCAAAGTCGAAGGTGTAGTGTTGAGGGATGTAAGAACAGGTGATACCAGGCTTGTAGAAGCTGACGGCATATTTGTGGCAATCGGTAGCCGTCCTGATACCCGATTCATAGAGACTATGGCAGAGACTGACGAAAGAGGCTATGTCCTTACTGATGACCGAATGAGGACGTCGACCCCTGGATTATTCGCTGCCGGAGATGTCAGGGCAAAATCACTGAGGCAAGTTGTGACTGCTGTTAATGACGGTGCTATAGCTGCTGTAGAGGCAGAAAAGCACCTGTCTGAAATCAGACGAGTGAATCCGGAACAAGGCGTTTCTATATAAGAGGCACCTGTTAAGTGCGGGAATATAAAGAGAGCAAGAGCCGCCTGGCTGGCACTTCGGGGTAATACTGTGCCAGAAGCGGCTCTCGCCGGGTTTAGGGTGGTCTTTTAGCGTGGATATGTTGGAGGTAGAAAAAACCGCAAATACACATAAAGGGCGCGCGCCTCGGATTTAGGGTTTCAGGAGCTCCTGAGTCGGTGTGGAGCAGGCCTCTTCTCCATAACAGAGGGGCTCATCTCTCCACTTCAGTAATATAGAACGTAGTTTGTGAAAACTAGTTCCAAGACTTTAATAGATTTTGCTTTTAGGAGATGCGTGTGTACAGGCGTTGTCGGTCAATAAATTACAGGGATCCGTGGAAACCTACTTAGAAGGATTTTACTGGAGGATATGAGGAAGTTCTCGCGAATATAAAAGAGATTATGGAATCAGGTGGCATGCGTGCAGCCTCTGACTTCCTGAAATATTGCGCTATAGCGGCTCGCCTAAGGAGACCGTTTGGGTTCTTATTGTTGTTATAGTTCTGTTTTTGCTATATTATAGAGAGTAATTGTCTGTAGGCTGGGGGTGAGAGTTTTGGCATACGAAGTCCTCAGGCAGCTTCAGCAAACTGAATCTCATGCTGATGAAATTGTAAGGAAAGCAGAGGAGCGGGCCAGAGGCATCGTGCGAGACGCTCGCGCATCTGCACGAACTCTGATAGAGAATTCGAAGGCTGAGGCAGATGCTGAGGGGAAATCCGTGATTGATGCTGAAGACGCTAGAGCACAGGTTGAAGCTGCTGAGACGTTGAGACGAAGTAATGATCTATGCCGTGGACTGCGTGACGCGGCACGAGCTAACATTCCTCGTGCTGCCGACTTAGTAGTGGAGAGGATAGTGACG
>DGZL01000165.1:23665-24754 GCA_002398515.1 Firmicutes bacterium UBA4981
GTGGAGAGGATAGTGACGTCAAGTGGCAATCGCTAAGATGAAGAAGGTGTCGCTTGTCGCGCCTGTATCCTACGCCGACGGAATCATAGAGGTGTTACAAGACGTCGGCGTGGTTGAGATCGAACAGACCGAGATTGAACCCGAGGAATACTCATGGTGTCAGTTGTCGGAAGTCCGCGAAGATCTCGGCAAGAAACAGGAAGAGCTATCAAGGGCACTCACTGAACTAAAGTTCTGTATAGACTTTTTCGATAGATTCGAGAGAATCAAGAAAAACATGATTGAGCAGTTCGCCGGGGGAAAGGTGTATCTCCCGAACTCAACCTTTGATGACCTGGGAAGTAAGGTCGAGGAAGCGCACACGGTTTACGAAGAGTGTCGGAGACTCGACGAGGAACTTTCAAAGAGGAGTAATGAGGAAGCCCGTCTCCTGGATAACTACAATCAACTCCTCTCATGGGAATGGCTGGACATACCCGTCTCTGAATTAGCCGGCGACAGTCGGATATCAGTTGAGCTTTATGAATTCCCATCGCGTTTTTATGAAGGTATCGTAACGGAACTTAATGAATCATGCCCTCGCACATACTTAGTGCCTGGCCCGTCATCCGGATCGCGTTACATCCCTGTAGTCGTAATCTGTCTCAGTGAAGATAGGGATGAGGTGCGCCAAGTCCTCTCTGCCCATAGCATACTCCCTGAGTTTCTTCCAGAGGTACAGGGCACACCGAAAGATGCTGTTCGGACCATCGAACAAAGGCTGTCTGAGATTGACCAAGAAGTGACAACGCTTAAGGAGCAGTCAAAGGGACTGCTTAAGGAGCGTATCACGATTTACTCAGTCTATGACTGTGTATCCCTTGCCTTAGACAGGAAAGCCCAAGAGGCTGAATGTCCTGCGACACGGACTGCGTTCCTGATAGAAGGGTGGGCACTTGAGGATGCCCTGCCTGAATTGGAAAAGGCGGTGCAGTCAGAATACGATTTGGTTCATATGGAAGCGCGTGATCCGTTTGAGGATGAGAATCCTCCTGTCATTTTGGATAACCCGGCATCTGTCGCGCCCTTTGAGGCAGTCACTGAAGTCTA
>DGZL01000165.1:25031-31585 GCA_002398515.1 Firmicutes bacterium UBA4981
TTCATATTCTTCGGGATGGCGCTGGGAGATGCCGGATACGGGGTCATCCTGAGCATAGTGTGCTTGCTTCTGCTTAGGAAAATCAAGATGGCAGGGACCGCGAAAAAGCTCTTCAAAATGATGGCAATATGCGGAGCTGCATGTGTGCTGGTGGGGGCTGTCACCGGTTCATGGTTCGGTGACCTTTTCGGTATAGCTCCTATTTGGTTCAGTCCTTTGGACAATCCCCTGCTTATGCTCGGTGTGTCTTTTGCGCTTGGGCTCGTCCAGATCTATGTCGGTATAGGTATGAAACTCTATTACAATATCAGACAGGGTAATCTGAAGGAAGCGATATTTGATCAAGGCCTGTGGTATCCTTTCTTGACAGGATTCCTTCTATTGCTGGGCGGATCTGCTTTGGGTAATCCCGCCATGAGTGAAGTTGGAAAATGGCTGGCTATAGTAGGCGCAGGCGGACTCATTGTTACCCAGGGGAGAGCGCATAAGAATATCATCAAGAGATTAGGGACAGGAATCTTGAGCCTATATGACCTGACAGGTTACGTCAGCGACATACTGTCGTATTCGAGGCTGTTGGCTTTAGGGCTTGCTTCATCTGTAATTGCGATGGTAGTTAACGATATGGCAAAACGTTTTCTCTCAATCCGGTTTGTCGGATGGATTCCCATGCTCATGATCCTCGTTATAGGGCACGTATTTAATCTGGCGATCAACGTAATCGGCTCGTACGTACACTCCAGTAGATTGCAGTACGTAGAGTTCTATGGGAAGTTCTTCGAAGGCGGAGGCAGAAGATTCAGGCCTTTTAATAAGAAGACAAAGTACATTGAGATTGTGGAGGAAGGGGAGGCATAGAAAGATATGTCAATCACAGTAGGAATGGTCTTGGGGTTTTTTGCAGTTGCTGTAGCATTTATCCTTCCGGGGATCGGATCATCAATCGGCGTGGCTTTGGTAGGCTCTGCAGGATCCGGGGTGGTAACAGAAGACCCTGACAAATTCGGACAAGTTCTTCTTTTACAGGTTATCCCGGGTACCCAGGGTATATACGGAGCGCTTACAGGATTCTTGCTCATGATGAAAATGGGGGTCTTCAGCGGAAATCTCATTAGACTGACTACTTCTGAAGGTTGGCTTGCAATCGCAGCAGCCATGCCTATTGCGTTAGTCGGGCTTCTTTCAGCTGTCTACCAGGGTAAGGTAGCAGCTGCAGGCCTCGGCGTAGTTGCGAAGCGTCCTGAAGAGCTTGGAAAGCCTTTGGTCTTTGCGGCTATGGTTGAGACTTACGCAGTGTTAGCATTCCTTGCAACTCTGCTTCTGGTGCTCTTTGGTATCGAATTCGGAGGAGTGGCATAAATGGACGCGCTGGAGAAGATGAAGGAGGCTATCCTTCAAGAAGCGCAATTGAAGGCTGATGAGGTTGTAGAAGCTGCTACACGTGACGCAGAAAAGATTCTCCAAGAAGCGCGGGCAGAAGCTGCGAGGAAGCGTGAAGAGAAGTTGGCTGAAGCTGGAGAGAAAGCCCAAGAGAACGTAAGACGTGTCAGCACTTTGGCTGACCTAGATGCCAGACGGCAGTTGCTTGCGGCAAAAGAGGAACTGATTGAGGAAGCATTCTCTTGCGCCAAGAGGCGGCTTGCGTCTCTTGAACCTGAGGTGTATAAACACTATCTGAAGCAGGCCTTATTTGACGCCGCAGGTGACACCGGCGGAGACGTTATCATGTTAGAACGAGACCGGTTGACAATCGGTGAAGAAATAGTAGTAGAAGTCAATGCCGAACTTGATAAGGCAAGCCGCAAAGGCAGGGTTCGGTTAGCTGATACTTCAGGAGATTTCATCGGAGGCTTTGTCCTGAGCTCAGGAAAAGTTGAAGTCAATTGCACTTTCGACGCTATCCTGGCCAGAGAATATGAAGCACTGCTAATTGATGTAGCAGGAATTCTCTTTAGCTGAGAAGACTCTTGCGTCCGGAGGTGATGAATTGCTAGGACTTGAGGAAAAGTATGCATATGCTGTAGGCCGAACGCGGACTGTTGAGGCCGGGCTTCTGGATCGCGCGACAATAGAGCGAATGATTGACGCTTCCGATGTCCACAGCGCTTTTAAGGTGCTGGAGGAAGCCGGGTATGCCCATGTTGACAGTCCCGCGAAGGATCTCTTACCTATAGATGAGATTCTGGAACAAGAGGAATCAAAGCTGCTTCGCTTTATCAAAGAGACCAGTCCCGATGAGAGACTTTCGGAACTTGTCACCTTGCGGCATGATTACCATAACCTGAAAGTCATGCTGAAAGCAAAGATTTACAATGTTTCGCCTGCCATCGCCATGTCTCATCTTGGGTCTCTCAGTATAGAAGCGATCAGCAAGGCAGTGGATGGCGAGACGCGGGAATTGCCCGCTGAGTTTGCGTCGGCAATAGAAAAGGCTGAAGCTGTTCATTCTCTGCGTCCTTCCCCTGAAGTCATTGATATCGTGATTGACAGGGTTATGCATGAGACCTTACTGGATTTGGCGCAAGTTATCGGAATTCCATTCTTAACTGAGCAAGTACAGAGGGAGATAGACTTTCTCAATCTCTCGATATGTCTAAGAGCCAGGAAGATGAAAAGGGACAAATGGCTCGTGGATCATGCCTTCGTGGCAGGTGGCAATGTAGATCATGTGAAGCTCAGCCATGCTTACGAAGACGAGTCCGCTGATGCGCTAATGGATGTTTTGTCCGGAACAGGATATGAGTTCATTGCCAGACGCGGATTGAAACTGGTTGAGGAAGGAGAATCGCTTTCTGAGATAGAGCGATTCTTTGAAGAAGCAGTAAGTCGGTCAATCCGGCAGGCCAGATACGTTCCATTAGGCCCCGAGCCACTCATCGGGTATATCCTTGCTAAACAGCAGGAGCTTAGAGTTGCTCGATTGGTGATTGCCGGCAAGGCAGCCGGGGTGTCCAGGGATAGCATGAGGGAAAGGCTACGTGATGCCTATGTATAAGATGGCGGTAGTTGGTGAGGAAGAAGCTGTCTTGGGATTTCGTTCCCTTGGAGCCGACATATTTACCCTAAGTGGACCCCAAGAAGGCGAGAAGATTATGGCTGCGCTTAAAAGGAGTATGTACGGGGTGGTTTTCCTCACTGAACGGGCAGCAAAGATATTGCCTGAACTCGTAGAGGCGTTTGAAGATCAGCCCCTTCCTGCAGTGGCAATAATTCCGGGAATTGAAGGTTCGATAGGGCTTGCCCGGACGCGGATGAAGAAGATCGTGGAAAAGGCTGTCGGCGCCGACATCTTATTCCAGGAGAGAGGGTAGGAGCTAGTATGGATGAAGGAAGGATTGTAAAGGTCTCAGGGCCTTTGGTCATAGCGGAAGGAATGGGCAACGCAAGAATGTACGACGTGGTGCGGGTGAGCGATAAGAGGCTCATCGGCGAAATCATAGAAATGCACGGCGACAGGGCGTCAATCCAGGTTTATGAAGAGACTGCCGGCCTCGGACCCGGCGAACCGGTTTACACTACCGGTGAGGCTCTTTCCGTAGAGCTGGCGCCTGGCCTGATAGAGGCGATATACGACGGAATTCAGAGGCCTCTTGACAAGATTAAGGATCGTGTCGGTGACCGCATTGAACGCGGAATCGAGTTGCCCGGTATAGACCACGAGCGTAAGTGGCATTTTGAGCCAAAAGTGAATCCCGGGGATTCTGTAAAACCCGGGGATATCCTTGGTATAGTACAAGAGACAACAGTTGTCGAGCACAGGATAATGGTTCCCTATGGTATCACAGGCACGGTTCGAGATATCAAAGTGGGCGAGTTCACGGTTGTGGACGTGGTGGCAACGGTTGAGACAGCAGATGGTTTAAGAGATATTACGATGCTGACCCGCTGGCCGGTTCGTCGAGGGAGGCCCTATGCGGAGAAGCTCCCTCCATGTGCACCGCTTGTCACCGGACAGCGTATCATAGACATGTTCTTCCCGGTAGCTAAAGGCGGAGCCGCCTGCGTGCCCGGCCCGTTCGGCAGCGGCAAAACAGTTGTCCAGCATCAGCTGGCAAGGTGGGCTGACTCAGACATCATCGTTTATGTCGGCTGCGGGGAGCGTGGGAACGAGATGACTGAGGTGCTCATGGATTTTCCGGAGCTCATTGACCCACATACAGGTGAGCCTCTTATGAAGCGAACAACACTTGTGGCAAATACTTCAGACATGCCTGTGGCAGCTCGTGAGGCTTCAATCTACACCGGAATTACTATAGCTGAGTATTTCCGCGATATGGGTTATAATGTAGCTCTTATGGCGGACTCAACTTCCAGGTGGGCTGAGGCGCTTCGTGAGATTTCGGGACGACTCGAGGAAATGCCCGGTGAAGAGGGTTACCCTGCATATCTCGGTTCCAGGATAGCCGAATTCTATGAGCGTGCAGGACGTGTCAAGTGTCTCGGGGCTGATGGGAGAGAAGGCACATTAACTGCTATCGGAGCTGTGTCTCCTCCAGGCGGGGACCTGTCGGAGCCTGTTGCTCAGGCCACACTGAGAGTGGCGAAGGTATTCTGGGGCTTGGATTCAACCTTGGCTGCAAGGCGTCATTTCCCTGCAATTAACTGGCTGATTAGCTATTCGCTCTATCTCGATCGCCTGGAGGAACAGATCTCCAAGACAGTTGCAGCTGACTTTGGAGATCTGCGAAAGGAAGCCATGCAACTCTTGCAGGAAGAGGCGGAGCTCGAGGAAATCGTCAGACTTGTCGGTATAGATGCCTTATCTATTAAAGATAGGTTGTCACTGGAGACCTCAAAATCCATACGTGAGGACTTCCTGCACCAAAACGCGTACCACGAGGTAGATACGTATACGTCTCTACCCAAGCAGAGGCTTATGCTCAAGGCTATTCTCGACTTCCACCATTCTGCTCTAGATGCGGTAGAAGCAGGTGTTGAGTTTGACGCTATCATGAAGCTCGAAGTCCGTAACACCATAGCCAGGATGAAGTATGTTCCTGAACACGAAGAGGAAAGATTAAGCAGTGTATTTCAGCAGATAAAGGCTGCGTTTATCGGCCTGACCCAGGCAGTGGGGGGTGAGGAAGTTGCTTAAAGAATATAGAACAGTCTCTGAAGTCGCCGGCCCACTCATGGTGGTGGAGCAAGTTGAAGGCGTCAAGTACGGTGAACTGGTAGAAATTGAAGTCTCTAAAGATGAGATCAGACGAGGCAGGGTACTTGAAGCAGATGGTTCAAAGGCGTTAGTCCAGCTCTTCGAAGGGTCAGCAGGCCTGAATCTCGCCACGGCAAAAGTGAGATTCCTCGGTCGAGGCATAGAGCTTGGCGTGTCCATGGACATGTTGGGCCGTGTTTTTGACGGATTCGGCAGGCCACGGGACGGCGGCCCTCAGATTATCCCTGAGAAGAGGGTAGACATCAACGGAAACCCCATAAATCCCTATGCCAGGGACTATCCTTCAGAGTTTATACAGACAGGAATTTCTGCGATAGACGGGTTGAATACCCTTGTAAGGGGCCAGAAACTTCCTATCTTCTCAGGCTCCGGACTTCCCCATGCTGCTCTTGCTGCTCAAATAGCAAGGCAGGCAAGGGTTCTAGGCACAGAGGAAAAGTTCAGCGTTGTATTTGGCGCCATGGGTATCACGTTTGAGGAAGCGGACTATTTTATCTCAGACTTCAGACGGACAGGCGCCATTGAACGTGCCGTGCTTTTTGTCAACCTTGCTGACGACCCGGCTATTGAAAGGATATCCACTCCAAGAATGGCTCTCACTGCCGCGGAATACCTGGCATTTGAAAAAGACATGCATGTGCTCGTTATCCTTACTGACATAACCAACTATGCAGAGGCACTCAGGGAAGTTTCCGCAGCGCGAATGGAAGTGCCCGGTCGTCGTGGATATCCGGGATATATGTATACAGACCTTGCCAGTATGTATGAGAGGGCAGGGCGTATCAAGGGAAAGAAAGGGTCTATAACTCAGATTCCTATTCTCACTATGCCTGAGGATGACAAGACCCATCCCATAGTGGACTTGACAGGCTACATTACAGAGGGTCAAATACTGCTCGCCCGGGAACTGCATCGTAAAGGCATATATCCGCCTATAGACGTTTTGCCGTCCTTGTCCAGGCTGAAAGACAAGGGAATCGGTGAGGGAAAGACCAGAGAGGATCATGCTGATACCATGAACCAGCTTTACGCTGCCTATGCCAGAGGGAAAGACGCAAAAGAACTTGCGGCAATTCTCGGTGAGGCTGCCCTTTCTGAAGATGATAAGAAGTTCTCTAAGTTCTCCGACGAGTTTGAGACGAGATATGTAAATCAAGGCCACGAAGAGAACAGGACCATAGAGCAGACACTTGATCTAGGCTGGGAACTCTTGACGCTTCTACCTGTTAGAGAGCTGAAGAGGATCCGCGAGGAGTACATCGAGAAGTACCTGCCTGACACGCGTCCGGCGTAATGAAAAGGCGTATTAAGAGTGGGTACAGCCCGATGCAGGAGGGAGGCTTAGCTCTAGAGCGGCTATGGAAATTAGAGTAAGCGC
>DGZL01000165.1:31854-46673 GCA_002398515.1 Firmicutes bacterium UBA4981
GCAGAACGAGGACATAAACTGCTAAAAGACAAGCTCGATGAGCTCATGAAGCACTTTCTCGAGTTGATAAGGGCAGAACGTGAACTCCGCGAGGAGGTAGAGGCAGCCCTTGCTCGCGCGCTACCTGCATTCCTCGAAGCAAGAGCTACGATGAGCAGAGAAGCGATGGAGGGAGCCCTCCTGGTTTCCAGGGCTCGATCCAAGATAGAGGCGACCTCGAGAAACATTATGAATGTTAAGGTGCCTGAGCTTACGTGGGTAATCGGCGAGGCGCAGGACGTATATCCTTACGGGTTTTACGGGACTTCTGCGGCTCTGGACGATGCTGTTGAGGGCTTGACAAAGATTGTGCCGAAATTGGTGGAACTTGCAGAGGTTGAAAAAAGCATTGAACTACTGGCTGATGAGTTGGAGAAGACCAGGCGCAGGGTTAATGCCTTGGAGTATGTACTTATTCCTAATCTCGAAGAGACGGCCAGATATATTGTGATGAAACTCGACGAGGTTGAGCGGGGTAATCTGACACGTCTCATGAAGGTTAAGGAGATCGTCAGGAAAAAGAGAGCTTAACCGGCATTTAAACCAATCGCGGAGTTGTCAGGCTTTATGTGGAGCACTTGATTCGCCCCCTATATTTGAGATTGGGCGTTAAACGATAGGGGGCGTTTTCTCTTTTAGAAATCGGAGAAGCTAATCCAGAGGTGATTGATTATGTTTTCCATCGAGTCAATGGGAAATGGGCTTCGAGTCGTGACCTATGAAATGCCTCAGATGCGGTCTGCGTCTTGCGCTATCTGGATCGGCGCAGGCGCCAGGTATGAAACACCTGAGATAAGCGGGGTTTCTCATTTCATTGAGCATATCTTGTTCAAAGGAACCAAGAAGAGAAAGGATAATCTAAGGATATCCCAGGCAATAGAAGGTGTCGGGGGGTCGATTAACGGTTTTACTGACAAGGAGTCCACATGCTATCTGGTGAAAGTGCCTGCAAGTGAGTTTTTGCTGGGTATAGATGTCCTCGCGGATATTGTCTTGGATTCCCTTTTCCAAGATGAATCCATAGAAAGAGAGCGGGGAGTCATTATTGAGGAAATCAAGATGGTAAGGGATAGGCCTGACTCATGGGTCCATGAGATGTTAGAGGATCTGGTATGGCCTGATCATCCCATGGGAAGGAGCATAGCAGGGACCCTGGACTCAATTACTGCCATGTCAAAGGAGGCGATTCTTAATTACTTCCGCGCCTTCTATCATCCTGGAAATATCGTGGTCTCAGTTGCGGGAAACATATCACAAGAAGAAGTAAATCGCGTTGTTACCGGCCTTTTTCAGGGGAGAGAAGGTCGTGAAAAAAAGACGTTCGCGCAGGTTGATATCGGAGTTCAAGGGCCGTCTGTCAGGGTGGAGAATCGCGACACTAAGCAAGCCAATATCGTGTTGGGCTTTCCCGGATATTCCCGGCTTCATCCTAGCCGTTATGCGTTGGAGCTACTTGATGTCGTCTTAGGCCAAGGAATGAGTTCCCGGTTGTTCCAGGAGGTTCGAGTGAAACGGGGGCTTGCATATTCAGTGGGATCTCAGTACTCACCCCACCAGGACACCGGATTATTACGTATCTACGCAGGAGTTGATCCTGAAAGAGGTGAGGACACGGTAGAGGTAATTCTTGAGCAATTGGCGAAGATTCGAGAGACGCCCATAACACAGGATGAACTCCGTATGGCAAAGGATTTCTACAAAGGCAGCCTTTCGTTGAGGTTGGAGGATACTCTCAGTTTGGCTCTCAGACATGGCGGGCATATGGTGTTATCAGGGAAGATAATCCCGGTTGAGGAGGTCCTTGAACGGATTGAGGCTGTTACCGCAGAGGAGATCCAAAGTGTGGCAAAGGACTTGCTTAGGAAAGAGAAACTGAGTTTAGCTGCAGTCGGCCCTTTTGAGGGAGAGGACGAGATGATGGGAGTAGTAGGCTCATCTGTGCTATAATAGGGAACGTGAGCTTAATCTGCAGTTAGTGGATGGGTCGGCGGGAGGGGACCAGGTTGTACAATGTAGTTGATGGTGTAAGGCGTGAAATCCAAAGCGGGATCATTGCCGGCCTGGCGAGATCCGGAATTCTTGAGGTGCTGGGAGATTTCACCGAGAATGACATTCCGGTGGAGTATACGCGGGAGAAAGCCCACGGGGATTTTGCTACACCCATTGCTCTTGTCCTGGCAGGAAAGGTAAAGAGAAAGCCCAGGGATATTGCTGAGACAATAGTAGAGCATATGGAAACAGGGAAAGAGAAGACCCGTTATGTTCAACGTGTGGAAATAGCCGGCCCCGGATTCATCAATTTCTTCCTTGGACGCAGATGGCTGGAAGACGTTCTGAGAGCCATTATGGAAGCAGGTTCTACATATGGCAGATCCCGGATGGGACATGGCACCAGGATTCTTTTGGAGTTTGTCAGCGCAAATCCTACCGGCCCCATGAACATAGTAAATGCCAGGGCAGCTGCAGTAGGGGCCAGTTTGGCAAATATTCTTGAGGCCTCAGGTTATGATGTTTCCACTGAATATTACGTAAATGATGCCGGAGGCCAAATCAACGTGCTGGGCAGATCTTGCGAACTGAGATATCTTGAGCTTAAGGGGGAAGATGTCGAGTTCCCTGAGTGGGGATATCAGGGTTCCTACATAGTTGATATAGCTCGCTTGGCCATGGACAAGCACGGTAAGGAGCTTGAAGCTATGGAGACGGAAGAGAGAGCCGAGTTCTTTCGGGATTTCGCACTTTCCCGTATGCTTGCAGATCAGAAGACTTCGCTTTCCCGTTTTGGGGTGGAGTTTGACGTATGGTTCAGTGAAAGAAAGCTTGTGGATGCCGGCGCAGTCTCGGAGGTTATTGACATCTTGAAGCAAAGGGGCATGGTATACCAGGCAGATGACGCTTTTTGGCTACGTACCACTGAATGTGGTGATGAGAAAGACAGAGTCCTTGTAAAGAGCGACGGAGACTACACATACCTTGCCGGAGACATAGCGTATCACAAGAATAAGCTTGAGCGAGGATTTGACCTGTTGATTAATATATGGGGCCCTGACCACCATGGCCATGTGACACCGACCCGTGCCGGTCTGGAAGCCCTGGGGTATCCCGGCAGCAGCTTGGAAGTTTTGCTCCTGCAATTCCTTTCTCTCATGTCTCGCGGCGAACGTGTCAAAATGTCGAAACGCGCCGGGGAGTTCGTGACTATGGATGACCTCATAGACGAGGTAGGCAGTGACGCAGCTCGCTACTTCTTGTTGATGAGAAATATCGAAAGCCACCTGGAATTCGACCTTGGCCTTGCCAAGGAACACTCACAAGCCAACCCTGTCTACTATATTCAGTATGCCCATGCCAGGATCTCCAGTATCTTCAGGCAGGCAGAGGAGCAAGGCATAGCGCTTTCCGACGTGGATGGATCGGACTTATCCAATCTTGCCGAGGATGCTGAACTTGACATCATACGGAAACTTGCAGCCTATCCTGACGAGGTAGTAATGAGCGCTATTGAGCGTACGCCGAATCGATTAGCCGGCTACGCGTTGGATCTTGCAGGGCTTTTCCATTCGTTCTACAATAGTCATAGAGTAATCAACGACGATTCTGATTTAACCATGGCGAGACTTGCGCTTTCCGGGGCAGTTAGAACAGTGCTTGCCAATGTCCTTGGCCTCCTTGGCATATCTGCTCCTCATGAGATGTAAAAGTGGGAGAATGTGGAAACCGGAGATCGATTATGAAGGGATTTAGAGACGAGATTCAGAAAGCAGGGGCTGTCATTTTGGGCGCGCTCAAGGATACCTATGGATACCTGGGCACCGTGCTATTGGTGAGTGTTGTGTGGTTTGCTGCAGCTGCAGCTGGGATATTTGTCGTGACTCTTTTTGCAGAGTCTCTTCTTGTGGCGCTGCCGGTAGTAATTGTTATAACATCTCCGCTGATAGGCGCAGGTTTCTATGTGACGAATCTCATCCTCCGGGGTGATTATGTTGTGCCGAGAGACTTCATTGAAGGCGCAAGGAAGCTCTTTTGGAGAAGCTTGGCCGTATCCGCCGCTCAAGTAACCCTTGCAAGTATCTTAGTACTTGATATAGTATGGTTCTTGGCAAGGCCTACTTGGCTGTCAAAAATAGTTGCATTGGTCTTTGTGTACGTCTTGCTATTTGTGGTCATGGTCTCAACGTATTTGTTTCCGGTTATTGTCAATCAAGATGTGGGATTTAGGCAAACCCTTAAGAACGCTGCATTACTGACACTGGCTAACCCTTTCTATTCTCTGATTATTGCAGTATTTCAGGTGGGAGTGGCTGTTCTGTCTCTAAGGTTTGTCCCGCCTGTGTTCTGCATGGCATATTTGGGCTTTATCGGTCTTTTGGGGAATAGGGCTACAGTGGTTCTCCTGAAACACTACGGTGTGATTCCTGATGAGGAAGAGGAGGGTGAAAATGACAGCGAAACTGCAGATTAGGTGGTTTGGCCATTCATGTTTCCGGATATCTTCGCCATCCGGCGCAAAGATTCTTACTGACCCATTTGATGAGAGTGTAGGCTATTGTCTTCCTGACACATTTGCCGATGTTGTGACGTCCAGTCATGATCATTTTGACCATAGCAACGTTTCCGTGGCAAAAGGGAACCCGGTGGTTCTGAAAGCTCAGGGAGAATACAAGGATGAAAGAGTCAACATTTCTTCTGTTGAGACATGGCATGATACTCAACATGGTGCAAAGCGTGGCCGGAACCAGGTGTTCATCATCGAAGTCGATGGGGTGAGGATAGTCCATATGGGTGATATCGGGCATGATCTCACGCCTTCGCAACTTAACGCCATCATGCCGGTAGATGTGCTTCTTGTGCCTTGCGGAGGTTATTATACGATTGATGCAGCAGGCGCTAAGAGGCTTATTGCAGCCACTTGCCCAAAAGTCGTAATGCCTATGCATTACAAGACAGAGACGGTTCGTGATTGGCCTATTGCAACGGTAGATGAATTCGTTGAAGGTTTTGATAACGTAGTAAGGCTGGATTGTAACAAACTTGAACTGACTCCGAATGCGCTACCTGAGGATACCACAGTATACGTGTTCAAGCTGTAAGCAGCTTCTGGTAATCGACTACTACAGGGAGCAATTTGCAGGAGTCAGTGGCTGTATGTGTGGCAGGAGGGAAAGGGAGCCTTGGCAAAGTATGTATTTGTGACCGGCGGAGTTGTCTCAGGACTGGGTAAAGGCGTTACTGCTGCATCCATAGGGAGGCTTTTGAAAAGCAGAGGCCTTCGAGTGACTGCCTTAAAGCTGGATCCCTATATTAATGTGGATCCCGGTACAATGA
Source organism: Firmicutes bacterium UBA4981 (assembly GCA_002398515.1). GTDB lineage: Bacteria > Bacillota > SHA-98 > UBA4971 > UBA4971 > UBA4971. The sequence goes on from DGZL01000165.1 coordinate 37,219, forward strand.
GTCCGTATCAACATGGAGAGGTGTTCGTTACAGAGGACGGAGCTGAGACCGATCTGGATCTTGGCCACTATGAGAGGTTCATCGATGTAGATCTTGGAAGAGGCAACAACATCACCACAGGTATGATATACTGGTCCATAATCAACCGGGAGCGTAAAGGTGGTTTCCTCGGCGGTACCGTTCAAGTCATTCCGCATGTAACAAACGAAATTAAATCCAGGATTACTCAAACGGGAGAAGAGTCCGGCGCTGATGTCGTGCTGGTTGAAATCGGAGGCACAGTCGGCGATATTGAGAGTCTTCCTTTCCTTGAGGCGATCAGACAGCTCCGTAGCGATCTGGGACGAGAGAGCGTCATGTACGTCCATGTGACTCTAGTGCCCTATCTCAGGGTGGCAGGGGAGTTAAAGACAAAGCCTACGCAGCATAGTGTCAAGGAACTCAGGAGCATCGGAATACAGCCTGACGTGATAGTCGCACGTTCTGAATGTCCGTTGTCTGACGAGATCAAAGCGAAGATTGCTCTGTTTTGCGACATAGATGAACGGGCGGTAATACCGAATCTCGATGCGGAGACCATGTACGAGGTGCCTTTGGCTTTTGAGAGTGAAGGCCTAGACGATATTGTCATTGAACGATTGGGCCTCCAACGCCTGGCCGGTGAGAGAGACCTTTCAGAGTGGAGAGACATGGTCTTTGGGTTACTTAACCCTAAACGCGTTATCCAAGTGGCTATTGTAGGGAAGTATGTGGCTTTGCCTGATGCGTACTTGAGTACTGTTGAGGCTTTGAGACACGCAGGAGTAGCTTTGGAAACGCAGGTAGATATTTCGTGGGTGAATTCGGAACTTTTCGAGACTGATGACCCTCGGGATGTTCTCGGTGGTGTCCAAGGCATTGTGGTTCCCGGAGGATTCGGATGTAGAGGGGTTGAAGGCAAGATCATTGCCGCGCGTTATGCCAGAGAGAACAAGGTGCCTTTCTTCGGACTTTGCCTGGGGCTTCAATGCGCTGCAGTAGAATATGCCAGGTCAGTCTTGGGACTCGAAAACGCACATACCACAGAGTGTGATCCGGGTACCCCTCATCCGATAGTCCGGTGTCTTCCCGGCCAGGAGGGCGTTGAAGAACTCGGCGGCACGATGAGACTGGGCTCCTTGCCATGTAGAGTTGCTCCTGGTTCTCTTGCAGCGGCGGCGTACCAAACGGATGTCATCGATGAGCGGCATAGACATAGATTTGAAATCAATACTGCATACAAGAATATGCTGGAAGCGTCAGGTATGGTAGTGTCAGGTATGTCTCTTGACGGACGTCACATTGAAATTATGGAGTTGAAAGACCATCCGTGGTTTTTGGGAACTCAATTTCATCCTGAGTTTAAGTCACGACCCAACCGTCCTCACCCGTTATTCTCTGAATTTGTGCAGGCGATTCTGAAGTATGCAGGGTTTAATCAGGAGATCTAAGGGACATAATATTCGTGACTTTAGATAGGCGGCTCTAAACTTTCGGAAGGAATCCAAGTTTGGGTGACGAAGTGTAATCTATGTCAGTGTGTCATCCCACGCTATTTTTATGTCTTGGTGTTGTAGTCTTCAAGTAACGATACCTATTTGTCCGCAGCCGTCATGAATCTCAAGAGGTGCTTTTCAATTCCAATGAAGTCTCCCTGGCAACTTTTCAAGAATACAGTGTATTAGACGTAGAGATACTTCTCCATCTAAGCGGTGAGGCGGTTCTCTTGATTCTTGCCAATTCTATGCCTTGAATGGGTCTTGCCAGGCTCATCCGTGTATCTTCGTGGTGTTGCAAGTCCTGGGTCGAGAGGTTCGAAAGCAAAGGGAATCTCGTGAGAATTACGACAGTTTCACAAAAACTATAGGAAAAGGAATGATACGTGCATGGCGAGAAATGGTCAAAACCACAATGAGGATCCGGTGATGAACCTCGGTGACCTTGAGGCAAAAACCATCCAAGAGTTATATGAGGTCGCACGGAAGTTAGGCATCGCCGGGGTGTCAAAGCTTAGAAAGAAGGAATTGGTTTTCGAGATATTGAAGATGCGCGCGGAAAGCGAAGGGCTGCTTTTTGGTGACGGCATATTGGAGATAATGAATGACGGATTTGGCTTTCTCAGAGTAGCAGGTTTGAATCCGAGCCCTGATGACATTTATGTCTCGCCTTCACAGATAAGAAGATTCGCCCTCCGTACGGGGGATGACATATCCGGTCAGATAAGGCCCCCGAAGGATAATGAGAAGTATTTTGCTCTCCTTAGGGTAGAGGCTGTAAACGGAGCTGACCCTGAGACTGCTACAAGGAGGCTGTTTTTCGAGGATCTTACTCCGATATACCCTAATGACAGACTACATTTGGAGACCGCCCCAAGAGAGATAACCACTCGGATGATAGACCTGGTAGCGCCTCTCGGAAAAGGACAGCGAGGCCTTATAGTCTCACCTCCTAAGGCAGGTAAGACTACTGTGCTTAAGAAGCTGGCCAACTCAATCACTGCCAATCATCCTGACGTAGTCCTTATGGTCTTGCTTATCGATGAGCGTCCTGAGGAAGTAACAGACATGGAGCGATCTGTAAGAGGCCTTGTAATGAGTTCCACCTTTGATCTTCCGCCTGAGAATCACATAAGAGTAGCTGAGATGGTTCTGGAAAGGGCAAAACGGCAAGTGGAACACTCGAAAGACGTAGTGATTCTGATGGACAGTATTACTAGACTCGCGAGAGCTTACAACCTTGTCGAACCGCCGAGTGGACGGACTCTGTCAGGAGGGCTGGATCCCAACGCGCTTCGGAGTCCTAAGAGGTTCTTCGGGGCAGCGCGAAACATCGAAGAAGGCGGAAGTCTTACCATTATCGCCACAGCCCTGGTTGAAACAGGCAGCCGTATGGACGATGTCATATATGAGGAATTCAAGGGTACAGGTAACATGGAACTGCATCTTGACCGTAGGCTTTCTGAGAAACGTATTTTCCCGGCAATCGATATCAATAAGTCCGGAACACGTAAGGAAGAGTTGCTTCTTACTGCAGAGGAATTGGATATGATGTACCTCTTGCGGCGAGCCATGGGGAATCTGGGGCCGCAGGAAATGACTGAGCTGGTTATTGAACGGCTTCGTCATACCAAGAATAATGAAGAATTCAGACAGCTGGTGGTGAAATCTCCTTTCGCAGACAACGTCAGAGCGCTAAGCTAATGAGAGCCGGGTGTATCCGGGGACTGACCACATAAGGACTACTCCCATATTCTCAGCATCGATGTAAAGTACCTCACAAGAACCATCAGCGCATCCTGCCGCTGTTGTTGAAGAGGCATATGGCGAAATGTATAATGAGAGCATGGATTCACTAATATCCATTGAGGAAACTGGAGACTTGTTTTCTACATCATACTCTGATGAGCAAGGCAACATATTCGAGGAACCGGATCTCGCTGCATTGGGTCGGTCGTGGGACGAGATGTGGGAGATTGAACCCGGTGATATGATCCCAATGCCTGAGGGATCCACAATTGTGGTATTGCCAGGCCGCCGGTCACTGGGTTTGGCGCAGGGTTCCGGAGAGGTTCTGTCTGTATGGACTTACGAAGAGGTATCGGGAAAAGGGATAGAACGTCCTGGATTGGCTGTGGCAGCATTGTTGCCTATAGGATTCACTCGCACGTTGGTTCCGGCGTATGTCTTGGAAGAACGGGAAGAACCCGTTACTCTGCCGTTATACGGTTACACAGCCATGGCTGTTCGAAACGGAAAGCCTTACGTAGCTGCCAGGCAAACTGACGACCCGTCAAGATGGGATCCTAAAGCGTACAATACCCCGGATCTTCCTGGATTAATCGAAGAGAGGCTTGGGGAGAATCCGAATAACAGGCTCCTTCAACAACTTGCCAATTGTTCATTGACATACTCGTGTCCTACAGCGCAAAACGTGTTTTACAGGCGGTGGGAAGGCGGAATTCCTGTATCTCCTGCTTGCTCTGCCAATTGCATCGGATGTATTTCACTTCAACCTTCAGAATGCTGTCCTTCTCCTCAAGCACGAATTGACTTTATTCCTTCTGTCCAAGAGATTGTGGAGATAGCAGTGCCTCATCTTGAAGAAGCAAGTGGCGCGATTATCAGTTTCGGCCAGGGGTGTGAGGGAGATCCTTTGCTTCAAGGTGAAACTCTTAGTCAGGCAATTGCCTGTATCAGAGCTGAGACTATCCGAGGCATTCTTAATTTGAACACAAATGCAGGTCTTGCCACGGAAATGTCTAAGGTTTTGAGAGCCGGCTTGGACAGCATAAGGGTAAGCTTGATAAGCGCCAGGGAAGAGACGTACAATGCCTACCATCGCCCTCGGGGCTACAGCTTCAGTAATGTGATCGATTCAATAAAGCAGGCAAAGGACCTCGGGGTGTATGTATCACTGAATCTTCTCTCATTCCCGGGACTCACAGATCGCAAAGAAGAGTTTGAGGCTCTCTCGGATTTCGTGGACAAGTTAGGAATTGACATGATACAACTCAGGAACCTTAATATCGACCCGGACATTCTTGTCCAGGCCTTACCTGCGCCTTCAGAGGAGACTATGGGCATAGACAAGGTGATTGACGGGCTCCGGATTAGATTTCCCCATGTTCGACTGGGGAGTTTCAGCCCTTCCGGGGAAGAGCTGGGACGCCGGCCATAAGACTACGCACCGGTCATGAGGGATAAGGGGCGGAGTAATATGAAAGAGCCGACCAATACGAGAAGGCTGGTAAGAGGGACCGCCGGAGCGATTCTTCTAAGTGCCTTTGCGGCGTTCATCGTATTGCAGGTTACAACAAGAGGTGAAAACTGGCGTAGTCTATTTCAAGTAGACCTATCACAATTGGTATTCGCCGGTGGCCTCGTGGGGCTGAGTTGGATTTTGGACGCAGTCCGTATTCAGGTTCTTGCTGCCGCACTCGGAGGAAGACTCGGATTACTGACTGCATTGAAGATCACTCTCGCAGGCGCGTTCGCTGCTTGCGTTACACCTTTTGATACCGGAGGGGAGCCTCTGCAGGTGTACCTCCTTCATAAACAAGGCTTTGAACCAGGTGAATCTACAGCGATAATAACTCTGAAAAGTCTCATAAGCGCTGTCGCCAGGTTATTCTTGGTGCTCTTGATTCCTACTTGGTATTTAATAAGAAGACGGGTTTGGGCGCTTCCTAAAGGCCTGGAGACAGCCTTATTCATAGGGCTCTTAGTTTACGTTTCCTTTTTCGGGCTCGCTGTATTCTTTGCTGCTTATCCGGAATACATAAGGATAATTATGGATAGGGTTCTGAATAACAGGTTTATGAGCAAATTCATCTCCAAGTCCACTGCTGACACTGTGATGGAGCACGTAGAAAAAGGAGTGTGCGACTTTCGTGCAGCCTTATCCATGTTTCTGAGAGAGCGGCGTTCCACACTCATTCTAATTTCTTTGTTGAGTCTTATTGCGTGGGCTATCTCTTTCTTTATTCCGGTCTTGATTCTCCAAGGCCTCGGCATCACTCCGCCGTTTGCCGAGACTATGGCTATCGCAGGTATCTTCTATTTAGCAGCAGCTTATGCGCCTACTCCGGGATCAAGCGGGGCAGCGGAATTGAGTCTGGCAGCCCTATTCGGTTCGATAGTGCCGTTTCCCCTTCTAGGCGTATTCGTCCTCCTATGGCGGAGTGTAACCTACTATCTCACATTGATTGTGGGAGGAGTCACTCTATTGTTGACTTACGACAAGACAAGATCTGCAGATGAAAGAGAGAATGAAGAAAGGCGTGACTGAGTTATCAACCGTTGGATGAGAAAGCTAAAGAGCCTTCTTGAGCCAACTGTCAATGGAGAGGTCAAGCATAACTTCGCATACGGCACTCTGGAGGGCATGGTGAGTAACATGGCTTTCAGCCTTGTTAACCCGTTTTTCGGGGTGTATGCGATTGCTCTTGGCGCATCCAGTCTCATGGTCGGCCTTCTTACTGCCATCCCGGCCCTTGTTAACACTATTGTGTTCATACCTGCGGCAGGGTTTGTTGAGAAGAGGGAATCCAGGCTTCCTACAGTCCTGTTTTGGGCCGGACTCCATAGATCGCTCTATCTGGTTTTGGCGTGCATCCCCTTCATGCCTGTGGCAAAGCCTGTATTTCTTGTAGGCATTGTGACGTTGATGTCCGTCCCCGGAGCCATCTCCGGAGTGGCTTGGACTGCCATGATGGGAGATATGTTTCCTGCAGAGGATCGTGGAGAGATTTTCGGATTGCGAAATATGTTTGTGGGAGTCACAGGTATCCTAGGGACCATGGTGGCAGGACGCCTTTTGGACGGAGTGCCTTTCCCCGGGAACTTCTCACTGTTGTTTCTCATTGCGGCAGGTTTTGGCGGTTGGGGCATTGTGCTTTTGTCTAGGATGCGTGAACCCCTGATTGAGCGCTCGGTTCATGTTCGGCAGCGAGCGCAACTTATATCCCGAATGAAGAGTCTTCTCGATGACGAGGAGTTAGGGTCAAAGTTCAAGGTCTTTTGTGCAAGCGCTTTCCTTTTGTGGTTCGGTTTCGGGTTTCTCGCCGCCATGTGGACTATCTATCATGTAGAGGTCTTGAACCTCTCAAATACTGTAATTGCCGGGTTTTCAGTTCTTTCAGGAATTACGACTGTAGTAGGTTCACGCTATTTTGGCAAGATGGCATCATCCAGAGGCAACGTTCGGGTATTATTCGCTTGCATGATAGTCGTAGGCATGTTTCCCATTCTATACACGCTATCCCCTTCTATCATGTTTCTTAACATAATGCAGCTTGTATCCGGATTCGTTTTGGGTGGACTTAATCTTGCAGTGTTCAATCTTGTATTTGCATACTCCAAGCCGGAAAGAAGTCCTAGCGCAACTGCGGTTTTCAACATGCTTATTAACCTTGCGTCATTTATCGCTCCGTTTTTGGGTGATGCATGCTACAAGATGTTCGGAGTCTACGTCACATTCTACGTAGGCGCAGGTTTTCGTATTCTTGCTCTAATTCCTCTGGTAAGGCTCGCAGGATTCTCTGATTTCACAGGAAGACGAGGTATGAATCGTTTTGATTTTCGTAAAGTTGGTTATCAGAAGGAGGGGAGGGCTTGAGATTAATCATTGCCATTGTAAAGGGCAGTGACGCCTCGGGTCTTCTGGATGCCCTGGCTGAGCGACATATCGGAGTTACAAGACTTGCTGCTACAGGTGGGTTTATGAGTGAAGGTAGGACTACTTTCTTAATAGGTGTGGAAGATGACAGAGAAGATGAGGTTATAGATATCATCAGAAAGTGCTGTTCCAAACACCTCCAGGCTTCTCCGCAGTTTAGACCTGCAGGTGAGTTGGTGCCGTCTGTTGCAGTGCCGGTAGAGTACGAAGCAGGTGGGGCCATCATTTTTGTCACGGATGTAGAGGATCTGATGAGGCTCTGAGTATGGTTTTTTGGTATCAACACTGCTGAGAAAAGCGGCGAAAATCCGTGATAACTTTGATGGAATAAGGTTACGCAACTATCATTTCTACGTGAGGGGGATACCTGTGTGATGCTTACTTTACGCGAACCACAGAGGGTTTTTGTGTCTCAGTTTGCATCCCCTGTTGGGACCCTGTGGTTAGCCGCAACCCAGCGGGGACTTGTGAAGATAGCATTTGACGGGGAAGAAGAGCACGGGCTCGAGTGGGTGTTAAAGAGATTCCCCAATGCCAAGCTTATTCCGGGAGAGAAAAATAACGCTGAGTTCCACATTGAGCTCGATGAGTACTTCAAGGGGAGGCGTAGGGATTTCACATGCAAAACGGCTTTAGTAGTGAGCGAGTTCAGTAGAACTGTACTTTATGAAGTGCGTCGAATCCCCTTCGGAGCTACTGCCGGTTATCGTGACATAGCCCAAGCCATCGGTATGCCGACTGCATCCAGGGCTGTGGGCCGGGCTCTTGCCGGTAATCCTGTCCCTGTAATCGTGCCTTGTCATCGAGTAGTAGGCAGTGACGGAAAACTAGTGGGATTCGGAGGCGGACTACATATCAAGCAATGGCTTCTATCACATGAACGAGGATATCTTCATTAAATAAAGGAATATAGCGATAATTAAAGAAATTAAGCGCTAAATGAATTAGATAAAGTTTTCAAAGGATATTTGGGCTATTATGGCGGATGAGATTTCCGCCATTATTCATGATATAATGAAACAGAAAGGTCAAGGAAGGTCAGACTATTGGAAGGGATAATTGTGAGCAGTCTGTCGGATTTCATTGAACGGTATCTTAAGGAACTACTGAGAGAAGCTACTGAAGGGATGATCATGCTCCAAAGGCGTGAGCTTGCCCAGATGTTTGAATGCGCCCCGTCTCAGATAAACTATGTGCTGGACACGAGATTCACTTTGGACAGGGGCTATCTGGTGGAAACCAGAAGAGGCGGTGGGGGCTACATACGCATTGTCAGGTTAGCCTTTCGAACCGGACGTGACTTCCTGTCTGTGCTTGACGAAAAAATCGGGGATGAGATTACCGCCGGGCGGGCTGATGGCTTACTACTCAGACTCCAAGAAGAAGGGTTTCTAACTGTAGATGAATATGTCTTCATAAAGACTGTACTGGATAGGGAGACTCAAAGGGCGCCTGAGCACTACCGAAGCGCGGTTCGGGCCAGCCTGTTAAAGGCTATGCTTGCGTTGCTGCTTCGGGAGTAAGGGGGCTTTCGGGGGTGAAGAAATGCTTTGTGATGAATGTAAGAAGCGATCTGCCAATGTCCACATAACTAAAATGGTAAACGGTATGAAAAGCGAATCTCATCTGTGTGAAGAGTGTGCCAAAGAAAAGGGGGAACTGACTTTGACTTCCGAATCGAAGGTCTCGTTTCCCAGTCTTCTTACAGGCCTCTTGCAGATGGGATCCGGCATAGGGACTCCTGTATCAATACCCGCCCACATAGTCGACGGTTGCAGGAACTGCGGGATGGCATTTTCTACTTTTGCAAGTAAAGGTTTCTTAGGGTGTAGTCAGTGCTATACGCAATTTGAGCCAAGGCTTGACCCGCTCATCCGTAGAATACACGGTAATTGTCAGCACACCGGAAAAGTCCCTAAGAGGATTGGAGGAGCAGCGGGTGTGGTTAGAGAGATCGAGAGTCTCAGACGGGACTTGGCAAAGCTGGTGTCAGACGAGAAGTACGAAGAAGCGGCTACGGTCCGTGATAAGATCAAAGACCTCGAGAAGCGTCTTTCTGACGAAGCGTAGGGGGTGAAGATAAGATGCCGCTCAAGGACATAATAGATGGAACATACAGCGCTTGGATGAGTGCAGACGCTCCCCACACTGATGTAGCGTTGAGCTCTCGTGTGAGGCTGGCACGCAATCTCGGTAATATCCCCTTTCCAAATCAGGCGTCTCTGACTGATCTTGCCAGGGTTGCCGAGAAAGCAGAGAAG
>DGZL01000165.1:46951-47868 GCA_002398515.1 Firmicutes bacterium UBA4981
GCAGAGAAGCATCTGATAAGCCCTCAACACGCTCAGGGCGCCGAGAACCGCCTTGCCATAATAGCCGAAGATGAGAGTGTAAGTGTGATGGTGAACGAGGAAGACCACATTCGTATACAAACTCTCTTACCCGGTCTTCAGCTCGGCGAGGCATATCATCTTGCAGACAAGATCGATGATTTGTTCGAAAGCAAACTTGACTATGCTTTTGATGAGCGGATTGGCTACATTACCGCCTGTCCTACTAATGTCGGAACCGGTTTGCGTGTGTCCATAATGGTTCATTTGCCGGCTTTGGTGGTGACAGGCCAGGTAAGGGGAGTGCTTTCTGCAGTATCCAATCTTGGAATATCGGTTCGGGGTATTTACGGTGAGGGAACCGAAGCCTCAGGGAATATGTTTCAGTTATCCAATCAAGTGACTTTAGGTCGCTCTGAACAAGAACTAATAGAGAATCTTCACGCAGTCACCATGCAAGTCATAGAACAGGAACGTGCCACAAGGAAAAAGTTGATTTTGGAGATGCGAGAGCAGTTAGAGGACAGAGTCCAAAGGGCATACGGAGTATTATGTCATGCCAGGTTAATGACATCACAAGAAGCCTTGAAGCTTTTGTCCGATGCGAAGCTTGGTGTGGAACTGCAACTGATATCCGGGGTTGACGGGGAAACCTTAAACGAACTAATGGTGATTACACAGCCTGCCTATTTACAGAAACTAGCAGGACAAGGACTTGACCCCACACAGAGGGATATTAGGCGGGCAGCGCTTATACGAAAGAGAATCAGGGCTAAGTAGATTACCATATGTAAGCTCCGGTTCCACAAAGTGTACGTACCATGTAGGGTTGCCGGTGTTGCACTCGGGGACGGCGCCCCAAGCGGGTTGCCTTGGCAAAATCCGGCCCGTAGGCTAGT
>DGZL01000165.1:48080-50779 GCA_002398515.1 Firmicutes bacterium UBA4981
TGCAATCACCGGCAACCCAAGACTTCGGAAAACGAGCGAAAACTAATGAACTCGTACTTAGAAGGGAAGGGAAGGAAAGATGATGATGTTTGGTGGATTAACTGAGAGGGCTCAAAGGGTTTTACAGCTCTCTCAAGGGGAGGCCAGGAGGCTTGGCCATGATGTCATCGGCACAGAACATTTGCTGCTGGGCCTTGTTGCCGAAGGCACCGGTATAGCCGCCCGAGCCCTTCAAAACCTTGGGATAAATCTGGAAGATGTCAGACAAGCGGTAGAGAAAATGGTAGGCACAGGAGATCCGGATAAGGTGAAAATGCTGACCCTCACCCCAAGGGCAAAAAAGGTTCTTGAATTGGCTATGATTGAAGCAAGGCAACTTGGGCAAGGGTATATTGGCACAGAGCATATCCTATTGGGATTAATACGTGAAGGCGAAGGCATTGCTGCACAAGTGTTAACCAGCCTGGGAGCTGATGCTGAGAAAGTCCGTAACGAGGTTATAGGTCTTTTGGGCGATGTGTCTACTCCAGGTGGTAAAGGTAAGCGAGCAGCGCAAAAAACACCTACTCTGGATCAGTTCGGACGGGATCTTACAGCTATGGCAGAAGAAGGGAAGCTGGATCCGGTTATCGGGCGTAGCCAGGAGATTCAAAGGGTCATCCAAGTGCTCAGCCGCAGAACCAAGAACAACCCGGTCCTCATCGGAGACCCGGGAGTAGGTAAGACCGCTGTCGTTGAAGGCTTGGCTCAGATGGTGGCGCGCGGGGACATTCCGGAAGTTCTGGCCAATAAGCGCGTTATTGCCCTGGACATGGGGTCGATAGTTGCAGGTACAAAGTTCCGTGGGGAATTCGAGGAAAGGCTAAAGCGGATCATTGATGAGATAAGAGCCGGCGGAGATGTGATTCTGTTCATTGATGAGATGCACACAATTGTCGGGGCCGGTGCAGCGGAAGGGGCAATTGATGCCGCGAATATTTTAAAACCCGCCCTCGCCCGTGGCGAGCTTCAGTGCATCGGCGCCACTACAATTGATGAGTACAGGAAGTACGTCGAGAAAGATGCTGCTCTCGAGAGGCGGTTCCAACCGATCATGGTGGGCGAACCCACGGTTGAGGAGACAATATCCATTCTCGAGGGACTCAGAGATCGCTATGAAGCCCATCACAGGGTCAAAATAACTGATGCAGCTGTCAGTGCTGCTGCGAAACTCGGAGACAGGTTCATCTCTGACAGATTCTTGCCGGACAAGGCCATAGACTTGATAGACGAGGCTTCGTCTAAAGTAAGGATTGGAACTACCATTGCTCCTCCGGACATAAGGAGGCTTGAAGAGGAGTTCACAAGGATTAGGACTGAGAAGGAATCTGCCATCAAGAATGAGGAATTTGAACAGGCTGCCGATCTCCGTGACAAGGAGCAGAAGCTGAAGGAAGAAATCGATGCGAAGAAGAGCGAGTGGCAGAACAAGCGCGGTATGGTGGAAGCAACTGTGACTGAGGAGGACATTGCTCAGGTAGTGTCTGCATGGACAGGCGTTCCTGTGACTCAGCTTACTGAAGAGGAGACGGAAAGGCTGTTGAGGCTGGAGGAGACCCTTCATAAGCGTGTAGTCGGACAGAAGGAGCCGGTCACTTCTCTTGCAAGGGCCATAAGGCGGGCACATGCAGGTCTTAAAGACCCAAAGAGGCCTATCGGGTCATTCATCTTCCTGGGGCCGACCGGGGTAGGTAAGACAGAGCTTGCGAGGGCGCTTGCAGAGGCGCTGTTCGGAGATGAAAATTCCATGCTGGCATTTGACATGTCCGAGTACATGGAAAGGCACACAGTCTCCAGACTGATAGGGGCGCCTCCGGGCTATGTAGGTTATGAGGAAGCAGGCCAACTTACGGAGAGAGTTCGGAGACAGCCTTATTCTGTGGTATTGCTTGATGAAATAGAAAAGGCACACCCTGATGTCTTCAACATACTCCTTCAAGTCCTCGAGGAAGGCAGGTTGACAGACGGCAAAGGGCGCACAGTGGACTTTAGAAACGCTGTGATTATCATGACGTCAAACGTAGGCGCGAATCTCATCAGCCGTGACACGAAACTCGGTTTCATTGTAGGTGATACTGAAGAATATGACTACGAACGAATGAAGGAACAAGTCCTATCCGCCATGAAGAAGACCTTCAGGCCCGAGTTCCTGAACAGAGTGGATGAAGTCATAGTGTTCAAGGCCTTGAATGAACAGGAGATACGACAGATAGTGGATTTGCAGCTTACGAAGGTCGAAGAAAGGCTGAAAGATCGGGATATTCACCTAGACGTAAGTAACGAGGTAAAAGACCTTATTGCTGAAGAAGGTTTCAGCAGGGAGTTCGGAGCCCGTCCTCTCAGGAGGGTCATTGAACGTAAGCTGGAGACACTCTTGTCTGAAAAGATCCTTGAAGGCAAGATTGCCCACGGGGACCTGATATCTGTGAGTCTTAAAGACAAGCAGATACACATTGAAAAAGCGAAGAAGAAGACTCCTGTCATGTCTGGTGAGCCCGCTAACTAAGTAGATCGCCATAAGTAATCGCTAGCTCCGGAAAGTGTACGTGTACCGTGTAGGGTGGCCGGTGTTGCACTCGGGGACGGCGCCCCAAGCGGGTTGCCTTGACAAAATCCGGCCCGTAGGCCGGTGGCCGGATTTTGACACCCCTCGTTGCAAT
>DGZL01000139.1 GCA_002398515.1 Firmicutes bacterium UBA4981
GCCATAATTGTCGCTACCGTAGCATTACTGGTGGTAGGCGCGGTAGCTGCTCTTGGATTAGCTGTGCAAGGCTTGCTTGATGTCTCATTTCCCACGAATGAGTAGGTTTGACGCGCCAAATGTAGGAAGGCAAAGGGCTTTGGCATCATCTTTACAGTAGGTGAATATGATTCTTGAGATATGTATAGCATGTTTGGTCACCGGCATAGCCGTGTGGTTTGACTATAGGGAAAGACGGATTCCTAACCAACTGGCATTTGCCGGGATGATAATAGGGCTTGTAATCGGTATGGCATCAGGTGGTGTCAAAGGCTTAGCTTGGTCCGCTCTGGGGCTTCTTGCCGGGATTGGTATTCTGTTTGTGCCTTTTGCTATGGGTGGCATGGGTGCAGGCGATGTGAAGCTTTTAGGGGCTATCGGGGCTATTCTGGGCGCCAGAGGCGCATTGTTTTCCATGTTATACGGCGCTATAGCCGGCGGGCTGATATCCGTTATTATTCTTGCGAGACATGGCCGCCTTAAGCCTTTTCTATTCTCAATTCTGGCTTGGTTGGCAAGATTCGTAGGTTATCTAGTCCCAGGTAGCATAGGACGAAGCCTAAGGACGACACCTCACATAAAATCATCTTCTCATTTGCCTGTGTCAGGTCTTTCAATACCTTACTCCGTTGCTATTGCCATTGGCCTAATTATTGCGATCATTGCTGATTTTCAAGTTGTCAATCTTTGAATAGTGAATCAAGAATTGATTACGGCAGAAGCTCATGTTCCAACGAGACCCAGGTAATATGCAGTGTTGTGTATCGTTATCTGCATGTGGAAACAGGAGAGGCAAGGTGAAAGAGACTATGAGAATCGCTATGTTACGAGACAATCGGGCCCAGGCGCTTGTTGAGATGGCGCTGGTCCTTACGATACTTCTTCTGGTGCTTTCAGGCATCATAGAGTTCGGACGTGTATTCAGCGCTCAGCTCATAGTCTCTCACGCGTCCCGGGAAGGCGCCAGACTCGGCGTAATCAATCCGGATGACACTGTTATCGTGGCCAGAGCGAAGGACGCTGCAGACGCACTTGACACAACTAAGGTTTCGGTGGCGGTATCTGCCCTATCCCGCAAGCGAGGAGAGCAACTCACAGTTCAAGTGGAATATCCTGTTGCTATCATAATGCCTTTTATCGGCAGTATTCTTTCTAATCCCTACATAGTTCGCGGAGTGACGAAGATGCGTATCGAGTGAAAAGCCATATGGCATTTCCCGAGGGGGTGGGCTTCTTGAAAGGGATCCTTCGCGATATTTTCTCGGAACGAAAAGGTAGTGTTTTGATAATCGTGGCTGTAGCTTTAGTGGCGCTCTTAGGTATTGCTGCCCTTGTGGTGGACGCAGGACTTCTTTACTACACTAAGGTCGCCTTATCCAATGCTGCTGATGCTGGAGCCCTGGCAGGCGTGCAGAGACTCCCGAAGTATCCTGATGAGGCAGAGAGTGTTGCAGAAGCCTACGCTATTAATAACGGTGTTGACGAAGGTGGTGTAACTGTTGAAATAATGCCTGACGGAAGCACCATAAGAGTCACGACATCCAAGACGGTTTCACTTGGTTTCGCCAGGGTGCTCGGGTTTTCCTCGACTAACGTAACAGCAAGCGCAAAAGCCAGGGTTGGCACAGCGAAAAGCGCATTTGGCGTAGTCCCATTCGGTGTGATCTGGAAGCCTGAATTCGAACCTCGTGAAGGGGAAGGTGTAGAGCCGATTCTGCAGATCATAAAGTACAATCCTCACACGAAAAAGGGTGAGGATATAGGGCCGGGGAACTTCGCAGCGCTCGCTTTGGGGGGAACCGGGGGTAAGGTCTACGAAGAAAACATCAAGTCAGGTTATCAGATGACCCTCGAGATAGGGGATACGATTCCTACGATAATCGAGACAGAGCCCGGTAATATGGCAGGCCCGACAGAGAAAGGGGTCAATTATAGACTCAACGGATGTGAACACCACGGAGAAGACGGTTGCACAATTGATAACTATGTGAAGGGATGCCCGAGACTTGTCATAGTGCCTGTAGTAAAGTCCTTGTTTGCCTCTGGTCGTGACGACGTGGAGCTTCGCGGATTTGCTGCGTTTCTCCTGAAAGAAGTAGACGCTGAAGGCAATGTCTGGGGCTGGTTCCTAAGGATGGCGATTGAGGAAGACATGGGTAGCGGTGATGACTACGGGGTGGTTTCATATCGACTGGAGGAATAACGGCGAGGAGGGGGCTGGATGAAGAGGGGGACAATGCTAATAGTGTTCGCTATTGCCTGCGGACTTGTGGCTGCCGGTANNGGCTCGTCATAGTGCCGATAGTAGATTCTCTCGATGTTCCGGGACGTAAAGGCGTAGAACTGGTTGGATTTGCAGCGTTTCTCTTAGAAAGTGTGGGCGGAGCAGGGAACGAATGTTTTGTCACGGGTCGGTTCATAAGAGAGGCGACTGACGAAGATTTTGGTGGCAATTATGACTATGGAGTAGTTTCATATCGATTGGAGGAATAACTACGAGGAGGGGGCCGGATGAAGAGGGGGAGAATGATAATTGCATTCGCTATTGTCTGCGGACTTGTGGCTGCCGGTACAGTTTACATATACCTTGGGAGAGCCATGGCGCCTAAGCCTGTTTCTGCTGACACTGTAACGGTCGTTGCTGCAAAGTCAGCTATTTCTCCACGGACTAAGCTTACACAGGACTTGGTCTATGTGAGAGAGATTCCTGTGGAAGCAGTCCATCCAAAGGCTGTACGTGATATCGAGACTGTCATAGGGCTGATAGCGAAATACGAGATCTTAGAAGGCGAACAAATCATCCTAGATAGGTTGTACCGGGAAGATGAACGTATCGGCTTGGTATCGTCAGTTCCCGGCCACATGCGGGCAGTAACCGTTCCTGTAGATGAGGTTGTGGGTGTTGCAGGGTTTGTCAAGCCCGGAGATAGAGTGGACATTATTGTGACTGCGAGCGGAGTCGGTCAAACCGGGGATGTAGCTTTCACGGTGCTGGAGGATATAGAAGTCCTCGCTGTAGCCCAAGAGACGGAAGACAAGACTCAGGGTAAAGCTAAAGTTTCCACCAGCGTTACGCTGGCTGTAAAGCCCGGCGAGGCAGAAAAGTTGGCCCTTGCTGAAAAAATAGGCAAGCTACGCCTTGCTCTTCGTCCCATGTTCGCAAGCGCCACAAAGGGTCAAGGTGTAGTCTCGCACGATTTGTTACGACAAGTGAAAGGCTGGTCACCTCCTAAGACAAGCGCTGACAGCGGCGAGACGAGACAACCTGCTGCCACTGTTTCGGCTGCGCCTTCCGTGGCCAAGCCTCGAGCAAGCGCACCTGCTGTCAGTGACAGTAAGGCGCCGTCAATAGTAGAGGTAATCAGAGGAAGTCAAATCACCTATATTACCCTGGTTGAAGTCGGGGAGGTGTCCCAACCGTGATGGAGAGCGGAAGACGATCAAGTTGCGTCAGGCTTTATCCAAAGGCAATGATTATGATGATATTTGCCTTAATCTTCATTCTGTGCGCGCCGCCGGTTCAGGCTGAGGAGAGGACTACTTTTGGCGTGGTGGTAGGGTGTTCCAGGGTTCTCTATACGGAGGACGTGGTAAGGGCTGCGGTGGCCAACCCGAACATCGCTGACATTGTCGTGGTCTCCAAAACAGAAGTTATTGTAAACGGTAAAGCTGAAGGCAGGACCACCCTCTATATTTGGGATTCGTCGGGCCGGGTAGGATACGACATTCGGGTCTACGATGACAACCAGGAGTTCCTTTCAGAAATCCACGACACTATCGGACTTGATGATCTCAAGGTGAGATTTGCAAAATCCACGTTGCTCATGGAAGGCACATGTGAGACAGACGCTGAGTATGAGCGTGCAGACAAGATAGCCAAGGCTTATGCCGACAAAGTCCTAAACCTCATTACTGTCCTCCACCCGAAATCTCCGCCTCCGCCTGAGACGATTGATGCATCACAAGTCGCAGCTGATACGGGAATTGAAGGTGTGCACGTTCGAGTGGTGAAAGGCGCAATCATCCTTGAAGGCTCTGTGAAGAATCCTGATGATTCCAAGCGGGCTGAGGAATTTGCAAAGCTTTTCGCGCCTCAAGTTCTGAATTTCCTGGACGTAGAGACCCCTCCGGAAGAAGAAGTCAAAGAAGCGGTTGCCCAGGTTGGGGTGGTCAAGACGGTTGCTCCTTCAGAAGAAGCCGCCGAAGAGGCTAACGTTGTGGGTACACAAGACGAAGCTGAAGATGTGCCTGCAGTTGATTCTGACGCAGAGCTTAAGGACAGGATTATCGCAGCGCTTCAAGAGCCCGGTATAGAAGTCATGGTGGTAGACGGGACAGCCCTCCTAGAGGGTGAGGTGCCTGATGATTACACGAAGTTTCGAGCGGAAGCTGTAGCAAAGCTTTACTCCAAAAAAGTCGTAAGTGTGCTCCGGGTGGCTGAGGCTGAACCGGAGTTGCCTCTCGTCCCTGTCGTGCCGGAGGAACCACCGGCGCCGGCAGTCCCTGAGATTACGTTAGAAGAAAGAGTCGCGGCTTACATAAACTCACCTACTGTGGACGTTCGGTCTGTTGACGGGAAACTCTTGCTCGAGGGCAGTGTAGAGTCGCAAAATGACCTTGAGAGAGTGCAAAGAATAGCTGCGCTGTTCAGTAATGACGTAGTAGTCCTATTGGATGTCGTAAATCCCGTGCAAGTCCTCCTTCAGGTGCAGGTGGTTGAGATCAACTCAGGCGCTCTGAAGAACCTGGGAATAACATGGGGCAGCATAGTGGACAATGCCTTCAGTCCGGGTTCATTCATGTTTGGCGAATGGACTTCACCACTGAGTCTCGGTGGCAGGGACGCCGGTCCTGAGGACGTATGGCAGCTAAGGCTGCCCACGGGCAATATCATAGCTGAGCTATGGCGCTTGAGTCCGATCCGAGCGGTCCTTGACACCTTGGTGAGTGAGGACTTAGCGAAGATCTTAGCAGCTCCGAGCCTCCTGACACTAAGCGGGGAGCAAGCTGATTTCCTCGTCGGAGGCGAAATCCCGGTTTACCTAGGACAATCAGACGGGAAGATTGTCTTCGAGTGGCGGCCTTATGGAATAAAGCTTGATATGCTCCCTACAGTGGACACAAGGGGCAGAGTCGTCCTGGATATTCGTCCGGAAGTGTCCTCTCTTGATTGGAACAATGCATTGGATGTGGGACTTGCCATTGTTCCCGCACTGAAAACCAGGAGAGCGTCTACCCACTTGATAGTCGAAGACGGTGTTACCATTGCGATAGGAGGTCTCATTCACACTACAGAAGCGAAGATTGTGAAGAAGCTTCCCATCCTTGGAGACATCCCAATCATAGGAGGGCTGTTCAGGAGCGAGAAATTTGAGCGGGGCGAAAGTGAACTTATCATACTGATCACACCGAGGATTGTGCAGATTGGTGAGACGATGTTCTGGGATCGTATGGTGAGGAATGATGCATTGGAAGCTTTCGAAATCGATGTAAAGACGTTTGGGAAGTGAAATAAGTGGGAAAGCCCCCGATTAAGGTCCTAATAGTAGACGATATGGCGGAGACGCGGGAGAGTCTCAAGAAGCTCCTGTCGTTTCATGGCGGGTTTGTTGTGACAGGTGAGGCCGAAAACGGTAAGGAAGCAGTGGCTCTTGCAAAGAGGCTGAGGCCGGATATTGTTCTCATGGACATAAACATGCCGGTTATGGGTGGGATAGAAGCTACGCGGACGATTTCTGTGGAAATGGCTATGACTACTGCTGTGGTCATCATATCAGTCCAGGGAGAGCAGGATTATCTTAAGGAGGCTATGGCTGCAGGGGCCAGAGGTTATCTGGTCAAGCCCTTCTCCGCTGACGAGCTGGTTAGCGCTATAAGAAGGACACACGACATGGAAGTTCAGAGGAGGGCTCATCAGTTGATGCCGAACATTCCTCTCCAGGGTAAGCTCGGGCGGATCATTTCGATCTACAGCGCCAAGGGGGGAGTCGGGAAGACGACAATTGCCGTGAATCTCGCTGCCGAACTTGGGAAAGAGCGAGACCGCAAGGTGGTCCTAGTTGATCTTGATCTTCAGTTCGGAGATGTGGCTATCATGCTGGACACATGCCCGGTGAGGACTATAGCTGATATAGCCAGGGAAGAAGAGGTGGACTCAGAGACCGTGGAAGCATGCCTCCTTAAGCACAGCACAGGGATTTGTGTGCTCGCATCGCCGCTCCGTCCCGAGCAGGCGGAGACTGTCACAGGCAGGCATGTCCTGGCTGTCTTACGACTTCTGGCTGAATCCTACGATTTTGTCATCGTTGATCTCGTCCAAAGACTTGATGACATATCTCTTGCAGGTTTGGACATGGCAGATACTATCCTCCTTGTTGCGTCAACGGATCTTCCTTCCATCAAGAATGCCAAGGCGAGTCTTGAGATAATGGAATCCCTGGGATATGAGAGTAGCGGGATCAAGTTGGCGTTGTCCAGGCCGTCCCGAGAGCATGGCTTGGATATCAGCGAGATAGAGAAGACTCTGAAGCGAAAAGTGGACGTCCAAATCCCCAATGAAGAGCGGATTGTGTTCCCCTCCGTTAATAAAGGAGCGCCGTTTGTCATAAGCAGTCCCACTGCTAAGGTATCCATTGCCATTAGAGAGCTTGCCAAGATAATCAGCCCTCCGAGTAAGGAAGATGCGGCTGCCAAGCGGGGTTTCGGAAGAGGAAAGTCTGCACCCCAAAAGAGGACTGCAGGTGTTTTCGCATGGATTTTCAGTATGTTTCTGAACGGGTGATAGATAAATGTCTCTAAGAGAAAGACTTGAGAAGGCGAGGTCAGGCGCAAAACAAGAGACTTCGGAACGAGGGAAGCCTCTTAATGTATCCAGTCCCGGGCCGGGGATTGCCAAACCTCAGAGTCCCGGGGAGCAAACGCAATCGCCTGTGAGAATCCGGGGAGAGTCTGTGGAAAGGCCATATGACCGAGAGCTTTCTGTTGTTAGATCCACAGGAGAGAGTTCAAAGGCCCAAGCTTACGATTTCCCTCGTGAAGATCCCCACCTTGCGATCAAGGAGAAGATCCACCATAGACTTGTCAAGGAAATCGAGGAAGGGCTTGTTGAGAGGACTGCGAGTTCAGAGGACAGGCAGCGGCTGGCTAAGGAAGTCGAGTCCATAGCGCTTAAGGTCCTCGATGAAGAGACTGTGCCTCTGATGCGGTCAGAGAAAGTGAGGATCATCCAAGAGGTCATCGATGACGTTATGGGATTCGGTCCCATTACTCCTCTTTTGGGTGATGAGACCATAACGGAAATCATGGTGAACGGCCCTTACAGTGTATACATTGAAAGAGGAGGCAGAATTGAAGAGACGTCTATTCGATTCCACGATGCAGACCACGTCAGGCATATTATCGATAGGATAGTCTCACCTATTGGGAGGCGCATAGATGATGCCAGTCCTATGGTGGACGCAAGACTGCCCGACGGCTCCCGAGTGAATGCAGTGATTCCTCCAATTTCTCTGGTAGGGCCGTGTATTACTATTCGAAAATTTGCAAGAGAACCTTTGACTACTGATGACCTGATTAGGTTGGGGACGCTTACACCGGAGATGATAGAGTTCCTTGACGGCGCGGTCAAGGCAAGGTTGAACATAGTC
The DNA here is from genome assembly GCA_002398515.1 of Firmicutes bacterium UBA4981. Taxonomy (GTDB): domain Bacteria; phylum Bacillota; class SHA-98; order UBA4971; family UBA4971; genus UBA4971. The sequence continues at coordinate 7,686 of DGZL01000139.1, forward strand.
GTGTCAGGAGGGACCGGTTCCGGAAAGACAACGACTCTAAATGTGCTCTCTTCATTCATTCCCGCTGATGAGCGCATAGTTACCATTGAGGATGCAGCAGAGCTCCAGCTCCGCCAGGAACATGTGGTTGTGCTCGAGGCCAGGCCTCCCAACATAGAAGGCAAAGGTTCAATCACCATTCGCGGCCTTGTGAGAAATGCTTTGAGAATGCGGCCTGACAGGATTGTCGTAGGAGAGGTCAGATCCGGGGAGACCCTTGACATGCTCCAGGCCATGAACACAGGCCACGACGGCTCGATGACGACAGGCCATGCCAACTCGCCCAGAGACATGCTCTCCAGGATGGAGACTATGACGCTGATGGCAGGGATGGATTTGCCTCTTCGGGCTATCAGGGAGCAGATTTCTTCAGCCATAGATCTTATCGTGCATCAGGCAAGGCTCCGAGACGGAAGCCGTAAGATCACTCATCTCACTGAGGTGCTGGGTATGGAAGGTGATGTCATCACCTTACAGGATATTTATATTTTTGAACAGACCGGGATTGACGAGAAAGGGACAATCGTCGGGAAGTTTAGAGCAACCGGTATCAGGCCGAAGTTCTTGAACAAGTTTGAAGAAGCCGGTATAAAAGTTCCTCCCGGGATGTTCGTGAATTACGACTAGCGGCGGGTGTTTGCCGAAGAGCCACGAAAGCATGAACGAGCTGTAGTCAGCCTAAGGAGGGAAGCTGATAATATGCCGGGACAGGCATTTATTATACTAGTCTCAAGCTTGGTGTTTGTCTGTGTCGCGTTAGTAATCTACGGAATCGCGAGACTTATCAGAGATCGCGGAGGAGGCCTGAAAAGGCTTCCGCGGTTCTCAGGAACCGGGGCGAAGCCTGAGACTAAGCCCCATGTTCGGAGAGACAAAGGGTTCTTCCGAGGTATTCTTGCAGTCCTTGGCAAGGTTTTCGAAGGTCAGCGGTACGCCTCGGGACTGGAGATGGATCTTGCAAGAGCAGACATTTCTCTTCGTGGGTCAGAGTTCATGGCGTTGTCTATCATTCTCACGGTTTTGGCTGCCGTTTATGGGTGGATCCTATTCCGTAATGTGCTGCTTGCAGTGATATTCGGAGTTCTCGGAGGTTTTCTTCCCAATTTCTACGTGAAGTACAGGCAGAAGGTGAGACTGGCGAAGTTTGACTCTCAGATTGCGGACGCCCTAATCATAATGTCTAACTCTCTCAGAGCGGGATACAGTTTCTTACAGGCTATGGACATGGTGTCTCGTGAGATGTCGCCCCCTATTTCAGGTGAGTTTGCAGCTGCTATGAAGGAGATGAGCTTGGGTTCTCCGACAGAGACGGCTCTTATGAGTATGGTGGAGCGAGTGGGAAGTGAGGACCTGGAGTTGGTTATTACTGCAGTCCTCATACAAAGACAGATCGGCGGTAATCTGGCTGAAGTCCTAGATAATATCGCAGAGACAATTAGGGAGCGGGTGAAGCTACGTCAGGAGATCAAAACATTGACAGCCCAGGGAAGATTGTCAGGTCTTATCATAGGAGTGCTCCCAATTGTGCTTGCGGTTTTCCTTCTTGCAGTCAATCCCGAGTACATCCGCATCTTGTTCACACATCCCATAGGCAGACTAATGATCGGCGTCGCGTTGGTTGCTGAGATTATCGGGATCTTGTTCATTCGGAGGATAGTTGCGATAGAGGTTTGACGGGGGTGACAGTATGCCTATTGTAGCTGCAGTTTGTGCTTTTGCGAGTGTGACGAGCCTGGTGATGTACTTCTTTATAAGAAGTAAGGAGCCGTCAGTTAAGGAGCGGGTCGCAGAAGTCGCGAGGGTTGGCAGGGTGCCTACCGAGCGTGAACAGGCATTAGCGCGTCCTCTGTTACAGCGTGTGTTTAGTCCCATCGCGAAGAAGGTCTCAGGTGCGATTGTGGCTGCCACTCCTAAGAGTGTGCTGAAAGTGGCAGGACAGAAACTTGACGCAATAGGCAACCCTTGGGATATTACCCCCGGGGAGTATGTGATTTTGCGTATCGTGACCCTCATTCTTATTCCGATGGCTGTCGCCATTCTAGCCGGTAGGTTCGGAACCCGTCGAGCCTTTCTTTTTGCCCTTGTGGCAGCCGGTTTTGGCTGGGTAGTCCCTGAGATGATGATGCAATCAAAGGCAAAACAGAGAGGAAAGGATATTCAAAAAGCTCTGCCTGATGTCCTTGATTTGCTTACTGTAAGTGTCGAGGCAGGGCTCGGGTTTGACGCTGCGCTGGTGAGAGTTGTCGAGCGAAGGAAAGGCCCGTTGTCAGATGAGTTCGGGATGGTGCTGAGGGAGATGAGGGTGGGAACGCCGAGAAGAGACGCCTTGAAACAGCTTGCTGAGAGGGTCAAGGTAGATGACATAACTTCCCTTGCGTCAGCGATTATTCAAACTGACCATCTCGGGGTGGGCATAGCCAGTATTCTCAGGATTCAGTCTGAACAGTCCAGGGTAAAGAGGCGACAGAAAGTGGAAGAATCCGCCATGAAAGCGCCAATTAAGATGCTGTTTCCCTTGGTCTTCTTCATATTCCCCACGCTGTTTGTGGTGCTTTTGGGGCCTGCAGTAATCCAGATAGCAGAGACGCTTTTGGGATTTTGACCCCAAAGTGTGAGCTTTGGACAACTAACTTGATCTGTTTGATACAGGAAATTCGTAGCCAATGCTAGAATAATTGATGAAGTGACTTGGAAGGGGAAAAGGTATTGGACATCGCTCTGGATTGGCTACGTCTTTCTGACTCCAGGGAAGCCTTGGTTTTTGTTACAGCAATGCTTCCTGTAGTTGAATTAAGAGGCGCTATACCTCTTGGATTATCTCTAGGAATGAACCCTATCGAAGCATACCTCTTGAGCGTCCTGGGAAACCTTGTGCCGGTCATTCCGGTTATGCTTTTCCTGCGCTATGTTGCAGGCCGGCTCCGCAGGTTTACGTGGTTCCGGCAGGCAAGTGACAGGTTTTTCAAAAGAGTGAAGGCCCGCAGCCAAGTGGTCCGGCGCTACGGACCCTTGGGACTTGTATTGTTCGTCGCTGTTCCCTTGCCGTCAACCGGTGCATGGACAGCGTCAATTGCCGCCTTCCTCCTGGGCATCAGAATAAGACATGCTTTTCTTGCGATTTCCGTAGGCACCCTGCTGGCGGGAGCTATTGTGACTTACTTCAGCTGCCAGGTTCTGTGAAGAGGACTGTTGAGACGACGATTGATCACGATCTTGACATGCCTCGGAAGGGTATGATATGTTGGTTCCAGAGGTATTGCTAGTAGTTAGCAAAGACGGTTTGTACAGGAAATTGACATGATAATATGTGACATCGGCAGAGTCGGCGCGGCATGTTTCACTGTGATGGGGTAGTAGGCCGACTGATGCACGAGGGAAAGTGCGCCTAGGGTTCCACCTGCGTGTTTCCGGTTTGAGGCGGGGTTCGGTCCAAGCGGCGCAGGCCTGCATTTTGCAGCGCTACACCGGCTAGGGATAAAAGCCCCGGCGGATAGGTTTCACTCGAAACCTATTTGCCGGGGCTAATTATTTTCCAGGCGGAGATAACTATTTTAGACAGGAGGGATCAGAGATGGAGCTGAGAGGAGCAGGAACAAGCAGTATCAAGGCCTTGGTTATGATGGGGAGCGATTCCGATCTTGAGATTATGCGTGAGTGCATAGTTACACTCGAAGCTTTTGGTGTCGCGCATGAGGTCGTGGTTGCCTCAGCGCACCGGTCTCTTCACCGCGTGATTTCGACGGTAAGGGAAGCTGAGGAGCAAGGCGTAAAAGTCATAATCGCGGCAGCAGGCGGTGCAGCTCACCTGGCAGGTGTGGTAGCGGGCATGACTGTTGTCCCTGTGATAGGCGTGCCTTGCGGAAATTCCCCGTTGTCCGGCGTTGATGCGCTTTATTCCACCGTTCAGATGCCTCCCGGGATTCCAGTGGCTTGTGTCGGAGTGAATGCATCGAAGAATGCCGGTCTTCTTGCTATTGGAATCCTTGCTCAAATGGACCCGGTGCTTCATCGTGCATTGGTTGACTACAGAGCCGGCCTTGCCCAAGAGGTTGAGGAGAAACATGAGCGTGTCACGAAGGCGCTTCGTGGTTGATTGAAGATATCTATTCTTATTGAATAGGGGGCGTAGAGGTTGGAGCAAGAAATGTGGCGTGAAATGGGCCTTTCGAGAGACGAATATGGCAGCATCGTGAGTATCCTGGGACGGGTACCCAACAAGGTAGAACTAGGGATGTTTGCAGCCATGTGGTCAGAACACTGTAGCTACAAGAATTCCAAAGAGATGTTACGTCTCTTCCCCACGTCAGGGGACAGAGTCATTCAAGGCCCCGGTGAGAATGCAGGGGCCATGGATATCGGCGATGGGCTGGCCGTTGTGTTCAAGATAGAAAGCCATAACCATCCGTCTGCCGTGGAACCGTTTCAAGGTGCAGCAACAGGTGTCGGCGGCATTGTCCGGGATGTGCTTGCCATGGGCGCGGAACCCATTGCGCTTTTGGGTGTCTTGAGGGCGGGACCTGTCTCTGATAAACGATCCAGGTGGATCCTGCGACGTGCCACAGACGGCATGACGTGGTATGGAGATGCGTTGGGTATCCCCGCAGTCGGAGGGGACCTGGCAACCCATGAGAGTTTCAGAGAGAATCCGCTGGTAAACGCTATGTGTGTCGGCATCGTGAAGATATCCTCTATGAAAAAGTCTGCAGCCCGAGGACTGGGCAACCCTGTCATCGTGGTAGGCGCGCGCACCGGGCGAGACGGTATCCAGGGAGCAGCTTTTGCGTCTCAGGAGATTGCGCCAGAAGTCCGGGCAGGCGGCGAAGCGCTTCAAATTGGGGATTCCAGGTTGGGACAGGCCCTTAAGGAGGCATGTCTTGAGCTTTACGATGTCCTTGGCGACTCCCTTATGGGGATTCAGGATATGGGGGCAGCAGGCCTCACGTGTTCATCAGCTGAGATGGCGTCCAAAGGTGACGTTGGGATGGAGATCGATGTCAGCCGCGTGCCCAGGCGCGAAGAAGGCATGACTCCGTATGAAGTCTTGCTGTCCGAATCCCAAGAGAGAATGCTTGTTGTGGTGCCCCCGGGCAGAGAGGCTGACGTCATCAGGGTATTCCGGAAGTGGGGGCTGGAAGCTGAGGTGGCAGGCAAAGTCACCGGTGACGGTATCCTGCGTGTGACAGACGGAACGACCCCTGTGGCAGAAGTGCCTGCAAAAGCCCTTACGGAAATGGCCCCCTGCTACAGCAGGGAGATGCGGGAACCTGCTTTGCCGAAAATGAAGTCTGCCCGGGATGTGTTGGATGTGCCTGAGCCTTCCGACTACCGGGACGCGTTAAGACTCGTTCTTTCATCCCCGAAAATTGCATGTAAAGGATGGCTGGGAGGGCAGGCTTCAGCCGAGAATGACGCAACGAACGTGGATTATATTTTGTGCGGCCCTGGAGCACAAGTGGTTCGTGTGCCCGGAACAAGTAAGGGATTAGCTGCGACATGTGAGGTTAACTCACTTTACTGCAGCCTCGATCCTTGGCAAGGCGCAGCCCATGCTGTAGCTGAGGCAGCCAGAAACCTGGTCGCCTGCGGTGCAGTCCCGCTTGGAATCACAGATTGTCTGAACTTCGGGAGTCCTGAAAATCCTGAAGTGATGTGGCAGTTCAAGAAGGCGGTCGAAGGGATGTCCGCTGCTTGTAAAGCCTTGAACGTCCCTGTTACAGGGGGTAACGTCAGCTTCTATAACGAATCCGAAGGCGTCTCCGTCCACCCGACACCTGCAGTAGGCATGGTAGGCCTGGTGGAGGATATGGAAAACGTCATTACATCCGGGTTCAAGCAGGAGGGAGACGTAGTCGCTGTCTTTGGGCGCACTGAACCTGAGATTGGCGCAAGCGAATACCTTGCACAAGTGCACGGGATCGAAGGAGGACAGGTGCCCCGCATAGACCTTGAGGCTGAAGAAGCCCTGCTCAATCTCGTCAAGCTCTTGACCTCAAGACGACTTCTTTCGTCATCAAGAGGCATTTCCGAAGGAGGCATCGCTGCAGGGTTGGCAGACGCATGTGTGCTAGGGGACATCGGGGCCGAAGTGACCCTTGACGGCATGCGGTTGGATCGTTACTTGTTCAGTGAGTCAGGCGCACGCATGCTTGTGTCCTTTGACCCATCGGGTCTTCGAGACGTGGAGGCTATGGCAAGAGCGGAAAACGTGCCCCTGTCAGTTATCGGTAAGGTCGGCGGACAGAGCCTTGTAATCCGGAGAAGCCGACAGCCACGTCCGACTGCGCGCTCGGGAGATGCGGCCGGAAGCGCAGGAGAAAATGCCATAGAGATTCGGGTCTGTGACATATCACGGATCTACCGGGAGGCGCGCTCATGGCTAGAGGAAGAAGACTAGCGTCACCTGGGTGGCGTGAGCTGCCTGAGTGGCATGAACGCTGCGGGGTTGTCGGGATTATCTGCCAGGACGCATCCGCTGCTGAACGTGGCATGTACAGCCTCCAGGCGCTTCAGCATCGAGGCCAGGAAAGCGCAGGAATCGCTTGCGCGTCACCGGGCGAAGGGATCCGACTGCATAAAGGGATGGGCCTGGTGTCAGAGGTGTTTAACCAAGGCGCAGTAGGAAGGCTGAATGGAAACATAGCAATAGGCCACGTGCTCTACTCAAAAGGTGGCTTAAGTGGGGTATCAGACGCGGAACCTCTCCTGTTCCATTACCCCTGGGGAGATGTTGCAATCGCCACAAACGGTTCATTGGTGAACGCAGAAGAGCTCCGCGCTTCCTTGGGAGCAGCAGGCGCCGCGTTCCAAACCACATCTGACGCGGAACTCATCGGGTGCCTGCTTGCGAAGCATGGCAGTGAAAGCCTGGAAAACAAAGTCAGGCAGTGCATGATGGAGCTTGAAGGCGCGTATTCTGCTGTGATTATGACTCGAGGGACACTTGTTGCGATGAGGGATCCCGGAGGGTTCAGGCCATTGTGTCTCGGCAAGTTTCCCGGAGGCTGGGCAGTTGCATCTGAATCTTGCGCGCTTGACGTTATCGGAGCGGAACTCCTTGGCCAGGTGGAACCAGGGGAGATAGTAATCATAGACAAAGAAGGCCTGCGCAAAGCAGAGGGCAGGCCCTGCTCAGGGAGATCCATGTGTATCTTCGAATACGTGTATTTCGCAAGGCCTGACAGTATCATCGAAGGTGTCAACGTAAGTCAGGCACGACACGAGATGGGTCGGATGCTTGCCAGGGAACACAAGGTCAAGGCAGACATCGTAGTCCCTGTGCCTGAGGCGGGAGTTGAGGCAGGCTTGGGATTTGCCCGCGAGAGCGGAATACCGTTTGAATACGGCCTTGTCAGAAACCGCTACTTAGGCAGGACATTCATCCGGCCGGAACCCGGCGCGCGACGCCTTGGGGTGAGACTGAAGCTAAATGCAGTTCGCCAAGCGGTTAACGGTAAGCATGTGTTGGTTGTTGATGACTCAATTGTGAGAGGCACGACCAGCACCAGATTAGTGAGGCTCCTCAGGGAAGCCGGGGCAAAGAGCGTAGGCCTTATGATAGCCTCTCCGCCTGTCACTCACCCATGCTACTACGGTATTGGCACAACCCTGGCAAACGATGAATGCTTGGCAGCTTCAAACGGGGCAAGTTCAGTCCTTAGGATGACCGGGGCGGATAGCCTGAATTATCTGAGCCGTGAAGGTTTGCTCGAGGCAATGAAAAACGCAGGCGCGCGTGATATGGGTTTCTGCCTCGGTTGTTTCGATGGTTGCTACCCGGTGGTGGCGTCGGGGAGATCCGAAAAACCCGAGACCCCAGATGAATTTGAGAGCCTTGAGGGATCGGGAGACTCCGAGAAATCCGAGAAGGCAGGCACGGGGAAAGAAGAGCGGGCGACGTACGCAGCAGCCGGAGTGGACATCGACCGAGGGATGAAATCTGTTGAGCTCATCAAGGACGTCCTTGAGAGGATGCCTTCTGACCGCTTTATCAGCGGACTGGGTGGATTCGGAGGCAGCTTTGTATTGGATGCCGGAGGGTCTGAGGATATTGTGCTCGTGGCCGGGACTGACGGGGTGGGAACCAAGCTTCGTATTGCTATAGAGGCAAACAGGCATGACACTATCGGGATTGACGCGGTTGCCATGTGTGTAAACGATGTAATCACATCAGGAGCAAAACCCCTCTTCTTCCTGGATTACCTTGCACAAGGCAGGATTGAGCCTGAGAAGGT
>DGZL01000068.1 GCA_002398515.1 Firmicutes bacterium UBA4981
GATCGTGACATTAGCCCAGCTCCTTCCCCTCTTACTTCCGCCTTCTGACTATTAGCTTATCAGAAAGCTTTTTCTTCCTAGTCCTGTAACCGAGAGTCGGCTTACCCCATGGGGTCTGCGGTGACGGCATTCCAATGGGAGCACGACCTTCCCCACCGCCGTGGGGGTGGTCTACCGGGTTCATAGCTTTGCCTCGTACTTTCGGCCTGCGCCCAAGATGTCTGGTCCTGCCGGCCTTACCTATCGTGATAATCTCGTGCTCAACATTTCCGACCTGTCCGATAGTGGCCTTGCATTCCAGTCTCACCAGCCTGACCTCACCTGAGGGTAGCCTGACGTGGGCATAGTTGCCTTCCTTAGCCATAAGCTGAGCCCCTGCCCCTGCAGAACGAACCAACTGTCCGCCCTTACCGGGAATCAGTTCTATATTGTGGATGATTGTGCCTGTCGGCATATCACGCAGCATAAGCGCATTCCCGGGTTTGATATCCGCGCCGGTCCCCGACATGACAGCATTACCCACCTTGAGCTCAGAGGGCGCAAGAATGTATCTCTTCTCTCCATCAGCGTAATGGAGCAATGCAATCCTGGCAGATCTATTCGGGTCGTACTCAATACTTGCCACCCTTGCCGGAATTCCGTCTTTCTCTCGCTTGAAATCTATGATCCGATAGCTTCTCTTTGCTCCGCCACCCCTGCGCCTGATGGTAATCTTACCATGCGCATTCCGGCCGGCAGTCTTCGGATTCGGGCGGAGAAGCTTCTTTTCCGGTTTCTTCTTAGTCAGTTCTTGGAAGGTTGATCCACTCATGAACCGCCTTCCTGCAGTAACCGGCTTATGTCTCTTGATTCCCAACTCTTACCCCTCCTTTATCTAACCACCTTGCTGCCAGAGGGGAGTTCACTCCAGCCGCTTCGCTTTACCGATAACCTATACACCCTCGAAGAGTGGAATGTTATAACCTTCTTCCAGGGTCACCACGGCCTTCTTCCACTCAGGAGTCTTGCCTTCGAATCTTCCCATCCTTCTGGTCTTGCCGGGCATCCTTAAGGTGTTCACATTCTTGACCTTGACCTTGAACGTTGCCTCAACCGCTTTCTTGATCTCGACCTTTGTGGCGAGGACATCCACGATAAACGTATACTTGTTATCTTCCAATCCTCCCATGGTCTTCTCAGTCAAAATCGGCCTTACAATAATATCCCTTGCGGTTCTCACTTGCAAAGCACCTCCTCCACTACATCCGCGGCCTCCTTGGTAAGGAGAAGCTTATCGTAGTTGAGGATATCATAGACATTTAGCTTAGAAGGAGTAAGCATCTTGACGCCGGGGATATTATTAAGGGACAGCTCCACATTTTTGTCCGGCTGTTTCACAACTACAAGCGCTTTTCCGTCAGCGTCGAGTTTGCCTAACATGTTCACCATTACCTTTGTCTTTGGCTCGATCATGGACAATTCCTCGAGAACCAGGACTTGCTCATTTTCAGCTTTCGAAGATAACGCTGATAACAGCGCAACCCTTCGAGCCTTCTTGGGCAGATTATACCCATACCCCCTAGGCCTCGGGCCAAATGTCACCGCTCCGCCCTTCCATATCGGAGATCTGCGGCTGCCATGCCTTGCTCTTCCGGTTCCTTTCTGACGCCAGGGCTTTGCTCCACCCCCGGCCACTTCACCCCTGGTTTTTGTTTTCACTGTGCCAAGGCGTTTTGCAGCCAGCTGCATCACCACAGCCTCATGGAGAACATGCTCATTGACAGGCACCCCGAAGACCGAGGCAGGAAGCTCGTAGTCGCCTATTCTCTCGCCATTCATGTTATATAGAGGCGCTTTTGGCATCTAGATCACCTACCTCACTTCTTGTTCTTTGCCGCCCGGCTCTTCACTGCTTCTTGGACCATAAGCAGAGAACCGCGTCGTCCGGGGACTGATCCTTTGACAAGCATCAAGTTCCGCTCAGGATCCACCCTGACGACCTCAAGATTTTGGATCGTTACGCGCTCTCCTCCGAGGCGGCCCGGGAGCTTTCTGCCCTTTAGCACTCGCGCCAAGCCGGTTGCACCCGCGGCTCCCGGGCGGCGGTGGTACATAGACCCATGGCTCATAGGGCCTCTCTTGAAATTCCATCTCTTGATCGCGCCTGCGAACCCTTTTCCAATAGATGTCCCAACAACATCAACCAGGTCGCCCTCGCGAAACACGTCAACCTTAATCTCGGAACCTACCTCATGTGGCGAGTCTTCCGAGACCCTAATTTCCCTGAGATAACGCTTTGGGCTAACCTTGCTACGCTTGAAATGGCCCATTTTCGGCTTATTGACAAGGCGTTCGCGAATATCGCCGTATCCCAGCTGAATGGCAAAGTAGCCGTCTTTGTCCATTGTCTTCTTTTGAACGACGACGCATGGACCGGCTTCTATGACTGTCACCGGAATCGTGTGCCCTTCATCAGTAAACACTTGTGTCATTCCAAGTTTCTTTCCTAGTATCCCTTTTGCCATTTACCTCGCACCCCCTTCGTTGTCACATTCACCGCTATACCCGCTCGGGTCACGAGGCGAGGTTAAAGCTTAATCTCAATGCCCACGCCCGCCGGCAAGTCCAGCCTCGTAAGATCGTCAATAGTTTTCTGGGTAGGCTCGATAATGTCAATAAGTCTCTTATGAGTCCTCATTTCAAACTGCTCTCTCGAGTCCTTGTCCACGTGGACGGATCTTAACACTGTGAACACACTTCTTTCCGTCGGCAACGGAATAGGACCCGAAACCCTGGCGCCACTGCGCCGTGCAGTCTCTACGATCTTCTCCGCTGACTGATCCAGCAGCCTATGGTCGAATGCTTTCAACTTGATTCTGATCTTCTGCTCAGCCATGGTCTCCATTCCTCCTCGCAGTCGTCTGATCGAGTTTGCAGACTCGCTCCCCTGGAATTCCCCTGCGAAAGCAAGCAACCTCCAAGTTCATAGCTTGCAGCAAGGGGCCGGGTAAGTCACGGGTAGAAGCCCGGCCCATCTATTCCTCACTCTCAAGGCAATACCCGTCTTTACTTCACTATCGATGAAACAACACCTTTACCGATTGTACGGCCGCCTTCACGAATAGCGAACCGGAGGCCTTCCTCAAGAGCGATAGGCATGATTAGCTCAATAGACATAGTAATATTATCGCCTGGCATTACCATCTCGACTCCCTCAGGAAGCAATGCGTTGCCGGTTACGTCCGTGGTTCGGAAGTAGAACTGCGGGCGATACCCTGTAAAGAACGGTGTATGTCTTCCGCCCTCTTCCTTAGACAGGACGTAGACTTCGCCTTTGAACTTCGTGTGGGGCTTGATGGAACCCGGTTTCGCGAGGACCTGCCCTCTTTCAATTTCATCCTTCTCTACACCTCGGAGCAGAACACCGATGTTATCTCCTGCTACACCCTGCTCCAGGGTCTTACGGAACATCTCTACACCTGTGACTACTGTCGCTCTGGACTCATCAACAAGCCCGACAATCTCCACCTGCTCCCCTACCTTGACTGCGCCTCTCTCTACCCTGCCTGTGGCTACTGTGCCTCGGCCGGTAATTGAGAATACGTCCTCGACAGGCATGAGGAACGGTTTGTCGATATCGCGCTCAGGAGTGGGAACGTACCTGTCAACCTCGTCCATGAGCTTAAAGATCTGACCACACCACTTGCAGTCGCGACTCCCGCAACCGCACTCCAGAGCCTTCAGGGCAGAACCTCGCACAAATGGGATATCGTCTCCTGGGAACTCATTCTTGGAAAGGAGCTCCCTGACTTCCATCTCAACGAGATCTACCAGCTCCTCTTCGTCTTCCATCCTGTCGCATTTGTTGAGGAACACAACGATGTAAGGGACACCTACCTGCCGTGCAAGCAGGATGTGCTCCCTGGTCTGGGGCATCGGTCCATCTTCTGCGCTTACCACGAGAATAGCTCCGTCCATCTGGGCTGCGCCGGTGATCATGTTCTTGACATAGTCGGCGTGTCCTGGACAGTCAACGTGAGCGTAGTGTCTATTCTCCGTCTCATACTCGACGTGATAGGTAGAGATGGTGATACCGCGCTCCCTCTCCTCAGGAGCCTTGTCAATGTCTTCAAACTTCTTGTAGTTCGCCAAGCCCGCTTTACTCAGAGTAAGCGTAATCGCTGAAGTCAGCGTCGTTTTGCCATGGTCAATATGTCCTATAGTCCCGACGTTGACATGGGGCTTTGTCCTCTCAAATTTCTGCTTGGCCATTCCTGTCATCCTCCCTTGGAATTGGTCTTCTTCCTATCACCATTTTTTTATATTCCCAAAGCTATAACAGTTTTTGCAATAGCTTCGGGCACTTCCTCATAGCACACGAAATGCATATCATATGTCCCTCGCCCTTGCGTCAGGGACCTAAGATCTGTAGCATACCCGAACATCTCCGCCAAAGGAACCCGGGACTTAATCACATGGAACAGTCCTTCTCTCTCCATACCCTGGACCTTGCCGCGCCTTGCGCTAATGTCAGCAAGGACGTCTCCTGTGAATTCTTCAGGAACCATCACTTCAACACGCATAATCGGCTCAAGAAGACGCGGACTTGCACGCCTTACCCCATCCTTAACAGCCATGGACGCTGCGATTTTAAATGCCATCTCTGATGAGTCTACCTCATGGTAAGACCCGTCAACAAGCGTCACCTTTATGTCAACCATGGGATAACCTGCCAATTCTCCTGCTTCCATTGCGTCTTTTGCGCCGGCCTCGACAGCTCGAACAAATTCCTTCGGCACTACTCCGCCTTTTGTGGCGTCCAGAAATGCAAACCCTTCGCCGGGGGATTGAGGTGAAAGAGCAAGGACAACATGCCCATACTGCCCCTTGCCTCCTGACTGTCTTATGAACTTCCCGTCACTTTCCACACTTGAAGTAATCGTCTCCCTGTACGCCACCTGTCGTTTACCCACATTGGCGTTGACTCCGAATTCCCTGATCAGCCTGTCGACGATAACCTCCAGATGAAGCTCACCCATACCTGATATGACGGTCTGCCCGGTATCAGGATCCTGCTTTACCTGGAATGTCGGATCCTCCTCCGCAAGCCGAGCCAAAGTCGTAGCCAACTTGTCTTCATCGGATTTAGTCTTTGGCTCTACTGCCACAGATATGACAGGTTCAGGAATGGACATGGTCTCGAGAACAATAGGATTTTCCTCATCACACAGGGTGTTCCCGGTCGCGACTTCCCTGAATCCTACTGCAGCCACTATATCACCGGCATAAGCACGTTCAACGTCTTGACGATGATTGGCGTGCATCTGAAGGATGCGGGCAAGCCTTTCCTTCTTGTTTTGGCTGATGTTATACACATATGAACCTGCATGGATGGATCCTGAGTACACCCTGAAGTACGTCAGCTTCCCCACATACGGATCGGCTGCAATCTTGAAAGCCAAAGCGCAAAACCGCTCATCTTCAGTGGGCAACCTTTCTTCTTCTTCGCCGGTGGACGGGTTGATTCCGACAACAGGCGGAAGATCCTTCGGAGCGGGCAAGTAGTCTACCACTGCGTCGAGTAAAAGTTGGACTCCTTTGTTTCTGAAAGCCGAGCCACAAAGAACAGGTATCACTTTGGCAGACAACGTTCCTTTCCTAAGCGCAGCCTTTATCTTGTCAGGCGTGACGCTTCGGCCCTCAATGTAGCTTGCCATGATATCGTCGTCTACATCAGCAAGGGCTTCGATCAGCTCTTCCCTGCGCTTCCCGGCTTCTTCCTTAAGCTCATCAGGTATTTCCGTCTCTTCTCTCTTGGTTCCCAGATCATCCATGTACACAATGGCTTTTTCGTTAATGAGGTCTATGATTCCCCTAAACTTCTCCTCAGCGCCAATGGGAATTTGAATCGGCACCCCGTTAGCGCCCAGTCTGTCTCTTACCATCTTCACACATCGTCCGAAATCCGCCCCAACCCTGTCCATCTTATTGACGAATATGACTCGTGGCACCTTGTACCGATCCGCCTGGCGCCATACAGTCTCGGATTGCGGTTCTACTCCGCCGACAGCACATAACACTGTAATTGCTCCGTCTAGTACACGGAGAGACCTCTCAACTTCCATTGTGAAGTCCACGTGTCCGGGAGTGTCTATAATGTTGATTCGATGGTCGCGCCAGTAGCAGGTGGTAGCAGCAGCGGTGATTGTAATTCCACGCTCTTGCTCCTGTACCATCCAATCCATTGTGGCAGCCCCATCGTGAACTTCTCCGATCCTGTGGACTCGACCGGTATAGAAGAGGATACGCTCGGTGGTAGTGGTTTTACCTGCGTCGATGTGTGCCATTATACCAATATTCCTTGTCTTTTCCAGCGAGAATCTTTCTGCCACCTTATATCCCCTCCTTCCATCTGAACACTCTGACCGGAGAATCTAAAAAACCTAACAACCTATCCTACCACCTAAAGTGAGCAAATGCTTTGTTTGCTTCTGCCATCCTGTGAGTATCTTCCCTCTTCCTTACGGAAGCTCCTTGGCCTGCTGAAGCGTCAAGGAGTTCACCGGCTAATTTCTCAGCCATAGACTTTTCAGACCTGGCTCGGGCGTTTTGGACTATCCAACGCAGTGCCAATGTAGAGCGTCTCTCTGTCCGCACCTCAACAGGCACCTGATAAGTAGCGCCTCCGACCCTACGCGGTCTGACCTCCAGAATAGGCATGACATTCTTAACTGCCCGTTCAAATACTTCCATGGGATCTTTCTTAGTCTTCTCACCGATACTGTTCATGGCATCGTAGAAAATGGATTCCGCGACACCTTTCTTACCATCGAGAAGCAGCTTATTAATCAGTTGAGCTGCCAACTCGTTACCGTATACAGGATCCGGAATTACGTCTCTCTTAGAGATTCTGCCCCGCCTGGGCATCCGCACACCTCCTTCCTTTAAGGAAGCCATTCTAATCTTAGTATTTACGACTTAGGCCTCTTGGTTCCGTACTTTGATCGCGCCTGTCTCCTATCAGCTACCCCTGCAGCATCGAGAGTCCCTCGCACAATATGATAACGCACGCCGGGAAGGTCCTTTACTCTGCCACCCCTGATAAGAACCACAGAGTGCTCCTGAAGATTATGTCCTATCCCAGGAACGTATGCAGTTACCTCGAGACCGTTACTAAGTCTGACTCTGGCAATCTTACGTAGCGCCGAGTTAGGTTTCTTGGGGGTCGTTGTCCTTACAACTGTGCAGACTCCCCTCTTCTGCGGGGCCCCACCGGTGTACTGAGATCTCCGGGTACGAGAATTATAAATCCACCTGAGAGCTGGAGCAGACGATTTCTTAGTTACCTTTTTGCGTCCCTTACGCACTAATTGATTAATCGTGGGCACGCTGTTTCGCACCTCCTTCCCCAAATGAACTTACCTTTACACATAACGTACCCCTTCCACCTCGAGGTGCAAGGGGCACCGTGGAACGTCGTATTTTAACCGTTACAACCTTGGTCTTAGCTGACCAAGATCGCTACCGAAGCGGCTCCGACTTCAATGCCACATGCTTTCCCGAGTTGCGCCATGGTATCAACGTAGATGATTTCGACGCCATTGGTCTTGCACAACTCTAATACACTTGTAGTAATCTTCTCATCCGCATCCCTTGCCAAGTAAACAGCCTTGGCTTCTCCCCTTTCGAGAGCTTTGATGGTCTGTTTTGTGCCTACAGCCTTGCGGCGCGCCATCCTCAACTCGTCGTGGGACATATCCTGTTTTCTCTCCTCCCTGGGTCTCCTCTGTAAACTGAAAGTGCCCAAGTGCGCAGAAATTGTGCGCCATCACATTCTAGCATTGCCCTATGAGCATTGTCAAGAACTCATCAAAACTCCTTAGGACAAAACTCTTCCCAAGGAATCACCGGCAGATTCCTCCGGAGAAGCAGACTCCGGATATTCATCGGTAAGCACATCTTCATCAAGGACTTCTCCGTCGTCCCCTAGACTGTCTTCCCCATCAGCAGCTGCCTCCGCCATCGGAGTCATGGGAACAACATTTCTATATCGACCCATACCTGTGCCGGCAGGTATCAGTTTGCCTATGATCACATTCTCTTTCAACCCAATCAGAGGATCTGTACGCCCCTTAATCGAAGCGTCTGTCAATACTCTCGTCGTTTCCTGGAAGGAAGCAGCTGACAAGAAGCTGTCCGTCGCAAGCGAAGCCTTGGTGATTCCCAAAATTGCAGGCTTTGCTGTAGCAGGCTGCTTTCCCTCATCCAGAACGTGCGTATTCTCTTCCTCAAATTCGAACACGTCTACAAGTCCGCCTGGGAGAAGCTGGGTGTCTCCCGGACCATCGACTTTTACCTTACGAAGCATTTGCCTGATTACCACTTCAATGTGCTTGTCGTTGATCTCTACTCCTTGGGACCTGTATACATCCTGGACTTCCTTGACAAGATAGCCTTGAACAGCACGGATACCCTTCACTCTGAGAATGTCATGAGGATTCAGCGAACCTTCAGTAATCTGATCTCCTGCAGTTATCAGCTGGCCTTCTCTGACTTCGAGCCTTGCTCCGTAGGGTACAGTATAGGATTTCTCTTCTCCGTCATCAGCCTTAACCAGGACTTTTCTTGTGCCTTTTGATTCCGCTACGCTGACGCGGCCGTCAATATCACTTATGACCGCTTGCCCTTTCGGCTTTCGTGCTTCGAATAGCTCTTCCACCCTGGGCAAGCCGTGAGTGATGTCATCACCTGCTACGCCGCCTGTATGGAACGTCCTCATAGTAAGCTGTGTTCCCGGCTCACCTATGGATTGAGCAGCAATGATACCAACTGCTTCACCGACTTCCACAAGATTTCCCGTAGCCAAGTTGCGCCCGTAGCAATTCACGCACACCCCGTATCTGGTCTTACATGTCAAAGCAGATCTGACAGTGACCTCTGTTATCCCTGCCAAATCCATCTGCTTTGCGTGCTCTTCAAGGATTTCCTCACCTGCTCCTACAATGACTTCGCCTGTATCAGGGTGAGCAATATCCTCACAAGCGACTCTACCAATAATCCGCTCTCTTAGCGTCTCCACCACGTCGTCTCCCTGACGGATGGCAGAGAGAGTGATTCCCTGATCCGTTCCGCAGTCATCCTCACGCACAATGACATCTTGAGCCACGTCCACAAGGCGCCTGGTAAGGTAGCCTGAGTCAGCCGTCCTGAGTGCTGTGTCAGCAAGGCCTTTTCGCGTTCCGTGTGTAGAACTGAAGTACTCAAGCACTGTCAATCCCTCACGGAAGTTGGCTTTAATCGGAAAGTCGATTGTCCGTCCTGACGGGTCAGCTACAAGGCCTCTCATCCCAGCCAGCTGGCTTAGCTGCGAGACGTTTCCACGCGCTCCTGAAGTGGCCATCATGTAAACGGGATTAAGTGCATGAAGGCTCCGGAGCATTGCATCCTGGACCTTCTCCTTAGCTTCAGTCCACCTGTCTATGACAAGCTGATATCGCTCGTCATTGGTAATAAGGCCCCGCCTGTGTTGCTGTTCGATCTCTTCCACTCGTTTTTCGGTTTCTTCTATAATCTTCACTTTCTCATCAGGGACCACAACATCTTCTATGCCCACAGTCGTCCCGGATTGAGTCGCGTACCTAAACCCGATGGTCTTGAGATTGTCAAGGATCATCGCTGTTTTGGCATTACCGTATTTCTGGTGGCACATTGATATGAGCTGAACAAGGAATCCCTTTTTCACAGGACGTCCCAAAGGAACTTCTTTCACGATTTCTTCTATGGAACGATCTCTTTTGGAATCGATGATTGCACCGGTTAGTACTGACTCGTCCACTGTGTCTTCCACTGCATCATTAATGTAAGGGAAATCATCAGGGAAGATCCTGTTGAAAACGAATCTGCCTACAGTGGTTACCAGGAGTTTTCTCTCCTTATCCTCGTCAGTGAATCCAATAACCCGCTTTTCCCGGGGCATTCTTACAGCAATCAAAGAATGCAGTGTTACCGCGCCTTCCTTGTATGCCATATATGCCTCGTCAGGATTTGCGAAGTACTTTCCTTCGCCTTTCTCTCCCCGTTGGGCAATGGTCAAATAATAACAGCCGAGAACAAGATCCTGTCCCGGCGTGGCTATAGGCTTGCCGTGGGCGGGAGACAAAAGGTTATTGGCAGATAGCATCAAGAGTCTTGCCTCAGCCTGCGCTTCCGCAGACAACGGCACATGGACTGCCATCTGATCCCCGTCAAAGTCCGCGTTATAAGCCGGACAGACCAATGGATGGATCTGGATTGCTTTGCCTTCTACCAGCACAGGCTCAAACGCCTGGATACCTAACCGGTGGAGAGTCGGCGCTCTGTTCAGAAGTACAGGGTGATCCTTGATAACATCTTCTAAAACATCCCATACCTCGTCACGGACTCGCTCAACCATTCGCTTTGCGCTCTTAATGTTATGAGCGTATCCGTTTTCCACGAGTTTCTTCATGACAAAGGGTTTAAAAAGCTCCAAAGCCATCTCTTTAGGCAGTCCGCATTGATGCAACCTAAGTTCCGGGCCCACTACAATTACAGACCTTCCTGAATAGTCCACACGCTTGCCAAGGAGGTTCTGGCGGAACCGCCCTTGCTTCCCTTTCAGCATATCTGACAAGGACTTAAGAGGACGATTACCAGGGCCTGTTACAGGCCTTCCTCTGCGTCCGTTGTCAATCAACGCATCGACGGCTTCTTGGAGCATTCGTTTTTCGTTCCTGACGATAATGTCAGGGGCATTAAGCTCGATTAGTCTCTTGAGACGGTTGTTTCTGTTTATTACTCTCCTGTATAGGTCATTCAAATCTGATGTTGCGAACCTGCCTCCGTCCAGTTGCACCATGGGACGAAGGTCAGGCGGTATTACAGGAATAACGTCAAGAATTATGTGTTCAGGACGGTTCCCTGATTTCCTAAACGCTTCCGCAACCTCAAGACGTCTCGTCGCTCTTTGCTTCTTCTGCCCTGACGAGCTACAGATTTCTTCTCTGAGCTCATGCACAAGTTCATCCAAGTCGATTTCTTCCAGGAGCTTCTTTATGGCTTCCGCTCCCATACCTGCATCAAAAAGATCCCCGAACCGCTCTCTCATCTCTCTGTACTCAATCTCTGAGAGAAGCTGCTTCCTGGTAAGAGGGGTCTCCCCCGGATTCACAACTATATACGCCGCAAAATAGATGACTTTCTCCAGCACACGCGGGGACAAGTCGAGAAGTAGCCCCATCCTGCTTGGAATGCCCTTTAGATACCATATGTGGGACACAGGCGCTGCAAGCTCAATGTGGCCCAGTCGCTCCCTGCGTACCTTTGACCTCGTGACTTCAACTCCGCATTTGTCGCAAACAATGCCCTTGTACCTGACTCTCTTGTACTTACCGCAATGGCATTCCCAGTCCCTGGTGGGCCCAAAGATCTTCTCGCAGAATAAGCCCTCTCGTTCCGGCTTCAGGGTACGGTAGTTTATAGTTTCAGGTTTTTTCACTTCTCCGCTGGACCATTGCCTTATCTGCTCAGGCGATGCAAGGCCAATGCGAATCTTTTCAAAATTGCTGACGTCTAGCAACGACCTCTCCTCCTCTCCCACGCGTCAAGACATGTCCTCATCATCGGAGTCTTCCTGGAAAAAGTCGTCGTCCTCGTCTTCCCCAAATTCCTCATCCTCATCAACAAGCTCCTCGTCGTCGATGATATTATCGTCCTCACAGTCACTGCCATCAGCCTCTTCATCCAGTTGCTCATCAAGGCTATCGTCTTCAACCAGATCAACATCCGGAGGTGAGAGTTCCTCGATTTGCATGCCTATGCTACTTACCTCGTCATCTTGCTCATCGTCGTCCTCAGACTCACCGTCATACTCGGCTTCCTGTATCCTCTTTCTCGCATCACGTGACGGAAGCTCATCTGCCAACACGTCGTCTCTTTCTCTGCCCCCGATATCGATTTCCAGAGCTTTCGCAGTATCGGCAATGTCATCGTCAGACTCGCCGATTTCTATCTCTTGCTCATCATCACTGAGAACTTTCACATCCAAGCTCAAGCTTTGGAGCTCTTTGATAAGCACTTTGAACGATTCGGGAACCCCCGGCTCCGGCACGTTGTCGCCTTTCACTATAGCCTCGTATGTCTTTACTCTGCCTACCACGTCGTCAGATTTTACGGTGAGCAATTCTTGAAGCGTAAAGGCTGCTCCGTACGCCTCCAAGGCCCATACCTCCATCTCACCGAACCTCTGCCCTCCAAACTGTGCTTTCCCTCCGAGAGGTTGCTGAGTGACAAGAGAGTAAGGTCCTGTAGAACGGGCATGAATTTTGTCGTCTACAAGGTGGAGCAGCTTCATCAGGTACGCGTACCCCACAGTTACGGGATTATCAAAGGCTTCGCCTGTACGTCCGTCATATAGAACGGTCTTGCCATCCCGCGGGAGCCCTGCTTCCTCAAGATAGTCCATTACTTCGTGTTCCGTAGCGCCGTCAAATACAGGGCTTGCCACGTGGACGTCATGTTTCCTTGCACCTGCTCCCAGGTGAGTCTCGAGAATCTGCCCGAGATTCATACGTGAAGGCACACCCAGGGGATTAAGCACTATGTCAACAGGCACCCCATTAGGCATGAACGGCATGTCTTCTTCCGGCAGAATCCTGGCAATAACGCCCTTGTTGCCGTGACGACCGGCCATTTTGTCGCCTTCAGATACTTTGCGTTTTTGAGCCACATAAACTCGAACGAGACGGTTAACACCCGGACTGAGTTCATCGCCGGCTTCTCGCGAGAACACATGAACCGCCACTACCTTACCGGACTCGCCGTGAGGCACTCTGAGAGACGTGTCCCTTACCTCGCGGGCCTTCTCACCGAAAATTGCGCGAAGAAGACGTTCTTCCGCAGTAAGTTCAGTCTCACCCTTAGGAGTGACTTTGCCGACTAGAATGTCGCCTGTGCGCACATGGGCGCCTACGTGAATAATACCCCTCTCATCCAAGTCTTTTAAGGCTTCCTCACCGACATTGGGAATATCCCGAGTGATCTCTTCCGCCCCAAGCTTGGTATCTCTGGCGTCACACTCGTATTCTTCTATATGGATGGATGTGAAAGTATCTTCCTTTACCAGTTTCTCGCTGATTAGTATGGCGTCCTCATAGTTATATCCTTCCCACGGTAGGAACGCTACAAGCACATTACGGCCTAACGCCAGCTCGCCGTTGTCAGTGGATGGGCCGTCAGCGATTACATCGCCTTTTTCAACCCTTTCACCCACACGGACAATGGGTTTTTGGTTCACGCAAGTCCCTTGGTTGGATCTGACGAATTTCAAGAGTTTATATGAGTCAATAGAGCCTGCGTCAGTCTGGATAGTAATCTCGTTGGTTGCGGCTCTCTTGACAACACCGGAATTCCTCGCAAGCACCACAACGCCTGAATCCACAGCGCATTTACGTTCCATACCGGTTCCGACAAAAGGCGCGTCAGTCTGTATCAGAGGGACTGCCTGCCGTTGCATGTTTGATCCCATCAGGGCACGGCCTGCATCGTCGTTCTCGAGAAAAGGGATAAGGGCTGTAGCTACACTGACAATCTGCTTGGGCGAGACGTCCATAAAGTCCACTTGGTTGTCGGGTACTTCAACGATCTTATCCTGAAAACGAGCTACAACCTTAGGTTTGCCAAATGACCCATCCTCAGTTAAGTCCTCATTGGCCTGGGCTATCACATACTTGTCTTCCTCATCTGCTGCGAGATAGACGATTTCACCGGTTACTTTACCGTCAATCACTTTGCGGTAAGGGGTTTCGATGAAACCATAATCGTTAATCCTGGCATAAGTGCACAGTGACCCTATCAACCCGATGTTGGGGCCTTCCGGAGTCTCAATCGGGCATATTCTCCCATAGTGAGAGTGGTGGACGTCGCGCACTTCAAACCCGGCTCTTTCTCTGCTGAGTCCCCCGGGGCCAAGTGCCGACAAGCGTCTCTTGTGAGTAAGTTCAGCTAATGGATTTATTTGATCCATAAACTGAGACAGCTGGCTTGAGCCAAAGAATTCCTTAATCGCTGCCACGACCGGTCTCGTGTTTATCAAGGTCTGGGGTGTCACTGCGTCCACATCTTGGATAGTCATCCTCTCTCTGACTACCCGTTCCATTCTGGACAAGCCTATGCGAAACTGGTTCTGCAAAAGTTCTCCTACAGTTCTCAGTCGCCTGTTGCCTAAATGGTCTATATCATCAATGGATCCTATTCCCTGTATCAGTCCTAGGAGATAATTCACCACAGCTACAAGGTCAGGACGGGTGAGAGTCTTCACTTCTTCACCGGGCGTGCCGTTATCAATGAGCCTAATCTCTCCGCCGCCGGGCGAGACTACCACAGCTTCCAGCACTCGTCCTTGTCCTCTGAGTTTGTCGAGGGACTCCGCAGCTTGCCTCGAAACTTTCACCCCTGCGTCCAAAAACACCTCACCCGTCGTTCTGTCAACAACAGGTGATGCAAGTTCATATCCAATAAGTCTTTCTGCAAGAGCAAGTTTCTTGTTGAGTTTATAACGTCCTACAGGCGCCAGATCATAGCGACGGGAATCAAAAAACAAGTTGTCGAAAAGCGAATGGGCACTTTCTTCCGTCGGCGGCTCTCCCGGCCTGAGACGCTTGTAAATTTCTATGAGGGCATCTGTTTCAGACTCTGTGTTGTCCCTATCCAGCGTGCTGCGGATAGCCTCGGTATCTCCAAGAATATCAATGATACTGGGATCGGTTCCATAGCCCAGAGCTCGAATAAGGACAGTCGCAGGTATCTTACGGGTCCTGTCTATTCTCACCCAAATGCATTCCTGAGAATCCATCTCAAACTCGAGCCATGCGCCTCTATTTGGGATAAGACTGGCTGAATATATGCGCTTGCCGGAAGAATCCCGTGTAAAGTCATAGTACACTCCGGGCGACCTTACAAGTTGACTGACGACTACACGCTCCGCACCGTTAATCACAAAGGTGCCTTTCTCAGTCATCAAAGGGAAGTCGCCCATATAGACTTCCTGTTCCTTTACCTCTCCGGTTTCTCTGTTGATTAGGCGGACCTTCGCCTTGAGAGAAGCTGCGTAGGTCACATCCCGCTGTTTGCATTCCTCTACAGAATACTTAGGAGGATCAAATCTGTGACTCACAAACTCAAGCACCAAGTTACCGGTGAAATCTTGGATCGGGGATATGTCGCGAAATGTCTCGTCCAGGCCATCTTCTTTGAACCATTCATAGGTGTGCCTCTGAATCTCAATAAGGTTCGGAACTTCAAGGACCTCGTCTATCTTAGAAAAACTGAGTCTTTTTCGTCCCCCGACCTCTGTCATTACTGCCATCCTGTCACGCTCCCATCTCCCACCCGGACTATTGAGCGCCTACATAACGATTTAACACGCAGGCAATGATAGCCCTGCTATTTCTTGAACGAAAAATACCTTTGACTAGAAGGAAAAGAAGGATCCTGTGTAGTATAAATAAGCAAGAGCAAAATCATATACGTATGTCTACTCCCGGCTATAGGTTGCCGCATTCTTTAATGATAGCGAATGCTGTCCAATATGTCAAGCATAAGGGGCTACTCGTTTTTAATGAAACGGGAGCCCCTTATCTCACAACATATAGTATAACACAGAAATCCCTATTTTATCTCAATAGTAGCGCCTGCTTCTTCAAGTTTCGCCTTTATGCTCTCTGCCTCTTCCTTCTTAACCCCTTCCTTTACGGGCCTTGGGGCGCTTTCTACCAACTCTTTGGCTTCCTTGAGTCCTAGCCCTGTCAGTTCACGGACGACCTTAAGGACTGGGATTTTCTTGTCGCCTGCGCTTACCAGGACAACGTCAAACTCTGTCTTTTCTTCTTCTTCAGGCGCTGCCGGGCCTGCTGCCATGGCAGGGCCTGCTGCGAGTGCCACGGGCGCAGCTGCGCTCACTCCGAACTTCTCCTCGATAGCCTTGACAAGCTCTGAAAGCTCGATAACTGTCATATTGGCAATAGCCTCGATAATTTCTTCCTTAGTCATACTTTGTCTCCCCTTCTTGTCTTAGTCTTTTTGTCTAAGTCTATTTTCAAAACGCTCCGCCTCATCATGCGGCGGTCTCTTCTTTCTGTCGCCTCACTGCATCAACGGCATACGCAAAGCTCGTTATTATGCCGGACAAAGCGCGGGCGAATCCGGACATCGGTGCAGCGAAAGCTGCAGCCACATGCCCCAGCATGACATCGCGAGGAGGCAGAACCGCCAGACTGCGCACATCGTCAGGCCCTATGACTTTGCCTAACAGTGTGCCTCCTTTAATGCCTAATTCCCGAAACTCTCTTGTAAAATCATTTATGATTCTGGCTACCTCTGCAGGGTCCTCATAGGCGAAAGCGATAGCCGTGGGACCTTCAAGGTATTGCTCCAGGTCTTCAAGGCCGATGTCTCTCGCAGCAATGATGGTCAGGGTATTCTTGACAACTCTGAACTCACCTTCGGATTCATCAAGCCTTCGTCTGAGATTCGTAAGCGAGCCCACATTCAAACCACGATAATCAACGAGTACAACCCCTTGGGCTTTCTCCAGCTTTGTCTTGAGTTCGTCTACAGCTACTATTTTCCCTGGTTTCACCAAGTTCACGATACCTCCCTTCTTAAAGACTCAAAATGTTACCCATAAAGACTTCATTACGACTAGCAAAATGCCCCCGCAAGAGAGCGGGGGCGCCTCAAATTCAAAGCAATCAAAAGTCAGCCTTGTCAGCCACTTTGAAATGCCATCCCCGACCTCGGCGGGTAAGCGTAAGTCGCGCTCATTAAGTCTTTAGACACCCGCTGTCTTGGGCCATGGAAGACCGCAAAAACAGCTTTTCGGTTTATCTAATCTTACTCTTCAGTAAGCTTAGCTACTATTTGGACAGGACTTACGCGAATTCCAGGGCCCATAGTCGAAGACAGAACCACACTCCTCAGATAGGCGCCTCTGGCAGCAGCAGGCCTTGCCTTAATCAAGGCATCGAGTATGACTGCCAAATTCTCGAGAAGCTTCTTTTTCTCAAAGGACGCTTTTCCGATAGCCACGTGTACAATAGCTGTCTTGTCTGCCCTATACTCGACCTTACCTGCCTTAATCTCTTTGATGGCTCTGTCCACTTCAAACGTTACAGTCCCTGTCTTAGGGTTAGGCATCAAACCTCTCGGCCCCAATATACGTCCGAGACGGCCTACGACGCTCATCATGTCAGGGGTAGCAACAGCTACGTCAAAGTCCATCCAACCGCCTTGGACCTTTTCAGCCAAATCCTCTGCGCCGACAAAATCTGCGCCTGCTTCTTCCGCTTCCTTAGCCTTTTCGCCCTTTGCGAAAACAGCGACCCTGACCGACTTACCTGTTCCATGCGGAAGCACAACCGCGCCTCGCACCTGTTGGTCAGAACGCTTCGGGTCAATACCCAACTTAACCGCTAGCTCTATAGTCTCATCGAAACCGGCCTTTGCGGTTGCCTTTACGAGGTCAATTGCTTCAGACGGAGAATAGAGTTGTTCTCTGTCATAGAGTCCCAAAGCTTCATGATACCGTTTGCCACGAGCTGCCATTTAAACACTAACCTCCTTGTGGTGCAATCGAAGCTGACCGCTTCTCCCACTATCTATCCGAGAATCTCCACGCCCATACTCCTGGCAGTGCCGGCTATTATTTTCTCCGCTGCCTCTATGGTGGTGGCATTCAGATCCTTCATCTTCTCTGCGGCGATGTCCCGAAGCTGCGCTTTAGTGATTCTCGCAACCTTATCTCTGTTAGGAACACCTGACCCTTTATCAATCCCTGCAGCTTTCCGTATAAGGAATGAAGCAGGCGGAGTCTTCAATACATAGGTGAAAGATCTGTCATCATATACTGTTATCTCAACAGGAATAATCGTTCCAACCTGAGCTGCGGTTTTCTCATTGAACGAACGCACGAACTCCATAATATTGACGCTGTGTTGCGCCAATGCCGGCCCTACAGGCGGCGCTGCCGTAGCCTTTCCTGCCGATATTTGGAGCTTCACGATAGCTGCTATTTTTTTCCTTGCCATGGCGTGTGTCCCTCCTGCCCACCTTGCCAAACATCTTGCCTGGTTAAATCTTCTCCACCTGACCAAAATCCAATTCGACAGGCGTGTCGCGCCCAAACATGGAAACCAGCACTCGCAACTTTCCCCTGTCTGCTTGAATCTCCTGGACAATTCCTGTGAAATGCTGGAACGGCCCGGATGCTACTCTCACACCTTCGCCAACGGAGAAATCAATTTTCGGACGAGGCTCTTCCACGCCTATTCGTCTCATGATTTCACGAAGCTCCGTATCCTGAAGGGGGATGGGTTTGGTTCCCGTGCCGACGAAACCTGTAACCCCCGGAGTATTCCTCACCAAATACCAGGAGTCGTCTTCCATCAGCATCTCCACTAGAACATACCCAGGGAATATCTTCTTCTGAGCAATCTTCTTTTTGCCATCCTTAAACTCGTACTCTTCTTCAGTGGGAATAAGGACCCGGAATATTTTGTCCTCTTTCTCCATGGTCTTTACCCGTCGCTCAAGGTTTGTCTTTACCTTGTTCTCGTAACCAGAGTACGTATGGATGACATACCAGTTTCTGTCCGGGTGTCCTTCATCATTAAGCAAATCTCTGTCGGACACATCCGGCGGGCTCTGTTCCTCCCCACCCATTTCTGTTTCACCGGTAGCAGCAAGTTCGTCTTCAGTCTCTTGCAGCTCGTCTTCAGCAGAACGGGACTTACTAATCTTATCCACCTGTTTAAGGGCTGTGCTGCTTGCGCAGCCTCTTGCCCCTCACCCCCTACTGAAGTCTTACCTGATCAGGACCTGCAAAACTCGGGAAAACGCGTAGTCGATTACTCCAATGTATGTGGTAGATAGTGCCACAACAAAAATGACTACTAGCGCAGATGTGACCAATTCCTTACGACCGGGCCAGGTCACCTTCCTAAGCTCCGCCCTGACTTCTCGGAAAAACTTGCCAATACGTCCGAACCACGCAATAATACGCATAACGGCAACCTTCCCCACCTTTAGCGAGTCTCTTTATGGACGGTATGTGACTTGCAGAATTTGCAGTACTTCTTAAGCTCAATCCTATCAGGGTCATTCCGTTTATTCTTCTCAGTGCGGTAATTCCGCTGTTTACACTGAGTGCATTCAATGGTGACTCCTACTCGCACCCTTTCACACCCCCAGACACATTACTCCTAAAATCTAGCATAAGAGAAGTGAGGTGTCAACGTTGTTTTCCCGTGCTTGCCTGTTTCGCCATAAGACTGTCGTCGCCTGTGTCTTTGCCTGTCTTAGTTTTCCCTGTTTTGCCAAGATATCAATGTCTGATTTTCGCCACAAAGCACATAAGGAGAATCACAGTCATTTGCTATTCGCGATACCTGCTTCGAACCAGGCGGTACAAGAAAAGGAGCGCCAGCTGTAAGGGCGCTACCCGGAATTTCA
>DGZL01000135.1:0-2225 GCA_002398515.1 Firmicutes bacterium UBA4981
ATAGCAAATACCAACATCAATTTGCCGCCCTTCATCCAGCCCCCTCCTCTTACCTAACTATCAAGACGGTATGAAACCACTCCGTAGTCATTTATGTTTCCAAGGTCTCCGTCTGCCGCCCACCTAATGAATTTCCCGGTTACTTCGCAAACGTTGCCCACTCCAACCACTGTTTCCACGAGAAATGCAGCGAAACCGGTTAGTATCACACCATTACGACCGGTTACATCAAGGGAATCGATAATAGGCACAAGAAGTACTCTTGGGCATCCTTTGACAAAGCGGTCATATGTGCATTTAGGCTCATGGCTGCATTCTGCTATCCTAAAATTAACCCCTGTCCTGGTAGGACCGGCCATGTTACCTGGTTCTGTCTCAAGAATCGTAGGAATCTCATCTCCTACCTCAAGCCTTCCTTGGTAACCGTACATAATGTTGTTCACATAGTTGTCAGCACCGCGGACGCCCAGCGCCAAAGCACCGAAATTCCCAGGGCCTGTTTCCTCAGAATTGCTTGGGCTGTACTTCATAGTGTAGACATTACCGAATACGAAACTATCCTCTACAACGCCAAAAGGAGCTGCGCCCCACAAACCTCTTGTTGAACCTACACTCGCTTTGGCACTTGCAGTCACCTTAGTGGAAGAGAAACCTAATATCTTGGCGAAACCCAACGGAACAACTCGGGATGTCGCAACTCTGACGCTATGGCCGTCAGGCAGTACCTCTGCTGCTACTTGACTTATCTCTACACCGTTATTCACTGCGTAGGCCTCTGCGGTCTCCACAGCCTTCCCATGATCCTTAGGAAGCTCCTGCACACCTGCTAAGGCTGCAGCATCAGCAGCATTGGACAAGGCAACCTTGTTGTAGTACAAGACACCGACGTCTATGACAAGCGCGGCAATCCCTAACATCAGCACCATAGCGCAAGCTACGATGATTATGACGCTGCCTTTCTCGTTGTCTCGGATATCCCGGTATAGCTGTCTCACCTAAATCACCCCTTCCAGGGACGCATATCTTACTCCACACGCATTGTCGTGGCACCGCGCACCCAGTACGGATCAGGCAGGATCTTATCCATAAAAGGCATCACAATGTCAACAGGATATTCCACTCGGACTGTCAGCTGAGTGCCTCTCAACCGCTCGCTGGGCGAAGGAGATACATCCACCACAATCTTGTCGGCATCAAGAGTCCCTGCCGCATCCAACGTCCTTTGGCTTATGAGGCTATCAATCGCTCCGACCACGCCGGTTCTTGCCCCTTCACGAGATGCGTGGGATACTACAAGTTGGGCACTGAGCACCCGTCCGAACTCCACAATACCGGTAAGCAGGAGAAGGAGTATGCTAAGGACAAGAGCCATTTCAACAAGAGCCTGTCCATGGTCGTCTCGTAGCCAAGAGGTTTTCATTATTCTTTTCACCTTGGCTCCCTCCATCGACCCTTCATTTAGAACCCAATAACCGAAAAACCGGTTACAACCGCAATAATCATTCCAATGCTGATAGCTACTGAATAGGGGACTTGAAGACCCGAGTTCAGCGCCGGAACCGGCGCGCCGGCTCGCCTCAGGCTCCGGAGACTCCGTCCGATAGTTCCAGGGATTACACGGCCGATGAACCCGGCGACCCAAGTTAGGCATGACACCACAAATAACCCTAGTCTCCCGTGCCTCAAAAGAACGATAGCAGACATGAGTCCGCCTGCTATAGCGCCATACAGCATGGAAAAAGCTGCGCCTCTTGCACCGAGAATGGCGCCGATTGTTCCAAGGAGTTTCGCATCGCCTGCGCCTATCCATCCCAAAGAAAAAGGTATGAAAAGAATGCCGATTCCCACAATCATCCCCAGACATGACCTGCCGAGTCCATTGATTCCGCCGGATGCGAGACCCATAATGAGTCCCACTGTCATGCCTGTGAACACCAGGGGGTTTGGGATGCGCCGTTCCCTGCAGTCAAACCATACTGCTATAGCAGCTATTAAGCTTGCGATGCATACTTGGAGCATTGTCGTCACCTGCCACGTCTATTCAAAAACCGGTATCGGGACTTCAAACAGTGTTCGGACGGTAATCCCCAGAATAGATACTGTACCTATTGTTACTAAGGCTATAAGCGCCATGATTAACGCATATTCAGCTAGCCCTTGACCATTGTCTTCCAATAACAGCATTTGAAACGCCTGTGTCATTGCTAGCCCCTCTTTCATTGAAT
>DGZL01000135.1:2431-3029 GCA_002398515.1 Firmicutes bacterium UBA4981
CTCTTTAGGGAAACCACCCTACCGGAGGGGGCGGTAGGGCTTAGCTCTATACCTATGAGTTACGAAAGATACAACAAGTATCTTGCCAAATCATTCCCTGAACCCAACTCAATGACTTATAGTTGCAGCGTTAGAACTCAGGTCAAACGGCGCCTTGAGCTATTTATTACGGTGCCGGCGTGCCACCCAGTTCTGATACTATCTCGTTGAATTTACCCTTCAAACCTCCACCGAGAGCGGTTAACGCCAGTATCACTGCTATAGCAACCAGAGCTATGATTAATCCGTATTCCACCATTCCTTGTCCATTTTCCTCATGAAAAAGTCTCTTCAGCATTGTCATCACACCTCCTTCCGTCTGTGTGTGCCCGACGACCGCTAAGAGACTTTTAGAGTCAGCCTAAAAATCGAGTATCATGCAAGGTTAGGCAAGACCGCGCAATCCATGGTTGGCTGAACCTAAAATCCCCGGTGCGGCCCGCCGAAGAGACTTCTCCAAAAAAGAAACCTGCTCACGGCGTTGCCATATGAGCAGGTACCAAAAAACAGTCCCTTCTCTTCGGCAACCCGGCTATCATAGCCAGAACCCCTCCTGGCT
>DGZL01000135.1:3314-22298 GCA_002398515.1 Firmicutes bacterium UBA4981
CCCCGCCTTTCGACGAGTTTGCCTTTATCGGGAGAACCCAATGTTTGATTCGAAGGATTCTACTCCCTCTTAACACGATGTTAACATATATGGAAAGACCTTACTATTAGACTTAAGACTTATTTTTACTAGGCCTTTGGTAATGGGCCTTTAGGCCTGTACCAGTGAAAAGCCCTCTCTTAACTGCCCATACAGCAGCTTCCGTCCTTCCTGACATTCCCAACTTACGGAGAATACTACTGATATGGTTCTTGACAGTCTTCTCACTTATCAAGAGCTGACCTGCAATAGTACGATTAGACTCACCGCTCGCAACTAAAGCAAGCACTTCCATCTCCCTGTCAGTAAGCTCCTCTTTTCCATCCCATCTCCTAGGGACGGACTCAGGAGCCTCCGCTGATTCACAACCTGGCAGGCTCTCATCAGCATCTCCCGACCCACCGGTGCAAACTGCAGGTTCACCCATAGTCACTGCAAATCCTTGGAGCCGTAAGAGCTCCTCAACAAGCGCCTTCGCTACCCCGGACGACACTGCAGGCTTCCCTGAAACCACTGCCTTCAGAACGTAATCCAATTCTTCTCCGGCAGCCATACGGTCAATACAACCTGCAGCTCCTGACAGAAATACCTTGAGGATATGCTTCAATGTCTCACGTGTGCCGTCCACCTGAGTAATTGCCAAGACTGCGCTGTGGCCTGCAAGACTGGATATGGCTTCCCATGTTTTAAGATGGTGTCCTGAAAGACCGAGAATCACTACTTTAGGTTGCTTCTCTTGCGCAAGGATTATTGCACGCTCCAGAGTCTCGGCTTCTCCCACAATATCAAAGCCTTCTTGACCTTCAATGTTCTGCCTAATGCCGGATCTGAAAAGCGGACTCGCGTCTGCTATCAAAACACTGATCTCTTCACATTCGTCGCCCGGCCTGCAAATGGTCAAGACAGCTCAACTCCTTAAGGCCCTAATTGCTCCGGCGCGCGACAGGAATCCTCACAGTAATCTTGGTGCCTTCCCCTGGAGCTGTATCTACATCCAGAGATCCGCCGAAAAGCTTTGCCCTCTCCCTCATGCCGGACAGTCCGAATTTGTCTGACTGCCCCCAATTCCGTGACACCCCGGTGGGATCAAACCCCTTGCCGTCATCTTCAATACTGACACCCACCGCGTCAGGGCCATAACCCAGAGTCACCACTACTCTGGAAGCTAAGGCATGCTTCCTGGCATTATGTAAGGCCTCCTGCACAATACGGAAAAGCGCTACCTCTACGATAGGATCAATCCTTGTCTCAACACCCAGCACCTTCATTTCCACGGGAAGGCTGTGTCTCGAGGTGAAGTCATCTGTGTACCGCCTAAGCGCAGGAGCAAGTCCAAGGTCATCCAAAATCATGGGACGCAAATCAAAGATTATCCTTCTGAGATCCTTGAGGCTGTCACTTATGATCCTTCTCAGATCATTCATTTCTGAAGCAGCAGCAGACGGATCCCTGACTAACAGCTTCTCTACGATTTCCACCTGGAGGACTGCGTTGGCCATCATCTGAGCGGGACCGTCATGAATATCCCTTGCCACCCGACGCCTCTCTTCCTCCTGGGCTTTAATTATCCTCTCTACCACATCGTCGTTCTTCTTGCGTGCAGAGTAAAACAAATCCTCATATCCTCCCCGACTTCTGCTGCACCTGCCCTTACCCCGGCAACAGCATCAAAAACCTAAGCCCTTCCAGAACAGTCTGGCTTTCGCCATGAAACTCTCCCTTGCAGCAAAAGCCGCTGCTGCGCTGGGCTCTATGGGAATGTATTCTCCCTTTCTGCTTAATGATTCCTCTGTCTTCTCAAGGACGTGCACAACCCTTGCGCCACTGGCTGCGTCAGTCA
The DNA here is from genome assembly GCA_002398515.1 of Firmicutes bacterium UBA4981. GTDB lineage: Bacteria > Bacillota > SHA-98 > UBA4971 > UBA4971 > UBA4971. The sequence goes on from DGZL01000135.1 coordinate 5,194, forward strand.
GAGGGCGCTTGCCTTCTCTGATACACTCGAGGAAATGAAGACATTCATTACGAAGAGGTTCGCTCATCTTAAGCTTTGGAATATGAACATCGCCATAAGTAAAAGTATATTGAAACTCGGAGAAACCATTGAGAGCATCTAAACCGTTGGCGGCATCTCCCCCGTTTTCTGTGGCATTGCCGAGAGCTTTTGAGTTTACGCGTTTTCTCATCAGATCTCGTTTTGAGTTCACGCCCTTACTGTACACCTTAACCTTCTCAAGAGCTTCTCCATCATCAAACACAATCATCTTCTTTTCGCCGATGATCGTAGTCCTACTTGCTTTACACGGGTCTAGCCAACTAATGTGAATATTCGCGATTATGCCGGAGGCAAAGCGCACTGTGATAAATACTACATCCTCCACACCGTCATTGACGAAAGCCTGGCCTGTGGCAGCGACGCTCGTCGGCTCTTCGTCAAGAAGGTATAGCAAGCTCGCAATATCGTGAGGGGCTTTGTCCCACAAGACACTTACGTCTTCTCGTACAGTACCAAGGCTTGTCCGAGTGGAATGCAGATAGAAAATCTTCCCGAGTTCACCTGATCGGATGTACTTCTTCACCAGACGCATACCTGGATGATAATCCATGATATGCCCCACCATGAGAACCTTGTCTGTTTTTTCCGCTATGTCCACAAGCTGATAACCTTCTTCAGATGAGAGGGTAAAGGGTTTTTCTACAAGGACATGCTTCCCTCGCAATAAACACGCACGAGCAATAGCGTAGTGATTACCCGGAGGAGTGGCGATTACAACTGCGTCTATCTTAGGATCAGAAGCAATATCCCGGTAGTTCTTAGTCAATTTGACCAGCGGGTATCTTTCACGAATAGCAAGAAGGGTCTTATGGTTTATGTCGCAACATGTCACAAGCTTTGCGCCGGGAATTTGCGCGAAATTTCGAACATAGTTTCTTCCCCAGTTGCCACACCCAATAATTCCAACATTTATCACTTCATCTATGTCCTCCTCCACGCCATGCCCTAAGGATGTCTAAAAGCTAGCTAACTCCAGCATAGGCGCTTCGGTAATCAAGTCTGAGTCTACCAAACTACGCCTAATGCTATTTCTACACGAAATTTGGGATCCCTCTTTCTATTATGTCCTTGCTTGACTCGAAAGCTGTCGGACCAAAGACTCCGGACGCAAAACCTGCAAGTTCCCAGAATCTAGAAAGCGTCATCTCTAAGCACATCCATTTTATCCAACTTCTCCCAAGGCACGTCTTCTTCAGGTAAGTCAGTCCGACCGAAATGGCCATAAGCAGCCAAAGGACTGTATATAGGCCTCTCAAGTTGAAAATGGTCGATAATGGCTGCAGGCCTTAGATCGAAGTGCTTCTTGATGAGTCTCAATATCTCCTCATCACCGATTTCTCCTGTCCCGAAGGTCTCTACGTCAATTGATATAGGCTGTGCCCTTCCAATGACATAGGACGCCTGGACCTCACATTTATCTGCAATACCTGCAGCCACCAGGTTCTTCGCCACCCACCGGAGCGCATAAGCGGCAGTTCTGTCCACCTTGGTAGGGTCCTTGCCTGAGAAAGATCCACCACCGTGACGAGCCGCACCGCCGTATGTATCCACAATGATCTTACGCCCGGTCAGGCCTGAGTCACCTTGTGGCCCGCCTATCACGAATCTTCCGGTAGGATTCACAAAGATCTTCGTGTCGTCATCCATGAGACGTACAGGGATAACCGGACGAATCACATGCTCCACCATATCCTCCGTAAGCCTTTCGTGCTCAACATCAGGATCATGTTGAGCTGCTATAACGACTCCTGCTATCCTTTTGGGGATATCGCCGTCGTATTCAACGGTCACCAAAGATTTTCCGTCGGGCCTCAAATATCCAAGTGTACCCTCTTTGCGGACATCTGCAAGCCTTTTGACAAGCTTATGAGCGATCATGATAGGCATTGGCATGAGTTCAGGGGTCTCGCGCGTAGCAAAACCATACATTAAACCTTGGTCACCTGCGCCGAGCCGGCTGAATCCTGAGTCATTGACATGTCCTTCAGCCTCAAGCTTCCTTGCCTCAAGAGACTTATTGACACCCTGAGCAATATCGCCGGACTGTCCGCTAATAGAAGTAACTACCCCACATGTTTCTGCGTCAAACCCGTACTTCGCCCTGGAATACCCAATATCCAACACTGTCTCGCGGACAATATCAGCGACTCTGGCCATAGTGTGCCAACATGGCGTGGATATCTCACCCATTACCATGACAAGGCCGGTGGTTACCGCAACCTCACAGGCCACTCGAGCGCCGGGGTCCTCTTGCAGGATAGAATCGAGTATCGAGTCTGCTATCTTGTCACACAGCTTATCCGGGTGACCTTCAGTAACTGATTCCGAGGTCACCAGTCGTCTGTACTTAACTTGATTCTTGTCTGGTCGTCTCTCCACAACATGAACCCCCTTTTCAGCAACGGCATATAAAAAAGCCCCTCCCGTGTCGAGAAGAGGCAATCCGTCTCTCATCTCCCAGAACGGAAGTTCTGCAGGACTTGGCACCGTACAGACTGACAGAGCGTCTGCCGGTTGCCGGGTTTCATCGGGCCTGCCCCTCCACCACTCTTGATAAGAGCTGTCCTTATATTATTCATCTTTCTGGAACGCTGCTGATATTATACTACCCAGCTAATGGGAACGCAACCTGTCCGAAGGACGTGTCTATGTCATTAGGCTGTCTTGTGGTTGCGGAAGCTCTTGTGACTCATACCGTCGCGCCGGTTCTTGCGCTTTTCCGGAAGAAGTCATTTCCCGAATCCAATCTACAAATGCCCTTCCTCCGTCATGGTTGTCCTCTGCGAATTCGCGGCATCTATCGAGAAATCCACGGACATTGCCGTCAAGTAACGGCTCCCCTTTGGCCACAAATATCCGTCGGTGAACAGTGGCAATAGTCCCTTCTTCTGCAGTAAGGAGCTCTTCAACTATTTTTTCACCCGGACGTATACCGGTGAATACAATCTCAACATCGTAATCAGGGTCAAGACCTGAAAGCCTAACCAAGTCTCGCGCAAGATCGACGATCCGAACAGGTTCACCCATGTCAAGGATGAAGACCTCGCCGCCCTTTCCCATGGCTGCAGCTTGGATTACCAGTTGGACAGCTTCAGGAATAGTCATGAAATAACGCACCATGTCAGGGTGAGTTACAGTAATGGGACCGCCTCTTTTGATTTGTCTCTTGAACAGCGGGATAACGCTGCCTCTGCTTCCAAGCACGTTCCCGAACCGAACTGCCATGAACTTGGTCTTGCTATGCTTCGCGAGCGCCTGAATCAAGAGTTCTGCCGCCCGTTTGCTGCATCCCATGACACTCATAGGGTTGACCGCTTTATCAGTAGAAATCAGCACAAATCTTTCAGCCCTATACCGGTCCGCAGCGCTTGCCACATTCCACGTTCCGAAAACATTATTGTGGATTGCCTCTTCAGGGTTGGACTCCATTAGAGGAACATGTTTGTGCGCAGCTGCATGAAATACGACATCAGGCTTGTACGATGAGAAAACCCAGTCAATTCTCTCTCTGTTTCTGATATCTGCAATTACCGGGATGGTATGGAGCTCGGAGAAAGTATCTTTAAGCTCAAGATTGACTTCAAATATGTCGTTTTCTCCATGTCCGAGGAGTATGAGGCTTTTCGGGTTAAATCCGGCGACTTGTCTTGAAAGCTCCCGGCCGATAGAGCCACCGGCGCCTGTGACAAGCACTCTCTTGCCTGACAAGTACTTGCCTATCTCCTCTAGGTCTGTTTTCACTTCTTCTCTTCGTAAAAGGTCTTGTATCTCTATAGCCCGAATTCGGCTAACATCCAACTTACCGTCAAGGAGCTCATATACACCGGGTATGGTCAGGACTTTCACGCCCAATCCGTCGCATGAGCGCACCACTTGTCGGACAACTGTTCCCGGAACGGAAGGCATGGCTATTATGATCTCTTCTACATTATGGGACGCAACAAGATCAGGAATACTTTCTGTAGTGCCCAGCACTCGATAACCTGCAGCAATATATCCCTGTTTGGACGGGTCATCATCAACGAACCCGACAATCTCCTGGCCTACCTCGGGATGAGTTCTAAGCTCTCTTGCTACGATAACACCTGCTTCACCTGCGCCTACTATTAGGATCTTGTGAGTCTTTACAGATGCAGCGTGCTCCAAGCCTAGTCTGGCTATTTGATTAGCCGCAGTGACATAGTTGGCCCACTCCCGCCTCACTCTCATGAAAAGGCGAATACCGCCTGTCAAGAATATGTTTAAGGACCAAGCCATGAATATGATGCTCCGAGGGAAACCCGTAGGTTGAAGTGAGTGAAGGATCAGATAATCAAGAACTGACGCGACAGTCCCTGCCAAAGCAATCACCAATGCCTCCCTGATACTTGCGAACTGCCAGAGACGGCTATACAGTCCGAATATGTAATAGATGAAAAGTCGAATGACAATGAGACCGGGCAGTCTTCCTACTACAGTGTGCCAATAAGCAAGCGCCCGAGACATGCTAAAGTCAAAGCGGAGGAGTAATGCCAGCGCAAAGCTTATCAGTATACATACTACGTCACCAAGGACAAGGCCAAGCTTCTTAACCTTATAACCCACCCAGCGTTTCGCCTCCAAAGGTTGTCGAATTCTCTCAAAGAGTAAACGGTTCAGCGACAAAGAATGTAACCGGCATATCAAATTGCAATTCGCCACATGCATGTCAAACTCCTTCATCCTCCTCCGTGAGGAAGTTCACGTCAGATCATCCCAATTATTTCCCTCGCATCCTATTTCATGGCAGGAATATTGAGAGATTTGATGAAGATATACGTTATGACTTGGCGAATTGCCCAGTATTTTACTTCCTTAGAATAAGAGGATAAGTTATGTGTCGAAAAACACTGCCCATGATGTGGGCTTTAGTCTTTGTGTTGATCTTGCTGCCAATCAGCGACCGACTATGTCTTGCAAAGACCGGGAGCCCTACATATGCAGCAAGCTATGAGTATCTGGTAACATCCGGAGACGTGCTGGAAATTGCTGTTTGGGGCCATACGGACTTATCGGGTACAGTCACAGTCAACGGAGATGGGAAAATATTGTTGGCAGGGCTTCCCGAAGAGTTCTACGTCCTAGGCATGACAGTCTCGGAAGTCCAAGCAGGTCTCACTGACATGCTTGCCTATTACTTAAGGAATCCCAGAGTCTCGGTAACACTCAGGGAGACCGGAATGATACGAATCACTGTTATCGGGTCTGTGCGTTCACCCGGAGTCTATTCTTTCCGCTCAAAACCCACTCTCATCGATGCCCTGGCTTCAGCCGGCGGATACATATCCGAGGCGGATCTGACACGTGTCAGGATTACCAGAATGACGACAACGACTTCAACTGCCGATATCGGCTCCGAATCCATAATCGTCGACATAGACAGCGTATTGGCCGGTGAGAAAGATATTGAATCAGAGTATGGCTTCGTCCTCAGGGACGGAGACATTGTCTATGTTCCTGAAAAAGCCAGAACCGTATCTGTTCTCGGTGAGGTTCAAAGGCCCGGGATGTACACTGTGGACACAAAAGGAGAAGGGACAAAGTTATTCGACGTTATCGCAGGTGCAGGCGGTCCCGGCATTAATGCTGACACCGGTTGTATCCGAGTTACGAGAAGCGAAAAACAGGCAACGCGTACTATAGAGATAGACCTGGACACATATGACGGCACATTCAAACTGGTGCCGGGTGATGTGATTTATGTGCCTCGAGCAATCAGAGTTCAAGTGCTGGGGCAAGTGAAGAATCCCGGAAGCTATCAACTGAAGGCAAAATCCACCCTTATCCATGCTATAGCTCAGGCAGGAGGTACACTGGATTCAGCGGATACCGCCTGCATTTCACTGCATAGAGCAGGAGACGAAAACGGGGGAGTATCCGTTCTTGACCTTGACCTTGCCGTCAGCGGCAGACTGCCGCGCGAAGAGTTAATCCTTGAGGATCAGGACACAATTATCATTCCTGAGCTTGTCCGGGAAGTCTCAGTCCTCGGAGCTGTGAACCGACCGGGAGTCTATAGAATTCATAAGGATGCCCGTATCCTGCAAGTCTTAGCCTTAGCAGGAGGGATATCAGAAGACGGGGACGGCGCTTCAGCAGTTCTCACTCGTAGACTACCATCCGAAGAGACTGAGCGCCTGGAAATCAACTTAAGAGAGCTTCAAAGCGCAGCAGGGGAAAGAGTGAACCTCCCTGTCTATAACGGTGACGTTATCTATGTTCCACGTGCTGTCACCGTGATGGTGCTTGGAAAAGTCAAAGGTCCGGGAACATATGCTCTTGGATCAACAGGCAGGCTCATGGACGCCCTGTCCCGGGCGGGAGGAATCCTACCGGACGGAGATCAAACAAACGTGACGCTGACACGCAGCGAGAACGGCAGCCAAAAAGCAAGGGAATTTGACACTAGAGCAATCATGGCAGGCGCAAGTGAACCAAATGTCAGCCTTCTGGACGGGGATATCATTTTCGTTCCTGAACTTATCCGTGAAGTCTCTGTCATGGGAGAAGTGGCGCGTCCCGGGATCTATGGAATAAGGGATGACACCACCCTTTTAGAGTGCCTGGCGCAGGCAGGTGGAATTACCGAAATGGGTGACGCCACCACTGTTCGGGTCACAAGACACGATCAAGACGGGATCCCTACTACATACACGTTCAATACAGACCATATTCACGCGGAGGCTGATACGGCACTCCGGCCTATGGCGCCTGGAGATATCATTTACGTTCCCCGGGCTATAGCCGTGCAGGTGCTGGGGGAAGTGGCGAAACCCGGCCTGTATCGCATAAAAGCAGGTAGCCGTTTGTCAGACGCTTTGGCTCTTGCCGGCGGACTCAAAGATGACGCCGACGGTGAGCAAGTTGTAATCACAACCAGGACTTCGTCTCGTGACATAACACAGGCCGATACCGGCTGTGGTGCACCTGCTGATAAAGACACAAGCGCTTACGCAAACAACGCTGTGCGCACTGTAGACATAACCCGAGTTCTTATGGGCAGCAACCTTTCGGACAATATCTGTCTTCTCGATCAGGACACTGTCTTCGTTCCGAAGCTCAGCCGAGAAGTGGTAGTTGTCGGTGAAGTGGCACGGCCGGGCCTCTATAGGCTTCCGAGAGGCGCGAAGCTAGTGGATGCTCTGGCTCTGGCAGGAGGGCCTACTAAGCGTGCTGCATTAGAGGCTGTATGCATATTCAGAGAAGGCCGAGTTACAGACAGCGAGCAAGTAATTCTCGGCCACGATAATCTCTTTTTCACAGGCAAGGCAGAAGACAATCCTCCGATTGAAGGACAAGATATCGTATACGTGCCTTCCACAACGAAACTTGAATGGGATCGGATATTCTCATTCCTGTCCGGCCTTAAGCTGATTAGGGACTTGTTCCTGAGGTAGGAGAGATAAGCTGGAAATGGATGATATGGATTACGAAATTGATCTCCTGGAAATACTTGGAGTGTTGGCGCGAAGGGCATGGCAGATTGCAGCTTTTATGGTACTGTGCATGGTAGTAGCCTACCTCATGAGCTCAAAGATGACTAAGGTCTATAAGGCTACTTCTGTTATTATGGTGAAAAGCGACTCTGCAGTGATGTCTATCCCGTTTCTCCAGGATACAGCAGGCTCTTCATCAGCGAATATGCGAAACTACGTTGAGTCCCTGAAGAGCCGCACGCTCACGGAAGCGACCTTAAGCCGCTTAGGATGGCTGGAATCGTCCGGAGGGCAAGAGGTGAGAGCGTGGCAGAACAGCCTGTCGGTTCAACAGGTTCAGGGGACTGATGTCGCCAGACTGTCAGTAGAAAGCAATAATCCTGAGAAAGCAGCTGCCTTCCTTAACGCTTTGGTAGAGGAATTTCAAGAACGCACTCAGCAAATAAATCAGGAATCTGCCAGAGCAGCCAGGGACTTTATTGCACAGCAGCTGGCAATTGCCGAAGATCGCCTGAAAGAAGCTGAGAGCGCGCTCCTTGAGTACAAAGAGACAAAGGAAGTAATAGAACCGTCAGCTGAAACCAAAGCCAGAATTGACAAACTCGCTAACATAGAGCAGCTTCTGTCCCAAACTGAAGTAGAACTCCAAGCAGCCAATTCTGAACAGCAAAAGCTCCATGAGATTGTGAGAGAAATCGACCCTACTCTTATTACCTCCACGACCTTAGTCAGCAACCCCTTAGTTCAGCAGCAGAGAATAATACTGTCCCAACTCGAGATAGATTTGGCTGCTGCGCTTGAGCAGTATACAGAGAATCACCCTACTGTGATCGGGCTCAGAGCTCAAATACGCGCAGTTTCCGCTAAGCTTGCGAAAGAGGCCGAGAGGGTAGTCGGGTCGGAGACTATGTCTCTCAACCCGATACACCAGGATCTCACAAGAAGACTTGTCTCCGCGCAAGCAACAATAGTCGGGCTTGAGGCGAAATTGGCAGCCCTGGAGAATTTGCGCAATGCAGTCGAAGCTGAACTTGCATCCATCCCTGGGAAGGAAATGGATATCGCGCGACTGACAAGAAACCAACGGGTAAACGAGGAAATATATGTCATGCTCCGTTCAAAGTATGAAGAAATGAGAATCTCAGAAGCAATGAAAGTCTCCGGCATTTACGTCGTTGACGAAGCTATTGTCCCTACCGTTCCCGTCAAACCGAGAAAACTCCTTAATACGGCTATAGCAGGTATTCTCGGGTTCTTCGTAGCTGTAGGCATTACCTTCATATTGGAACAGATGGATACAACATTCAAGACTGTCGAGGAAGTTGAGCGGATCGTATCTGCGCCCATACTAGGGACTATTCCCCACTTCAGCCGGGCACAACGGAAGCGTAAGAGGAAAATCAGCCGACAAGCCCGCAAAACGGTGTATTAGATACTACGAATGACACCATGTCGGAAGGACGGATATGGATTTGGCGAGGCAACGCGAGAGTCCCAACGAATTCTCAGAGCTTATCATGCATCATGATCCCAGATCTCCGATATCTGAAGCGTTTCGCACCCTCAGAACTAATCTGGAGTTCGTGTCACCCGGGACGCAGTTGAAATCTATTTTGGTAAGCAGCCCCGGACCTGAAGAAGGAAAAAGCACAGTCACTGCAAACCTGGCAATATCATTAGCTCAAACAGGCAAGCAAGTGATCCTTGTCGATGCCGATATGCGCAAACCCACGCAACACAAGCTGTTCTCTTTGCCAAACAGAGCAGGGCTTACCACACTGCTTGTGAGAGATCCGGATCAAGATGTCAGGCAAGAGACACTAGTCCCCGGCCTGAGCATTGTAACCAGTGGCCCCGTACCGCCTAACCCTTCAGAACTCCTTGCGTCAGACAGTATGGATACGGTAATAAATTTCCTGGCTGATAATGCAGACATTGTCATATACGATTCACCTCCCATTGCCGTAGTGACTGACGCAATAATCCTCGGCGCCAAGTTAGACGGGGCGCTTGTGGTAGTAAGATTGGGAGTTACATCCAAAGAAGCGGCAAAGAGAGCAAAAGAACTTCTAAGGACATCCCGCTCAAGAGTATTGGGAGTAGTAGTCAATGAGGTAGTACCAAGATACGGGCAAGGCAATTACTACTATTACTACTATTACGACAAAAGCGAGGATGAAAATGACTCTGATTCCGGATGAATTCAGTGATGATTACCGGTGACAGTCGTTTGAGTGTAGAAGGTTTTGTGGATATCCATGTTCATATCCTCCCCGGGCTGGACGACGGCGCAAAGACTGAAGGCGATGCAATAGCCATGGCGACTGTTGCCACCAAGCGCGGTACATCAAAAATAGTGGCGACGCCTCACGTCGATCCTTTGCTCCTCCCGCCCGGCGCAACACAAGTTGAAACAATCAAAAGAGCAGTCAACTCCCTTCAGGAATCCATTACTTCGTGCGGCATTTCCATCCAAGTCATGCCCGGTATGGAAATAGCGATGACTCCTGACCTCGTTGGGTATCTCACCAGGGGCGAAGTGATGCCTGTTTCGGACCGAGGGAAATATGTCCTTGTCGAACTCCCGTTTCAGACGATTCCTTCATATGCGGAAGAAGAAGTCTTCAACATGGCAGCAAGCGGATACATCCCAATCATTGCCCATCCGGAAAGAAACGCATCGGTTATCCGTAACCCGAATGTTCTCATACCGTTTCTCAAGGCAGGCGCATTGGCGCATGTTAACGCCGGGAGTCTCATGGGCAGAGAAGGACACAGGCCTCAAGAAACTGCAGAAATTCTTCTCAGGCACGGCCTCGCACACATCATAGCAAGTGACGGACACTCCGCCACATCCCGGCAACCCGGACTGGACCGGGCTTTTGAGATTGCATCACGCCTCTTGGGGGAAGACGAAGCGCTGAAGACAGTCAGAGATATTCCCCTTGCAATTGTCCATGGCGAAGATGCACATGTTAATGAGCCGGAGGTGTACAAGGCGCGCCGTAAGTGGTGGCGTTTTCCGAGGAGAGAAGGCTCATGATGCTCTGTGAGAAAAGTCCGGGCAAGCCCATGCACGTATGGGCCTTGTGTATGTGGACCGCTATAGTCTTCGGATTATGCCTCCTGTCTCTTGCATGCGAGGCAGCGCCGGTTCATATCCGGATCCAGCCCGAGGCGATTCGGCCCGGCATGATCCTGCCAGGCATGGAAGACGCGTGCGTAGAAGGAGCCTTGCGCGCTCCGATCTTCGTGCAAGACCGGCAAGGCCCCAAACTGTCCCTCAACACACTACAGGTGACCTTTGCCATGCCTTCATTCGCATCTCCTTGGGGACACATCCTGACGACCGGCATGACAGTGGGAAGGCAACGAATCCAGTGGGGGCCGGGCATCACGGGAGGACTCGTTCTTTCGGACAGAGCATCCCTTGACGGGCTTACATTTCACTTGGTTCTGGATAGAATCCGATATACGCAAGTTCAGGCAGGAAGAGATTTTGCCACTGGCAAGTGGCTGTTAGCCCACAGGCTGGAGGGACAGGCCTTTCCGAATCTAAAGATAGGCATCTCTGAAGCGATAGCTGTCTCAGGCGGGTTTCGAATGCGATTTGCTCACCTGGTACCTGCGTTCCCTTACTATCTCATACAACACTTGACCATTAAGGGTGACAGAGAGCAAGACAGATGGACAAACGCTTTGGTATCAGTGGATGCCTCAGTCAATTTGAGAGACAACCTCGTGGCCTATGCCGAGTTCATGGCTGATGACTTTCCATGGGCCATGAGCGCCAAAGGACGTGTCCCCTACATGGTAGGGGGGGTTATCGGCATCCGTCTCACTAGACCTCTGCACCTTGCTGACGGAGCGCCGGTTCTGATGACTTGCATCGGTGAGCTGCTGAAGGGAGCTGCTTCTCGAGATCCTGTCTTCGAAACATCCCAAGGAAAACGTGATACGCTTGATACTTACTGCTCGGTAACCGCTGAATATGTAAGAATCAACAATTATGTTTACAGCCACAAGAACCCTGATAACACCTACATAACACGCACCGGACAACTTATCGGACATCCGCTGGGCCCGGATGCTGAAGGAGTGTACCTAATACTGGCAGCCAATTCGTATCCTGGAATTCAGCCTGGAAACCAGGGACAGGCAACTCTCTTCTTCGGCTATGAACGACACGGCGAGGGGGCGCCAGGCGAGCCATGGCGCCCTTCCCATGGCACAGGACGTGAGTTCCTGTCGGGAATCGTTGAGACTCGCAAGGTCTTAGGGATGTCCGCAGGTGTAGATATACTGCCGGTAGCGGTTGATCCCGGGCAGGCTACGAATACTGACTTAGGGCATGAAGGCACTCATACGTGGAGTATGACACAGCCTAATGCCTCACTTGAGCTATCTCTCAAGATAGAAAGCATGGACAACGCAGGTCATATTCCAGGTGCCAAGGCCCTAGAAGGAAATATTGCCATCTCTGTCAGGCTTCATTATGGCCACCCCTCTCCAAATCCTTGACCGATTTTGCAGGAATTTCAGACTGAAATGCCGAATTCCTTTTTTGTTGTGTTTTTGCCGCACTCTGACGTCGGAGCTACGTGCCACTTTGAACTAGGAGAGATAAGCAACAATGGATCAGATGGATTATGAAATCGACCTCATTGAATGCCTGCAAGTATTAGGAAGGCGAAAATGGCTCATTCTTGCTATCATAATCGCAAGTGTGCTTAGCGCGTACATAGTAAGCTCCACAATGACAAAGTTCTACAGCGCCTCATGTGTGATCATGATAAGGCCTAACCCGCTTGAAGGGTTGATATCACTTCAAGAGGGCGCAGCAGGCACTCCCCAGGCTAGTATCAAGGACTATGTTGAGATTCTTACCGCCCGTGCGCTGGTGGAGGAGGCCCTGGCAAAACTGGGCTGGTTGAGTTCAGATACTCCTGAAGAAATCGACTCATGGCATAAAGTGCTGTCAGCAAGTCAGATATCAGGAACTAACATGGTGAAGGTGTCTGTAGAAAACAGCAATCCCGACAGGGTTGCGGACTTCCTCAACGCCCTGGTAGAGGCGTGTAGAGACAAGAAACAAGAGATCAACCTGCAATCTATTGGCAGAGCTAAGACTCATGTTGAAGAGCAACTTGCTTTTGCGGAGCAAAGGCTCAAAGAAGATGAAGAAGCGCTGCTTAAGTATAAACAGGCTAACGCCATAACAGATCTGTCAGTTGAGGCCATTGCGGACTCTGCTAGAGTCGTTATTCTCGATAAGCTCCTCTCTGAGGCGAGTGCACGGCTTCAATCCGCCAAAGCAAAAGGAAATCCTGAGGTAGCAGCTCTAAAAGCGGAGCAGGCTGCGCTGGACACAGCGCTTCGTCAGGCTAAAGCGGAGCTGGCCGCTATCCCGAAGAAAGAGGTAGAGACTGCAAGGCTGGAAAGAAACCGTCAGACGAGCGAGGCTGTCTACACAATGCTACGCACCAGATATGAGGAATTGCAGATCTCAGAGGCAATTCAGGGATCTGAAATCTTTACTATTGATGCAGCTATCGTACCTGATAAGCCCATTAAGCCAAGGAAGCTTCTCAATACGGCAATAGCAGGCATTCTTGGGTTGTTTGTAGGAGTGGGTCTTGCATTTGTGTTGGAACACACGGATAAGCTGAAGTAGAATTACTCAATTCTTCTGGTACTGCCTTAATTGCGCGCTGACCTCTTCGAGTTGGGCGGAGAGCAGCTTCATCTGAGTCTGGGCCACAGACATGTAGTAATCCAGCTCACCCCTGCGTTCGCTTCCGCTTTGCTCCATAAGCCTCTTGCACTCGGCATAGATATCAAGAGCATGGTCCATCTCTTTGCGGAGGGATTTCGCCTCTTGTTCCGCTGCTTGTATGCCAAGTTGCACGTGGGAAACATCGGGAAGGAGGACTTCCTGATACCACTCAGCTTCATCAGCCAGCTCAAAATTGAGAGAGACACATATTTGCCTTTCAGTGTGTGCCTGGCCTACTGCCCTTACAAAGGCTATCGGGTGCGGCATCATAACTCCACCGACATTAGCTCTAAAAGGCTCCCCGGGCCACACTGTAAGCCTGTCCTGCGACAGCTTCAGGGATATGTCGGCTCCTCGAGGATCCCGCACAAAATGCACGCGATCTACCTGACCTGTGAGAAAGCCCATCAAATAAGCGAGCACCGGGTCGTCTCCCACCAGTTTTGTGAAGTTGCTTAGCGCTTCCAATTTCTTGGTTCGACTAATAACCATAGCCCCTCAAATCCATTACGTGTTATTTTCGCCGAAAGGAAACTGCTCTTATCTATATTGTAACGTAAAACCGACTTTTTGAGAGCCTTTTTCCGAAAATACCACGAAAATAATCCTGACAGACTCAAAACCGGACTGTCATGCTTAACGTTTGGCAACTTGCATGATAGAATTCGGGTATGGAGGGTATTTAATTGAGAGTCCTTTTTGAGCTGCCCTATGCGGAATTTGGTGGAACCGAAAAACATGTACTTACTCTTATCAGAGCATTAGGCAATAACATAGAACCATGCTTGATAACACCTTACGGTAAGTGCCTTCCTATTTTCCGTGATCTGGGCGTTCCTTATGAGACAATTCCTCCCTTGATCCTTAAGCCGGGCTTGCAGAACTCCCTCAAATTGCATCATGAAGCTTTTGACAGACTCTATCAAGAATTCCGGTTTTCTCTTATCCATGTCCATGCAGGGATGGAGCACGCGGTAGCTGCGAGCCTGGCATCCCGCAAAATCCCAGGCATGCCAATAGTGTTTACTGTCCACGGTTACCCGGATATCGCCAGCTACCTGACAAGCGGAATCTTCGCCAATAGACTGGTGAACGAGGTTATCTGCGTATCCGAGGCTGAGCGAAAAAAGGCCGAAGCATGCGGGTGGTCCAAGGCGAAACTGTCTGTGATTTATAACGGAGTCCCGGCGCGCAAGGTTCCGGAAATACCCGATGAAATCAGGGACGGTTGGAATATCCCTGAATCCGCTTATGTAATCGGCACAGTAGCCCGGCTGGAGAGGGCAAAAGGCATACGCTACCTTGTCTCGGCAATGCCAAAGGTCATATCTGGATTTCCCGATACTGTCCTGGTGATAGTGGGCGACGGCAGCAAGCGTTCCGAGCTGACTTCCCTGTCTTGCGAACTCGGGATTAGTCAAAACGTTATTTTCACAGGGCAACTCACAGATCCCGGCCCCATACTGTCCATTCTGGACGTTTTCGTCCTTCCGTCCTTAAGAGAAGCTCTTGGAATAGCGATTCTGGAAGCGATGGCATTCTCTCTTCCTGTAGTTGCCACCCGTGTCGGAGGAATTCCTGAAGCAGTAGTCCACAGCGAAACGGGAGTCCTGCTTCCGCCTGGCAATTCTGAAGCCATTGCCCGAGCGCTCCTTAGACTCGCTGAGAATCCCGCAATGCGCAGGGCATACGGGTCAGCAGGCAAGAAGCGCCTTCTGGAAGTCTTCACCGACTCCGCCATGGCCCGTCAAACCCTGGCAGTTTACAAACGCGTGCTTGCCGGGAATCAATAGACCCAGGCGGTGTCTAGCGTCTATTCTCAGCAGCCTTTTGCACCAAACCGGCGGATGCGACTACTGCAAGGGCGATCATAGCGTCGATAAGGTGATGCAGCGCTGTTCCCACACCCACTACAAGTCCTGCCTTCTGAAGAGAGAAGCCAAATGGAAGCACAATCAGGGCCTCACCTATGGCGTGAATAGGCAATGTCAACATGAGCGCATTCCCGAAAGGCAGCCCTTTCCTGACGGCATAGGCGCCGGCAGCTCCGAATACTGCGTGAACCGCTGCTCTGGCAGCGATTATAGGCCCCAGCTTGATAAGAAAGCCAAGCGAAGATCCGAGGCCCACCATCACCGCCACTTGTGGGCTTATCAACATCGCGACCATTACAGGCAGATGGGAAGCTAAAGTAGCAGAAAAAGGCGGTATCATGACACTGAGGAAGCCTCCGAATGCCAGTGGTATCAATAATGCCAGTGCAGTCAAAAGTGCTCCGTAAACAACTTCCTTTGTGTGCATGGGGCCACCTCCTGAAACCTCTCGCTCTGCATAGAACAGATGATCCTATTTCAGATGAAATATCGGTCACCGGTGGATAATCCCACTTGGCGACCGTGGCAGCATTCACCTGACTTAGAACATCGCTAATTACATCATAACATATCACATGCCGGCGCCTATAGCAACGGAATCAACAATTGACTAGGCTTTCAGAACAACTCTCCCCATTAGTCCGGTCACCTTTTGGGAGGAATGCTAGACCCCTTCCGCCTAATCCATACTACGACCGCGCCTCCGACTAATAGCAACCCCACAACTGCCAAAACGACCATGGGTGTGGAAGACAGCCCAAGAAACGCAACCCCTTGGCGGGCCATCCCGGCGGATACCGGCACAAGAACCGCCAGGACACCTTTGTCTGCATCATACGATCCCAGGAGCCTTTCCTGAGAGAACTTGCCTCCCTCAGGGGCAAGCATGTCAATTACGTTTGGATTAAACTCGAGATTGCTCCCGCCTCCGAAAGTCCACGAAGTCGCTTCTTCCATGACAGGACGAAAATCGTCGTCTCCGAAAGCGTCCTGAGAACCAATGAGGACGTAGTACCCCCAGCTTGCTTCTGGCTGTCCGATTATGGGCAGAGGAACCTTGACACGGACAGTTTTGCTGTCAGGAAGCACTCCTGCCTCAAGCCCGTCGGATATTCCTTTAGATTCCTCGTTATCATTGGATGTAAACGCCCTACATCCTCCCCATCCTAAAGCCTTAATAAGGATATCCCAGCCATACCTCTTGTCGAAAGCGACCATAGCGCCTTTTCGAATAGCATCTGTCCTGCCCGCGCCTTTCGTTGTGTCTATGTATATGTTTATGAGCTGGTGACTGAAACCTTCAGGCGCGTTCCATGTGTTCGTGACCTCGCGAAACGTGGTGTCGAAGTATACATATTCTACATCGTAACTTACACGGAAAAACGTAAGGTCAAGCAAACCCGGCAAGAAGGCCTTGTGTGTGGGGTAAGTATACGTGCCCGGACCGTAATCATCTCCAATTGGGTCGTTCATCTCAAAGGCTACAATCGGCTCAGCTGAAGCTGTCTCCGCCCACAAGTCAACCAATGTCATAACAGTAATTATCACGGCGATGACACATAGAACCGCTTTCAAATAGGTGCGCTGCATCGCGTCCATCCTCCTATCCAAAGAACATGTTTTGCCATGCATGATCGGACAGAACCTAATCTCCCTGCCCCAATGTACATATTCGCGCACCTTTCATGTAATACCACCATAGCGCCGGGTCCTCGGCCGGCCACACGTTTTGGACAGTCATAACACAACTATGAACTAGACTTGTCCCAGAGCGAAACATACCGCTCCCACCAAACCCGCTTCAGACGCAAGTTCTGCCTTAACTATCCTTACCTTTTCGAACGCGGCCTTTATCGCACGTCTCTCGGCTGCCCGGCGCAGTGGCTCAAGAAGGAGTTCCCCCATATTTGAGACGCCTCC
>DGZL01000090.1 GCA_002398515.1 Firmicutes bacterium UBA4981
GAGGAAGCGGATTTCCTGGTAGGAGGCGAAATCCCTGTCTACATGGGACAAGTAGACGGCAGGGCAGTCTTTGAGTGGCGGCCTTATGGGGTAAAACTCAAAATGCTTCCCAGTGTGGATACAAAAGGCAGAATCGTCCTTGACATTGAGCCTGAGGTATCATCCCTTGACTGGAGTAACGCCCTGGACACAGGGATCGCAACTATCCCTGCGCTGAGAATGAGGAAGGCATCAACCCACCTTATAGTGGAGGATGATGTGACTATTGCTGTCGGCGGCCTAATCCAGAATACTGAAGCGAAAATAGTGAAGAAGCTCCCGATCCTTGGAGACATACCAATTATAGGCGGGTTATTTAGGAGCGAGAGGTTTGAGAAGGGCGAGAGTGAGCTTATCATCTTAATAACTCCGAAAGTCGTAAGGATTGGTGAGACTGTAACCAGAGAGCAGATATTGGACTGTGATCTCCGGGGGGTATCTGAAATCGGCGTGCCTGGGAAGTGAAGCAAGTGAAAACATCCCCCATTAAAGTCCTGATAGTTGACGATATCGCTGACACTCGAGAGAACCTCAGGAAACTCCTGTCATTCGACGGAGACTTTGCCGTGATAGGTGAAGCCGCCAATGGCCTTGAGGCTGTGACTCTCGCAAAGAGGCTGAAACCGGATATCGTTCTGATGGATATAAACATGCCGGTTATGGACGGAATAGAGGCTACTCGGATAATCACTGTAGAAGTCCCGATGAGCACTGTAGTGATTTTGTCAGTCCAGGGGGAACAAGAATACCTAAGGGAAGCAATGGCGGCAGGGGCCAGGAATTACCTGGTCAAGCCCTTTTCCGTTGATGAACTGATAAACACTATGAGCAAGACCCATGAGCTGGAGTCGGAGAGAAGGGCTAGGATTATGCCAATGGTCGCGCCTCAGAGGAGACTGGGGCGCATTGTCGCCGTGTTCAGCACAAAGGGCGGTGTCGGGAAAACTACCATTGCCACGAACCTTGCAGCGGAGCTTTCGAAGAAGGCCAATCGCAGTGTAGTCCTGGTCGATCTGGACCTGCAGTTCGGGGACATAGCGATTATGTTGGATACTGTGCCGGTAAGGACCATAGCGGACATTGCCAGGGAGGAAGAAGTTGACTCAGAGATTGTGGAGGCATGCCTGTTTACGCATGATACCGGTATTCGTGTGCTTCCCTCACCGCTTCGTCCTGAGCAAGCTGAGATAGTGACAGGCCGGCATGTTGAGGCTATCCTCAGCCTCCTTGCGGAGTCTTTCGATTTTCTCGTCATTGACCTCCCGCAGGGGCTTGGCGATGTTTCGCTTACAGCGATGGACGCATCTGATATTGTTTATCTCATTACGTCTCTAGAGCTTCCGGCGATTAAAAATGCAAGCATGTGTCTGGAAATAATGGATGCTTTAGGGTATGACGATGACAAAGTGAAGCTTGTGGTGAACAGGCCGTCGCGTGAGGCAAGTCTGGATATCAGTGAGGTAGAGAAGACCTTAAAACGGACAGTGGATATTAGTATTCCCAATGAAGGGCGATTAGTAACGGAATCCGTAAACAAAGGAGTGCCGTTTGCTCTGAGTAGTCCCAATGCCAAGATATCCCTTGCCATCAAAGATCTTGCCAAGGCCTTGGATCCCCAGAGAAAAGGGGAGAAGGCCGAGAGAGGAAGCGTAAGCCGTGAGAATGCTTCCCCAAGCAGAAGGATCGCCAGTGTTTTTGCGGGGATTTTCGGTTTCTTCATACATGGTTGAGAGGTGGGAGGTAGATGTCCCTTAGAGAGAGGCTTCAAAGGGCAAGACAGGAGGAGCGAGAGGAAACGTTTGGCCGAAGAGGAGCCGTGGGGGATTCTCGGCCGATGGGAAGAGCGAGGCCCAGGCCTGATGAAAGGCACTTGAGGGCGCAGCAAGAACGAGCTCCGGAAAAACCACAAGCGCAACCTGAGGTCCAAGAGCCCCAAGGCAAGCCGGAGGAAAGAGAGCTCCGGATCCTAAGACCTGCGGAAGACGTATCGTTTCATTCGCCGGTCAGACTGCCTGATGACCCCCACATCGGGATCAAGGAGAAAATCCACTCCAGGCTTGTCAAGGAAATCGACGCAGAATTCTTGGAGCAGATTTCATCAGTAGAGGATAGACAACGATTAGCCAGAGAGGTCCAGAAGGTTGCTACAGCAGTTCTGAACGAAGAACCCCTTCCTTTGATTCGCTCTGAGAAGACGAAAATCATAAATGAAGTCATCGATGATGTAATGGGGTTCGGCCCCATCACGCCGCTTTTGGATGATGAAAGTATAACAGAGGTTATGGTCAACGGACCTGAAATGATATACGTGGAGCGGGGAGGCAAAATTGAGCAGGCCCCGGTTCGATTCCGTGACGCAGACCATGTGATGCACATAATCGAAAAGATTGTCTCGCCAATCGGAAGGCGCATAGACGAAGCCAGCCCTATGGTGGACGCGAGGCTTCCCGACGGATCCAGAGTAAACGCGGTGATTCCTCCGATTTCCCTTGTAGGGCCGTGTATTACGATTCGTAAATTCTCAAGGGAGCCTCTGACCACTGATGACCTGGTCAGGTTCGGCACATTGACACCTACAGTTGTGGAGCTTCTCGACGGCGCAGTGAAGGCAAGGTTGAACATAGTGGTGTCAGGAGGGACAGGCTCCGGAAAGACCACAACTCTCAACGTGCTCTCCTCGTTCATTCCCCCTGATGAGCGCATAGTGACAATTGAAGACGCGGCTGAACTCCAGCTCCGTCAGGACCATGTGGTCACCATGGAGGCAAGGCCTCCGAATATCGAAGGCAAAGGAGCTATCACAATCCGAGACCTTGTTCGAAACGCCTTAAGAATGAGGCCGGATAGGATTGTTGTAGGAGAGGTCAGGTCCGGAGAGGCCCTTGACATGCTTCAAGCGATGAATACAGGCCATGACGGTTCAATGACAACAGGCCACGCTAACTCGCCTCGGGATATGCTTTCGAGACTTGAGACCATGACACTGATGGCAGGGATGGAACTTCCGCTTCGGGCAATTCGCGAGCAGATTGCTTCAGCCATAGACCTCATTGTGCATCAGGCAAGGCTCCGAGACGGAAGTCGCAAGATTACCCATCTCACTGAGGTGCTGGGAATGGAAGGCGACGTCATCACCATGCAGGATATCTACGTATTTGAGCAGACCGGCGTTGACGACGAAGGGCGAGCGCTGGGGAGATTTCGGGCTACCGGTATCAGGCCGAAGTTTCTCGACCAGTTTGAGGCTGCGGGCATAAGAGTGCCTCCTGGAATGTTTGTTGACTACTAAGTCTAGTAGGCTTTGCGTGGATCAGGGTTGAAACGGCATATAGTGCTAATTATGGCAAATTAATAGAAGTTTAGAAGGATTTTGAATATATCAGTCGAAGTTCGCTTGTGGGAGGGAAGTTGATAATATGCCGGGACAAGCATTTGCACTCACAGTATCAGTTCTGGTATTTACCTGTGTGGGACTGTCAGCCTTTGGAATCGCAAATCTTGTCAGTGAGCGCGGTGCGGGACTGAGAAGGCTTGAGCGGTTTTCAAAACCTGAAACCAAGCCCAAGCCTGAGGCGGCCGGCATACGAGGTGCTGATGACGGTAAGAAGCGAAAATACTCGATAAACGAATTGACACGCAGTATTCTGATAGTATTCGGCAAAGCCTTTGAAGGGAAGGAATATACTTCCAAGATTGAGATGGAGCTGGCCAGGGCGGATATTCCGCTTCGCGGTTCAGAGTTTGTAGGGTTGAACCTTATCCTCGTACTCGTTGGGGCTGTTTATGGATGGTTTGTGCTTGGACGTGCATGGGCCGGACTCATACTGGCATTTGTAGGCGGATTCCTGCCCAATTTGTATGTCAAGTCCAAGCAGGGCGCAAGGCTTGCCAGATTTGACTCACAGATTGCAGACGCTCTTGTTATTATGTCCAATTCACTTAGAGCCGGGTACAGTTTCTTGCAAGCCATGGACATGGTGGCGCGGGAGATGTCACCCCCTATTTCAGAGGAATTTACGTCTGCGATGAAGGAGATGAGCTTGGGCTCTCCCACAGAGACTGCGCTGGCAACGCTTTCTGGCCGTGTCGGTAGTGAGGACCTTGAACTGGTTGTCACAGCAGTCCTGATTCAGAGGCAAATCGGCGGAAATTTGGCGGAGGTCTTGGATAACATAGCAGACACGATACGAGAACGCGTCAAGCTGCGCCGGGAAATCAAGACCCTGACAGCTCAAGGCAGGATGTCAGGGATCATTATAGGAGTCCTCCCGTGTGCGATTGGGGTTTTTCTCTATGCAGTCAATCCTGAGTATATCAGCCTTTTGTTTACGCATCCCACAGGGCAGCTCATGGTGGGACTGGCTGTGTTTGGAGAGCTCATTGGTATTTTGATGATTCGTAAGATAGTTGCCATCGAGGTCTAGGAGGTGTGAGGGAATGCCGGTTGTGGCTGCAGTTTTTGCGTTTGCAAGTGTTACAAGCCTGACTATGTACTTTCTCGGAGTGAAAAGAGAGCCTTCAGTCAAGGATCGTCTCGAGCAAATCGCTGACCTGGGCAGGGTTCCCACTGAACGAGAGCAGGAGTTGTCCCGCCCGCTGGTAGAGAGGATCTTCGGCCCTGCCGCGACGAAAGTCGCAGGTTTCGTAGTGTCCATAACTCCTAAGAATGTGATGGAAGCAGCCAAACTAAAGCTTGATTCCACAGGCAACCCGTGGAAGATGTCTGCCGGGGATTATGTGATCTTGCGTGTGGTGACCCTTCTCATACTTCCTTTAGGGGTGTTCCTGATCACGAACAGGCTTGGGATTGGCAAGGCCTTGCTGTTTGCTCTTGTGGCGGCAGGCCTTGGCTGGGTCGTGCCTGAGACAATGATGCAGTCGAAAGCGAAACACAGGGGAAAAGAGATCCAAAGAGATCTTCCTGATATTCTCGATCTTTTGACTGTCAGCGTAGAGGCGGGTCTAGGCTTTGATGCTGCTTTGGTAAAGGTAGTAGAGAGAAAGAAAGGCCCGCTGGCAGAGGAGTTTGGGACTGTTCTGAGAGAAATTCGAGTAGGGAAACCAAGGAAGGACGCATTGCGAGAGCTTTCTGAGAGGGTCACAGTAGACGACATAACCTCACTTGTGTCCGCTGTTATCCAGGCAGACCAACTTGGAGTGGGAATATCAAATATCTTGAGGATCCAAGCTGAACAAGTGAGGACAAAGAGACGGCAGCAAGCAGAGGAATCAGCTATGAAGGCTCCCATCAAGATGCTCTTCCCCTTGGTTTTCTTCATATTCCCTACGTTGTTTGTGGTGCTGTTGGGTCCTGCGATAATCCAGATTGCAGAGACCTTTATGGGTTTCTGATGTGAGTGGCAAATAATAAGGTTGACGGGATAGGTGTTGATGTGACGTCAAAAGCCGCTCAAGTTGTGAATACTACTAAGGGTACGATGCTTGCGTCCGCTGCAAAGCTTGCCACAACATATGGCGAGAGGAGGCAGGGTCTGCTTGGACGATCTTCCCTCGAAGAAGGCGAAGGCCTGATTATTCGTCCATGTAAGGGAGTCCACAGCTTCGGAATGAAGTTTCCAATAGATGTGGCTTACGTTTCCAACGACGGCGAAATCCTTCATATTATCTCTCCTCTGCATCCTAATAGGCTCGGTCCGCTGATGCTAAGAGCGGCGTGGATCCTTGAGCTCCCTCAAGGGGTCCTCTCAAGGACTGAGACTGTCCCCGGTGACATACTCGCAATACGCACATGAGGAACGATCCAAAAGCGTCTGACTAGGCTAAAAGACCTAAATAAATGAGCCATAAGTCTAATAGTCTGATTTTTCCTAATGTGTTAATATCATGCTACTAGTAGGGAAAACCGAATAATTCAGCCATTGATTTCTCACGACAAGGCCAACTTGCTGAAAGGTAAGGGCGCAAAGCTGCGGATCTAAAGCCAGGAGGGGTTCTGGCCAGGATAGCCGAGCTGCCGAAGAGAAAAGTAGGATGAATCGCTTCGGCAGGCCACACAGAGGGTTTAGGGGTTAGCCG
>DGZL01000036.1:0-13202 GCA_002398515.1 Firmicutes bacterium UBA4981
TCATCTGCCAGATTCACCTTTTCTGTTACCTTGACACGTGCTAACCTCTGACCGACAAGTCCGAGAATCCCCCTTGAAGGCTCTTCAAGAACCTCGATCTCCACTTCATCTGACGGCAGGCCTAAGTCCTTCAAAGCATCTTGAACTGCTTCTTCTATAGTCTTGCCGCTTTTCTCAACGCTTCGAGTCATCTTTGTCTTCCCCCTTGCTGCCCTGCTGTGGATTGTCTAGCAAGGCCCTGGGCGTGCTCCCTTTCTCTGAATGCGATGACAGCTCCTCAACACGCCTCTTCATTCCCGCGCTTCGGCTAATCAACCAACGCTGGAACATCTCTACGCCCATAGTCACCACCCAGTACAAGGTCACAGCTGCCGGGAATTGAGTCCCCCCGAGGTACGTAATGAACCCGGTCATCACCACACTCATCATCTTCTGGCTGGACTCAGTGGACGTCATAGCGGATTGAAAGTATGTGCCGGCCCCTGCAAGAATAGCAAGGATCCAGTCACTCTTTCCGAGATCGGGTATCCAAAGGAAAGACTCTGTAAAAGGGTATGTTCTAAGCGCAGCAAAAAGCGCCCAGATAATAGGCAACTGAATCAAAGTGGGCAGACATCCGCCAAGAGGATTAATGTTGTAGGCCTTATAGAGCGCCATAACCCGTTTTTGATATTCCTCACTCTGAGATCCGTACTTCTCCTGAAGCTCCTGTACTTTTGGCTGAAGCAACTTCATTTCTTCCATGGCTTTAGTCTGCTTAAGAGTAATCGGGTAGAGCGCCAGCCTCAAAAGAACGGTAAACGCGATTATTGCCAATCCATCGCTACCGGTGACATCTCGAAGAAAATGCACTAATAAATTGATTAGTTCTGTAATACGAGTCAAGAGCTGTGACCTCCTGTCGCTTCTATGTCCTCACATTCATGTTCAGGGTACAGGGTCCCATCCTCCGGGGTGGAAGGGATGGCACTTGACCAGGCGCCTTATGGCAATATATGTCCCTTTCAACGCACCATACTTGCTAACAGCTTCGTATGCATATGCCGAACATGTTGGGTAAAATCTACATGTGGGCTTCGGCTTTCTACAGGAGATCCATTTCCTATAAAAAGCGATAGCTCCTAACTCGATGCGCTGCCCAATTTTAAATAGACTCTTCCATGCCATTTTTCGCGTTAGCCCTTACCTTCCTGAGCCGTATCGGACTATTCGCCATCTCTTGCAACTATTTCAATGATATTACCTTTCACAAGCAACTGCTGCAACTCGTCAGAAATCTCCCGGAAAGAAGCGGTCTTCGCCTTCATCCTTGGCACCAGGACTAGGTCAAAGCCCTTTCGCAACTCACCTTCACGAGCTCGCCACGCTTCTCGCACAATTCTTTTCAATTGGTTCCTTTCGACGGCGCCACCTAATTTCCTGCTTACAGTTATACCGACCCGGCTGTATGACAAGGCGTTTTCAAGGGCATATACGACAATCTTGTCACCGACAAACACTTTTCCGGACTTAAATACCCCACGAAACTGCTCGTTCTTACGGAGTCGCTCTATTCTTTCCACCGGTGGCACCCTGCTTTACTTCTCACATCATCAATGTTACGCAGTGAGACGCTTTCTCCCTCTCAAACGTCTGTTCTTCAGAACCCGACGGCCTGCCCGTGTTGACATCCTCTTCATAAAACCATGACGCCTTTGTCTGCGCCGCACTTTTGGCTGATACGTCCTTTTCATCACTCACCAACCCCCTAAAGTCCCCTCTGAACCACCCTGTGTAACTACGAGTATAAGCTAACGTCTTTCTACGTGTCAAGGTTACCTTTTACCTTTTCCATTATTAAACTCTTTCACTTTGACATGCCTCCATATTAGACAGAGTTTCATGGCAAGCCTCCTGCCTTTTCATACCCTTGCCACCATTCCTATACCTAATACTGCCATTCGGCCTTCCGGCACTTGTCTACTGCAGAAACCTTTGCTAATATAGGCATGTGGGCTTTTCCAGTCTTTCCATAAATGTTGGTAAGAGGTATAGTTTTCCCCCGAGAGCAAACACTTATACACAGGCTGTGGATAATTCTGTGGGTAACTCGTTGATTTCATAAATAAGCGCTCTGCAAGGCTTTCGCACCTTTCTGAAATCGCCTGTGGATAACACGTACAACGAGCTAAAGAACATATCTCAAAAAGTAAACCGCCTCCTAACTGTCGTAACTTTATCCACAGAATCTGTGGATTGACTGTGGATAGAACGTGAGTTTCCTGTGAATCCTTAATTACTCGACATCTTTCCACATACTGTGGAAAGGTCTGTGGAAAACTCAGAGTGAAAGGCATGACAACGAATGATGAGCCTTTTTTCACGTCTCTTCAGAAAGCGAATTGAAATGCATGACCGACACCCTTCGGCTTATTCCAACTGTGATCAGCCGGCTTTCGAGGAACCAGAACGTGGTGTCAGAATCGCAGTATACGATTCACTTGGTGCAATCCCCAGAATCGTAGATATTCGATCCTGTGACTATGGTGAGCTCTTGAATGAGGTATCATCAAAAACCTATGCTTTTGCCCATGATAAAGGTGGTACTTTGCCGTACATAGCCATAAAGGAGATTGTGGAAAACCTCCTTCACGCCGACATTCAAGAAGCGATTATAACCATTCTTCCTGACGGTAATACTATTAGAGTATCAGATCAAGGCCCTGGCATTACTGACAAAGAAAAGGCTTTCCTTCCCGGTTTCACTACAGCATCGTCCAGAATGAAAGAGACTGTCAGGGGAGTAGGTTCAGGTCTTCCCATAGTGAAAGATTCCATGCGCTCTGTCGGTGGTTACATCCTAATAGAGGATAATCTGAAAGAAGGTTGTGTCATTACGCTTTCGTGTTCAACGGAAGGTCGAGAACCCTCTCGCACACCAAAAGAACAGCTCTCTGTGGCAAGCACTGTTTCTTTCCAGCCTTCCGTGATGCAACGCACACCTGGTGCAATTGACAAATCACAGACATATGAAAAGCGAGAGAATGCAGTGGAAAACAGACGCGGGACAGATATTCCTGTTGAAAAACTCCATGGCCTTCTTTCACGGCGCCAGCAGAAAGTTTTCATGATTCTTGCGGAAGAAGGTGAAGGAGGTCCTTCCTTGGTGGCGAAGGAACTAGCGATTAGCCTTAGTACTGCATATCGAGATTTGGTTGTTCTGGAACAGCATGGTCTCATCCAGACTATAGACACTTCAGGAAAACGTAAGTTGACTTCAAAAGGCATTGCATTTCTCCCCTATGTTACGGGATAACCTATAAGGTGTTTATTAGGGGTTTTTCAGGGGGTAAAGTTTTATGACTGAACGCGCTGATACGCTTTGGGATCAGGTACTTCAGGTCATGCAGGGGGAAGTATCGAAACCAAGCTATGAAACATGGTTCCGAAATACTGAAGGAGTAAAGGTTAACGGGAATACCATAGTTGTCAAAACACCGCATGACATAGGCAGGAAGTTTTTAAGTGACAACTACCGCGAAGCTATTCTTCGTACACTACGAGCAATTACAGGTACTGATATGGACGTGTCGTATGTCTCCGGTGATCCTGCTCCCAATGAATCACTTGTTGTTAATGACCAGGTTCACTTCAGCACTCTACTAGGAGATGAAGTCTACGTCACAAGGCTCAATCCTAAGTACACTTTCGAGACTTTTGTTGTTGGCAATAGTAATATGTTTGCACATGCAGCGTGCCTTGCAGTTGCTGAGTCACCCGGCAAGGCTTACAATCCTCTTTTCATCTATGGAGGAGTGGGTCTAGGCAAAACCCATCTCATGCAGGCCATAGGACACTTCGTCCTGCAACGCTCCCCAGCTACAAAAGTAGTGTATGCCCCTTGCGAGAAGTTCACAAACGATCTTATTGATTCCATCAGAGACGACAAAACGATGGAATTCCGTGAGCGTTACCGGAATGTCGACGTCCTCCTTATTGATGATGTTCAATTCTTGGCTCAAAAGGAGCGTACTCAGGAGGAATTCTTCCATACTTTTAATACATTACACGAAGCAGGGAAGCAGATAGTCATCTCAAGTGACCGTCCTCCAAAGGAGATTCCTACGCTCGAAGATCGTCTGCGTTCTCGATTTGAATGGGGCTTAATATCTGATATTCAACCACCGGATCTTGAGACCAGAATCGCTATCCTCAATAAAAAAGCTCAACAAGAAGGCCTGGACATACCCCAAGACGTCATGGCCTACATAGCAAATCAAATACGTTCTAATATTCGTGAATTGGAAGGAGCGCTAACAAGGGTAGCCGCTCATTGCTCAATTCATAATCGTCTAATGACGGTTTCGGCAGCAGCAGATTGTTTGAAAGACTTGATCCCGTCACAAAGGCCCAGACAGGTATCTATTTATCAGGTGCAGCAAGCAGTTGCCCAATACTTTCGTGTATCAATAGATGATTTCAAGTCTAAGAAGAGAACCAGAAACATTACATATCCACGGCAGATCGCAATGTACCTTTCCCGAGAGCTCACTGAGGCGTCTCTGCCCAGGATAGGGGATGAATTCGGCGGCCGTGATCACACCACTGTAATGCACGCCTGCTCAAAGATTCAAGATGAAATACAACAAGATCATGTTCTTGCTACCTCTATTAAAGACATCATATCCAAACTCAAAGAAATGACTTAATCTTTGATGACAGGGAGGACTCCGGTTGTGGACTACGTGTTAGTAATATGTTTAATATTTGTGGACATTGTGTTCATGATTTCACGACACAGATCTCCCTCTGGATTATGTGGACAACCTGTGTCAACAATCCACACGCTTGTCCACATCCAAACTCCAGTGATATCAATGCATATAGTGACTTATCCACAAATTCACAGGCCCTACTACTACTACTACGAAATTGTACAAGTACATATATAAGATCGTATAGTAGTACTGCCTGTGGAGTAAATGTGTTTAATAGTTACATAATCGTAAATTAGTGGAAATGTTATCGTAAGCAGATATGCCTTTGCCTTCTACTACCGAAAAAAGGGGGAACCTCTGCATGAATACTATGGAAAACTCGAACTGGGAAAACCTTGATCCAGGTACTGTGGCCACTCCTCAAAATAATGTGATTTCCTGCGACAGAGAGCTACTTTCAAAAGGAGTAGGGACAGTGCAAAGAGCCGTGTCATCAAGAAGCACACTACCTATTCTTCAGGGAGTGTTAGTTGAAACATCCAATAAGGGCCTTCATCTTATCGGAACAGATCTTGAGTTGTCGATAGAGACCTATGTTCCTATTACATCTTTCGGCAACTTTCAGATGGTTCTTCCGGCTAAATATCTTGCGGAAATAGTGCGTAGGCTACCGGAAAGAGAAGTGGTAATTCAATATGACACCGTAAAGAGAATTGCGACGATTTCAAGCGGGAAAGCAGTATACGAAATCAACTCCATGGATCCGGGAGAGTATCCTCTGTTCCCTGAGGTACCGGACACACCATGGTGGAAAGTGACTGGGAAAAAACTCGCCAATTTCGTTAAGACGACAGTGTTTTGTGTGGCCGTGGAAGAAACCAGGCCATTCCTTACCGGTGTTTTCATGGAATTTGGTGAAAACGAGGTGAAACTTGTCGCTACTGACTCGTTTAGATTAGCCCTAACAAGAATTTCTTGTGATGACGGCTCAGCTAAGAAGAGAGACAAAGGCTTACTTGTTCCTGCTAGAACTCTAAGTGAAGTTGCACGAATAGTTCAAGGTTCTGACGCGGAAGTAGAGGTATATGCATCAGAGAATCAGGTAGCTTTCAAGTGGAGAGAAACGACGATAGTAAGTAGGCTGATTGAAGGACAGTTTCCCAGTTACGACAGGGTAATTCCGCAGCAGTACAACACTTTGATAGTTGTGGAACGGGAGACTTTCCAGGAAAGTGTAGATCGTGTGTCCATAATGGGACAAGATGAGTTCGGAACCATTCGCCTAAGTGGCGCAAATGATATGCTTACGGTAAGCGCTAATGCACCTGAAGTCGGAAAAGCTTTGGATCAGGTTGCAACAGTCAAGATTAAAGACGGAAACGGAGAAATAGCTCTAAAGGCCCGATATCTTATGGATGTTTTGAAGGCTGTGGAAGATGAGCAAATATCTCTTAAGTTAACAGGAAGTACAAGTCCGGTAATTATTACCCATGTAGATGATGATTCCCGGCATTCAGGGGGGTTTCTATATCTGATAATGCCTGTCACACTAAACGTGTAGGCATGGTAGGAGTTGGGTTGTGTTGACATGGACAAGACTAAATCTCAGAAGGTCAGAATAAGCGGAAAGGTAATCAGGTTGGATCAATTCTTGAAATGGGTGGGTATTGTCAGCACGGGAGGACACGCTAAAGAACTCATAAAATCAGGATCTGTCTTTGTAAACGGAGTCATAGAGACTCACAGAGGCAGGAAACTCAATATCGGAGATACAGTCAATGTTGAAAATATGAAAGGGCTTGTCTATGAAGTAATGGGGGACAACGAATATGCTCCTTGAAAGGTTGAGGCTGAGAAATTTCAGGAATCATGCCTCCCTTGATATTGAATTATTTCCCGGGAAAAATGTCCTGTTAGGTAATAACGGACAGGGAAAAACAAACATAATAGAAGCTATCTATTTGTGTGGCACCGGAAAATCATATAGAACATCCCGTGATATAGAGCTCATTAAGTGGGGAGAGTCAACCTTTTATACGGCTTCACGGTTTCTACGTAAGAACGGTGATCTGCTTGTAGAAGTCGCGTGCAGTCAAGAAAGAGGGAAAAGAATTCGCCTAAACGGGGTTCATCAGGACACGGGTATTGAGTATATAGGCGCTGCGAATGTCGTAATATTCGGCCCGGATGATCTCAGAATCATTAAGGGGGGACCGGTTGAACGAAGAAGGTTCTTAGATTTGGAAATATCTGCGGTGCATGAACGGTACCGTAAGGATCTGGCCAAGTACCGGAGAATCCTAACACAACGTAATACATTTCTGAAGGACGCACGCCATTTAGTAGGTTCCATGCACGGTAAAGCAGCATTGGACGTTTGGGATGAACAACTGGTTTCCGTAGGTGCTCGAGTAATGGTTAAGAGGGCCAAGGTTATAGAGGACCTTTCCGGTCTGGCACAGACTGCTTACAAGGAGATTTCCTCCTCCGGTCTTCTTAAACTCACGTACCGTCCGTCGTTTGATGTTGTAGAATCTTGTCCTGCTGATGAACAGGGAATAACACAAAAATGGTCAGCCTTATTTCATAGAGAACTCCTCAGACTAAGACAAGCTGAACTCATCCGAGGTGTTACTTTAGCAGGTCCTCATAGAGATGACATGACGTTCACTCTCGACGGTGTGGACATGAGAGCTTTCAGTTCACAAGGCCAGCAACGAACAGCAGTGCTTGCTCTACGTTTGGCAGAGCTCGAGTTTGTCAGAAATGAGATGGGGGAAGACGCTATTCTTCTGCTGGATGATGTGTCAAGCGAATTGGATCCGTCTAAAAGAGCCCATCTCTGGAAGTATATTGACAGAGGCATTCAGACTGTTATCACTACAACAGATGAAAAGGCCCTTGATGAGCTTTCCAAACCTGGGAAGGTGTTTAAAGTACAATCCGGCTCTGTTCAGGAGGTCAGTAAATGACAGTCCGAATTAACGTAGCTATTGAAAGCAGCTTACGTCGATTTGGGATAGTAAGAAAAGTAAAACGCTCACAGGCTGTATTCATGTGGGAGGATGTAGTAGGCTCCTCTGCTGCCAAGGTCTCCAGTGCGGTTACCTGCAAAGACGGGATACTATTTGTCGAGGTGAAGAATTCTGTATGGGCGGCGGAGCTGTCATTGCTGAAAAGGGATATCATAAAAAAATTAAATCGACGTTTGGGCAGGGGAACTATAAAAGACATAAGATTTCGCGCCACAGGAAGAAGCTTTCAAAAACCTAAAGCAAAACACGATAAGGGAAAGGCAGAAGAGACTTGGACTATTCGGAAACAAGCTCTTCCTGCCAGTGAAATCACAAGGATAAGGGAATTGGCCTTGGGCATTGAGGATCCTGCAGTACAAGAGGTTTTTGTGAGGTTTGCTATTACAGCACAGGAGACTCGTAAGCTACGTGATAGAGTCTTGAGGGGTTGATATTCGTGTTTATTCACTTAGGGGCGCAGCTCAGCATATTTGATGAAGATATCATAGCTATTATGTCAATGGAATCCATAGATAGATCAAAACTGAATACGGAGTTTCTTGACTTCCAGAGGAATCTAGGCAAGGTTACATCAGTGGATATGAGCAAACCCAAATCCGTTGTCATAACTCCGCACACCGTCTACTTGTCCCCCATATCCGTTTCAACTCTAAGGAGGCGTTACAACGCAGGTCACCGGGATCTCCCTTCTCTTGTCTCAAAAGACGCTGATAAGTCAATATGAAATTCCAATAAACGCCAAGTGAGTATAGATGGTAATATGAAAAACAAACCGAGGGAGACCGCAAATCCCGTACATCCGTGATGTCATACTTGGATAGCCTTAGCGTTGACACAGGTTCCGATGTATATTAACATTGATTCGTGAAGAATTACATTTATGGAAATACTATGAGGCGCGGACAATTCATAGACCTTTAGGATGTCCTCTGATATCGCAAATATCGCCAGGATGTAGGGTTGACTACGAACATATGTTTGCTATAATTTTTAATAGAGAAGCAGTTAGTTGAGGAACCGTGGTGGACTCCATCACGGTTCTTACCAGTCTGAACAAAGGCTCTTGCCTTAAGAAATAACTGATGCCAGTGTTTTAAAGTAGTCTTCGGCAAGAAAGCATATCGCCAACTTCCCGCCAGAAGTTGCTTGCCTTGACAAATACGGAGGTGACGGCGTTTTCATGGGCAATACTCCAGGTAACCGAGGGACAAAAGATAACGAGGACGTAGTGTCCAATAGTTTGTCGCAGCATCCTTCTGCTGAGACCCCATATGACGCGGCTAAGATCCAGGTTCTGGAGGGGCTTGAAGCTGTCAGAAAGCGTCCGAGTATGTATATTGGAAGTACAGGGCTGCGTGGCCTACACCAGCTTGCGTTTGAAGTCATAGATAACAGCATCGATGAAGCTATGGCCGAATACTGCAACCTGATTGAAGTCACTGCCAGAGAGGACGGCTCCTTGAGAGTAGCGGACAACGGTCGTGGGATACCTGTTGACATCCATCCGAGCACCGGTAGGCCCGCAGTTGAGGTTGTCCTAACAGTACTCCATGCCGGGGGCAAATTCGACAGCGGAGCCTATAGAGTCTCCGGTGGCCTCCACGGTGTAGGCGTATCAGTTGTGAACGCACTTTCAGAATGGTTAGAAGTTGAAGTCCGTTCTCACGGACAAATATATCGGCAGAGTTATGAACGAGGCCGTCCTGTGACTGACCTTGAAGTTGTCGGATCTTCTGATACTACAGGCACTACTATTACGTTTGTCCCGGACAAGAAGATTTTTGAAATAACTGAATTTAATTTTGATACTTTAGCGCATAGATTAAGGGAGCTTGCCTTTCTCAATAAAGGTGTAAAGATCTGTCTTGCTGATGAAAGAGACAGCAAGTCTGTTGAGTTCTTATATGAGGGTGGAATAATATCTTTTGTTGAGCACCTCAACAGAAACAAAGACCCTATCCACAGAGAGATCTTCTATGTTTCAAAGGAAATCAGTGATTCTTACGTAGAAGTGTCCCTTCAATACAATGACGGGTACATTGATAATACTTTTTCATTTGCCAACTACATTAATACTACTGAAGGCGGAACCCATCTTGCAGGTTTCCGTTCAGCCCTGACACGTACAATTAATGATTATGCTCGCAAGGCAGGGCTTCTTAAAGAGAACGAGGAAAACCTTACAGGTGATGACGTAAGAGAAGGCCTCACTGCAGTTATCAGTGTGAAGCTCGTCTCTCCCCAATTTGAGGGCCAGACCAAGACTAAGCTGGGTAACACCGATATGCGAGGCTTGGTTGAGTCTGTGGTTTCAGAGGGACTCGCTGACTTTTTTGAAGAGAATCCCCAGGATGCCAGGGCAATTGTAGACAAAGGGATCCAAGCATCCCGTGCCAGGCTGGCTGCAAGAAAAGCCAAGGAACTCACTCGTCGAAAGGGTGCGCTGGACGGAGCTGCACTCCCCGGCAAGCTTGCAGATTGCTCTTTCCGTGAGCCTGAACTGTGTGAGCTGTTCATTGTCGAGGGGGACTCAGCAGGAGGCAGCGCAAAACAAGGGAGAGACAGACGCTTTCAAGCTATCCTGCCTTTACGGGGAAAGATTATAAACGTGGAAAAGGCGCGACTTGACAAGATTCTGGGAAATGCTGAGATCCGTGCAATGGTTACAGCCCTTGGAACCGGCATTGGAGAGGATTTTGACATAGAGAAGCTTCGTTACAGAAAAATAGTAACCATGACTGACGCTGACGTAGACGGCGCCCACATAAGGACGTTGCTTCTTACGTTCTTTTATCGATATATGAAGCCACTGGTGGAGGGTGGCCATGTTTACATTGCTCAACCTCCGCTTTATCGGGTTAGGCAAGGGAAAAAAGAATGGTACGCGTTTAGCGACAATGAACTTAATGAGCTTC
Organism: Firmicutes bacterium UBA4981; assembly: GCA_002398515.1. Classification (GTDB taxonomy): domain Bacteria; phylum Bacillota; class SHA-98; order UBA4971; family UBA4971; genus UBA4971. The sequence continues at coordinate 10,648 of DGZL01000036.1, forward strand.
TTGAAAAATCGGGACGCCAGAATATCAACGTTCAGAGATACAAAGGCCTTGGAGAAATGAACGCTGATCAGCTTTGGGAGACTACAATGAACCCTGAAACACGAGCAATTCTACAAGTGTCGCTTGAAGACGCTATGGCAGCTGATGACATATTCACTACGTTAATGGGTGACAAAGTAGAACCCCGGAGAGAATTCATCCAGGCCCATGCAGGAGAAATCACCGAACTTGATATTTAGGACCTTGAGGAGGTCATAGTCTTTGCTTGAATTCACAGACGGCAAAGTAATTCCAGTTGACCTGGAAGACGAGATGAAGCGCTCGTACATGTTGTACTCGATGAGTGTAATAGTAGGGAGAGCCCTTCCTGATGTTCGTGATGGTTTAAAGCCTATCCACAGGCGTATTCTTTATGCCATGAATGAGATAGGCCTTACTTCAGAGAAACCACACCGCAAGTCTGCCACAATCGTAGGAGAGGTTATGGGTAAATACCACCCCCACGGGGATGCCGCTATTTATGACGCCCTGGTGAGGATGGCTCAAGACTTCTCACAAAGATACATCTTGATAGACGGACACGGGAACTTTGGCTCAGTTGACGGGGATCCCCCTGCTGCAATGCGATATACCGAAGCTCGAATGGCTAAGATATCCCAGAAGCTCTTGGCAGACATAGATAAAGATACAGTAGATTTCGCGCCCAACTTCGATGAATCACTGAAAGAACCTAAGGTGATCCCTTGTCGTTTTCCAAACCTCCTTGTAAATGGGTCTTCAGGGATTGCTGTAGGAATGGCTACCAACATCCCTCCTCACAACTTAGGGGAAGTCATTGACGGGACTATTATGCTTATAGACAACCCCGATGCCACAGTGGAGGATTTGATGACTGTCATAAAGGGGCCTGACTTCCCAACCGGCGCGCTAATTGTGGGAAGGGAAGGGATACGGGATGCATATACCACAGGCAGAGGTTCTGTTAGAATGCGAGCTCGCGCCCAAATCGAAACGCTTTCCGGAGGAAAGAATCGCATTGTAGTTTCGGAGATTCCGTATCAAGTGAATAAATCAAGGCTAGTTGAGAATATCGCGGAATTGGTCCGTGATAAGAAGATCGACGGCATTACCGACCTTAGGGACGAAAGCGACAGGGAAGGTATGCGAATTGTCATTGACATCAGGCGAGATGCAAACCCCCATATTATACTAAATCAACTCTATAGGCACACTCAGATGCAGTCGACCTTCGGAGTGATCATGTTAGTTGTCGTTAACGGGAAGCCTAAGATTCTTGACCTCAAGAGCGTGATTCATTATTACATTGAATATCAAGAAGAGGTTGTAGTAAGACGAACGAAATTTGATCTCAATAAGGCTGAGGAAAGAGCGCATATCCTTGAAGGGCTTAAGATAGCCTTAGATAACTTAGATGCTGTTATCAGTTTGATTCGAGGATCCCGAACGCCGGATATTGCCAGGGAAGGCCTGATGAAGAATTTCAACCTTTCACAAAAACAAGCTCAGGCCATCCTTGATATGAGGCTCCAGAGACTAACCGGCCTCGAGCGAAGGAAAATCGAAGATGAGCTCAGAAACGTTGCGAAACTAATAGGAAAACTCAAAGACATCCTTGCTGATGAGCGAAAAGTGCTTCGCATAATCAAGGACGAGTTACTGGAAATCAAAGAAGAGTTCGCTGATGCCAGAAGAACCAAGATTACTGTTGGGAGTTCAAGATTCGACGTTGAAGACTTGATAGCTGAAGAGGATATTGCGGTAACCTTGACTCACCAAGGGTATATCAAAAGACTGCCTTTGAATACCTATAGAAGTCAAAGGCGGGGGGGCCGAGGTATCACCGGAATGAACACCAAGGAAGAGGACTTTGTTGAGCACTTATTCATCGCGACTACGCTCAACTACATCCTTTTCTTTACAGATAAAGGAAGAGTGTATTCACTAAAAGCCTATGAGGTTCCGGAAGCAAGCCGTCAAGCCAGAGGTACTGCTGTCGTGAACCTGATACCCTTGATGCCTGACGAAACCATCAGGGCAGTCATACCTATCCGGACATTTGCGCCTGATAGATGCCTTTTTATGGGTACGAGACACGGAGTGGTAAAGAAAACAGCTCTGCCTGATTTCGATACCAAGAGGAAAGGCGGACTCATAGCAATTCGCCTCGACCCAGACGACGACCTGGTCAGTGTAAAGCCGACTACCGGAAAGCAGGACGTAATAATTGCCACTGCCCAAGGCAGGGCCCTTCGGTTCAATGAACAAGGCGTCCGCTCAATGGGTCGCGATACCAGAGGGGTTAGAGGAATTGACCTTGCAAAGGGAGATACAGTCATAGGCATGGATGTAGTCAAAGAAGATCGCGACTTCTTGGTTGTGACTGAAAACGGCTTTGGAAAGAGAACTCCTTTGGATCAATACCGCACCTATTCTCGGGCCAGGAAAGGTGTCAGAACCATTAAGCTTACAGACAGAAGCGGCTTGGCAGTAGCTGTCAAAGTCCTTGACGGCGATGATGAGCTTATGTGTATCTC
>DGZL01000036.1:13476-16737 GCA_002398515.1 Firmicutes bacterium UBA4981
GAGCCGGGAGACCAGGTGGTTTCCATAGCACAGGTTGTAACCAGAAACGGTGGATAATGTAGAGATGCAGCCTAGATACGAAGTGCTGGAACACACTGCAGATGTAGGCCTTCGTGGATTCGGCAAGACTCCGGAGGAGCTCTTCGCTACTATGGCTATAGGGATGATCCGGCTTATCCTGTCTTCTGACTCTCATGTTTCTCATACGGAAGAGAGACATATAGAAGTTGAAGGCCATGATCCGGAGAGTCTTATGGTAGCATGGTTATCAGAACTGTTATTTCAGATTTACTCAGAAGGTTTCTTACCAGGCGCTGTTCAAAGCATAAGAATTCAAGAGCCTGAGAATGTCTCCGCTGATTCCGGCGAGTATTCCGCATCTGCGGTAATCAGCGGAGAGAAGTTCCAACCTGAAACACATGAACTGGTTCTGGAAATCAAAGGAGTCACCTACCATATGCTCAAGGTGGAACGTCTGGATGAGCCAGGAAGGGGCCGAGACCCTGAAGCCCAATGGTATGCTCAAGTAATACTGGACATATAGAGAAGCTAAGGGTCCAAAACTTATTCCTTCTCCTACTTCCATAACCAATCTTTCATTCAATGAGTATTCCAATAGTGCTTCTTACCGGCTTTCCACGCCTGACTGACATTAGGGGGTGTCATACTATGAGCGATAGATGGAAAGGGCCTCTTGAAAGAGTAGATCGGTTCAGATGGAGAATTCCCGAAACGTACAAACCCGGTATGAGGGTGCCGGGACTGATCTACGTGGATGAAGATGATCTTGACGTTATGCGTGAGGATCAAGCTCCTGAACAAGTGGCAAACGCTGCACATCTTCCGGGAATAGTAGGTGCATCCCTTGCCATGCCGGATATTCACTGGGGATATGGCTTTGCTATAGGTGGTGTAGGCGCGACCCGCCTTGATGATGGTGTAATATCGCCGGGAGGGGTAGGCTTCGACATTAATTGCGGAGTCAGACTCCTTAGAACAGACCTTCAGGAAGAAGAGGTCCGCCCTGAGCTCGAGAAATTGGTAAGTCAGCTTTTCAAAGATATTCCATCAGGAGTAGGCTCGAAAGGCGATCTCAAACTGGAAAAGGATGAAATCCGAGCAGTTCTGGAGAAGGGTGCCGGCTGGGCCGTAGAGAAAGGCTATGGTTGGCAAGAGGATCTGGATATGACTGAGGAACGAGGTTGCATGAAAGAGGCCAGGGCAGATAAAGTTAGCGACAGAGCCTGTAAACGAGGCTTGCCGCAACTAGGAACACTGGGCTCAGGCAATCACTTTCTCGAAATCCAGGTCATTGAAGAGATATTTGCGGAAAATGTAGCGGAGAGGCTGAGACTCTCCAAAGGCCAAGTCGTTGTCATGATTCATTCGGGTTCGAGAGGATTAGGCCATCAGGTGTGCACGGATTACTTGAAAGTTATGGAGCGCGCAGTTAGAAAATACAACATTAACATTCCCGATAGGCAATTAGCTTGCGCTCCGTTTGCCTCTCAGGAAGGACAAGATTATTTTGCAGCTATGGCTGCAGCAGCCAATTATGCTTGGGCTAACAGGCAAGTAATAATGCATTGGACAAGGCGGACCTTTGGAAAGGTATTCAAACGACGTCCTGAGGATCTTGGTATGGAACTTATTTACGATGTAGCTCATAACATCGCCAAGGTTGAAGAGCACGTAGTAGATAAAGATACTCTTCGTGTTTGTGTGCATAGAAAAGGAGCTACCAGAGCGTTTCCCCCTGCTCACCCGGACATCCCCAAAAAATACAGTGATATCGGCCAACCGGTGTTGGTTCCGGGAGATATGGGCCGAGCCTCCTATCTGCTTGTAGGGACTTGCAAGGCACTACGCGAGACTTTCGGTTCGACTTGTCATGGAGCCGGGAGACTCCTTAGTAGGACTGCAGCTAAGAAAGCTGTGAGCGGAACAGCTATGCAGTCTGAGTTAAGGGACAGAGGGATTATTGTTAAAGCTGCCAGCCGCGGAGTATTAGCCGAAGAGGCGCCGGAAGCCTATAAAGACGTCAACCAGGTAGTGCGGGTTTGCCACGAAGCAGGCATTTCCCTTAGGGTTGCGCGTATGCGACCTATTGGCGTAATCAAGGGATAAATAAGTAGGGGGAAGCCTTCTTCCCCCTTTGTATGTTTCTTCAGCCGGAGGTCGGACCGCTAGTCGGAGCTAACTTGAATTTCTTAGCCATGGTTTTGAGTTCCCGGATGTCATCCTTTGCCCCTGCCTCATTCTTTGTTCTGATATTCTCTTCGAGCTTCTTCATTGATGCTTCAAACATCGAGGTATCTTTCGTTGTATCTTGGCCGGTTATCCGGCCGCGAAGGCCTTCCCAGGTAGTACGAAGCACCGATAGCTCTCTACTTGCAGCAGCCCAGTCCTTCCTCGTTACAGCGTCCTCAACCTTAGTTATGCCTCGGTCGAGATCTGAAGTGTTCGGTGCAGGAGTTGTGGGCGTGGGGGTAGGAGCAGGAACTGTCGGCGCCGGCCTTGTTGGGGCAGGACTCGGTTGCTCCGGGACTCTGGCGAAGCGAAGCCCGGCAAATACTGCGACTATCACGAGTAGCGCCCCGATCAGCCATGCGCTGGTGTTAACTCGTCCGCCTCTTGTTCTTCCATTTCGGTCACGATCCCCTAAACTGCCACCTACATCCACATCACCGGACCGGTCATTTGGGGACATCTGATCGTCCACAAAATCACCTCCTCGGCAATTAGTATCTGCCAGGAGGTCATCGATAATGCGCACAATAATCAAGGAGTACTTGAGGTGTATTGCCAGCTCAAGTAGTCAGCTGCTTATAATCTTCTATAGCAGATATACCTGTAATCATGCAAATGTCATAGATCTCTTCTGCATTCTGTGCAAGCATACTGACAATATTCGGGTCCAAAGCCCCCTCCTTGGCCATATCTCGGACAATTTGCAGTGCATCCTTACATCGCATGCTTGTACGGTAAGGACGATCTTCTGTAAGAGCTGAAAACGCGTCTGCCACACTCATAATACGAGAACCAAGAGGTAGGTCAGCTCCTTTGTGTCTGAAAGGATAGCCTTTTCCGTCCATACGTTCATGATGAAATGATGCCCATTGATTGATTGTGTGAAGCTCATATAGCGGTTCCAAGGCCCGATAACTGTGGAATGTATGGCTTTTCACAATATTGAACTCAGATTCGTTCAGCCTCCCGGGCTTTCTGAGGATTTCACCAGGCACTGCCAGCTTCCCAAGG
>DGZL01000036.1:16993-17208 GCA_002398515.1 Firmicutes bacterium UBA4981
GAAAACCTTGCGATTCCGGCCAGAGCCTCGGCTACAGACGCTACTCTAAGGGAATGGCTTGCTGTGAACGGAGCGCGAAAGTCAATGATGCGGCGGATTAAGTTACCTAAACCAGTAAGCTCTGTCATAGAGAGTTCAACACCGTGGGGAGACAAGGTTTCAGATACAACCACAACTATGGAAGTAGCCGGAGAAGCCAGATCAAACCAAAAGTA
>DGZL01000036.1:17396-18157 GCA_002398515.1 Firmicutes bacterium UBA4981
GAAGCCAGATCAAACCAAAAGTATTCCCTGGTGCTAAGATCACAGAACGCGTTTGCTATCTCAGGAACAAATAAGCTTCCTGAGCGGTCTTTGATCTTTCTTCGAATATCCTCAGCCTGACTAAGAATAGGCTTGCTATGGTTTATGAGGACTGCAACACGGTCAGCTAAATTCAGGATATGACTGGAGAAGGGGATTTCTTCGCCGTTACTTGCTATGCCTTCTCCATAGTTCCATGGCACGTGATGGTACCGAATGCGTTTGGCTACGTGTGCGAGGGGGTCAAATGCCTCTAGGAAATAGTACCCTCTTTCGGCGTGCCTCTTGGAATCACTGAAATCAAATTCCAGGGATTCCAGGCGTTCCTGCAGCGATAAAGCTCCGATATCGTGGAGTAATCCTGCAATCGCAAGTTGGGTTTGTTTGGGTTGTGGCAACCCGAGCTCTTCTCCTAGCTTGAGAGAGATGTAAGCTACGCGTGAATGATGATTGACGACTGTCGGGCTAACAAGGTCAATTACATTTGACAAGCATGTTAAGAGATCAAACATAGACAGTCGAGGCTCTTTTATCATAGACTGAGGATTCCCTCCCCATATCATTTCTTGAAATATACTTCCTAGATTACCTAAAGTCACGTTACATACAAAGTCTCGCTGCATACAATACCAAATTATCCTATAATTGTCCAGAGCGCATAGGAGTTGTGTCTGAGTCAAGTTCTGGTGGGTGCTGATTCATCTTCCCTCGAAAGTTAGCTA
>DGZL01000036.1:18305-27504 GCA_002398515.1 Firmicutes bacterium UBA4981
AGGAGTTGTCGTCTCAGCAACTCCCATGTCGAAAGAGCTTTCCGGCTGCAGAGTGTAGCACCTAATGGATTAGCTTAAGAGTCGCGAGGGCGCGGAGGAAAAGGCGCGACAAGAGATCCGAAAATCTGCTGGAATCCGTCGGACAACTTCGAGACTGTAGTTTACATAATGTGATCATGTGTGGTATCCTTCATAGTTAAAGCTGCTGAGCTGCATATATGCAAATCTTTATGGGAGGGGATGATAGGTGATTCCGAGGCGGGATCCCACGATAGAAACTGCTTATGGCCATGGATTACCAAAGCTCCGGCTGATGTTAACAGTCCTGGTTATCATAACTTTTGTCTATTCCGGCGGATTGAAGCCAGGTTATGGTATCACAGAGCAGATCATGCCCGGCGGATGCAATCCTTCACTTAGCATGGAGATCGGCAAAGGGGATGGATTTATCCGGTGGTTCGAGAGAGACCTAAGTTACGTGACTCGCATTGTGCGAGGCCATGATGGAAAACCCCATGGACTATCCGGGTTGTGGGTTGTCATAAGACTAAGGGGAGAGGTCCGGTTTTTGGAAAAGGAGATCAGAAGGCTACAGGACAATCCCAGTTATACGCATCCTGCATTGGGTTTTCACGTATACGATACAGATACTACCGGCTGGCTGCATGTACTATACAAGGCAGCGGATGTTCGAGGGAATCTCTTGACTTCTCACCTAGGCCCGTCTGTTGTGGACGACGCAAACATTAATGAGCTCCCTGACGGGACCTCTCTCTACGAACCTGCGTCCGGTAGGTTGCCGAAAGTAGAAGAGATAGTGGAGGAGCTGGAGGGGATGACACTTCCTCCCGAGGTTCTTCATGATTACAGAGTATACATTCTCCCATTCTCCCTGGGCGACATAAGCGGGCTTGGATCTAGGGGCTACATGCTTCTGGGCGCCCCGCCTGCTAGTTGCACAGTCATGGAACACCAGACAGCTTTCACTATCGCGCATGAGCTTGGGCATCACATTCATATGACTTTCCTAGGGGCTACGTACGAAGAAAACCCACAGGGATGGGACGAGTATATGAGCATCCGCGGTATTCCTCGGTGGACTGCTGACGGTGGTGTTAATTCCAGAGGCTGGTTCGAGTCGACGGAAGAGACATTCGCAGAGGATGTAAGAATTCTCTTCGGAACCGAGCAGGCTGCATCCTGGCCTCATGGGACTGTCTATAAGGATCCCAGACGGGATCCGGTAGTTGCCCAAAGATTACAGGTATTTATTGACATACATACCGATACGTGTTAGACTTAAAATTGAAATACTATAAGTATCGTCGACCAGGCGCGAAGCGTTGGTAGTCAGGTGGAAGACAAGTCAGAAAGCAGTCGCCGAGCAGAATCGGCGAAGGCAAGCTGAAGGGTATGCCACCGTGAAAGATCTCTTTATGAGGGTGTCTTTTGCGGTGGCTTATTATTTTGTCCCATCGTGTCCTGCTGAATCACGGGTTGCCGGACAGGAAGGAGGAACGCCGGAAATGGTTGAAGGCTCAATTGCCCCGGACACTATGAATGAACATGAACATTGCGGAGAAAGCGCCCAAGAGGTGTCTATCGCAGACGCGATCCGGCATTTCGAGCAAGAGTATATGGGGAGGTCTTCAAGATACATAAGAGTGTATCTGGTCAAAGACATAGCTGTTGTCAGAGCCAGAGGTATGCTTAGCCCGGCAGAAAGACAACTTGCGTCTACGCATGAGGGTAGAGTCCTCATCAAGCAGCTATGGGTCAAAGAAATGGAAGGCCTTAAGTCAGTGCTTCGTTACCGGTTGGAGTGCCTAATAGGTATACCTCTTTCCGGGCTGACGCTTGATATTGATCCTCGGGAGGATGAATGGATAGCCGTTATTCGCCTCAGGCCGGAGAGTTCATGGGGCTAATCGGGCCGTAGAACATCGGTGGTGAGCTTCGAGATCCTCAGCGCCAGCGTAAATGGGGAGACGAGAGACTTGCGTATGAAGAATATTCGACACTTGAAAAGAATATCCCGGGTTTCCCGGATATGCATTGTCCTTTTGATATTAGTATCATGTTCTGGGCAGCATGTCACCGGGACAAGCCAGCGCTCCCTGGTGGTGCGTACTGCGCTCATGGAACCTGAGGCTATGGTCTATGCGCGAGCATTTGAAAATCGCACCGGAATAAAGGTTGAAGTTGTGAGGCAATCCACAGGAGTCATGCTGAGCTTCTTGAAGTTCGAGCGGAATAACGCTGTTGATACCACTATAGACGTTCTTTTTGGCGGACCTGCTGATGCCTATGTGATAGGGGCCAGAGAGGGATTGTTCGAGAAGTACATATCCCCGGAGCGGGCAAATATCGCCCGAGATCATATGGACAAGGATGGATGTTGGAGCGGGGTCTACTTAGGCAGTATTGGCTTTGCTGTAAATCCTAAGCGTCTTAAAGAGCTTGGACTTTCCACCCCGGCATGTTGGGATGATCTTTTGTCTCCTAAGCTTCGCGGTGAGATAAGCATGGCAAACCCTGTGTCATCAGGTACAGGTTACACCATATTGGCGACTCTCGCGCAGATAATGGGTAAAGATCAGGCGCTTGAGTATCTGAAAGCCTTGGACTCGAACACTTTGGACTATACAGGAAGCGGGGCTATGCCCGGCAAGCTGGTAGGTCTCGGCCAAATAGCAGTAGGAATCCTGTTCTCCCATGATGTCCTTGCATTCAGGCAACAGGGCTACGATATTGATCTTGTCTTTCCGAAGGAAGGTACAGGATTTGAAATCGGCGGTATTGCTATCGTCAAAGGTACGAAAAAGCTCGACGAAGCCAAAAGATTTGTAGACTTTATGCTGAGCGCTGAAGGCCAAAATCTATATGCAGCTATGGGAGAATTTCGGCTACCTACAAATAGGTTAGCTACAATACCTCCGGGTGCAGTCCCTTTTAGCAAGATAAACGTTATCGAATACGACGTGACATGGGCTGCTGTTCACAAGGAGGATTTACTGGAAGAGTGGATGTCCGCCACGGGTGACGCAGGAGGAGAGTAACGTGAACCGACGTTTCAGGTTTCCGATATACTTCAAAATCAGCAGCGCGATTTTCCTGGTAATCCTCGTAGTCGTCTCCGGTATGTCCTATGTCACGTTAAAGCGAACCGCCCATGAATACAAACAACAGGTGAAGGAAACCGGCAACCTCATAGCGGGAATGATTGCTGATTATAGTATTGAACCGGTGATCATGGACAACTATTCATCTCTGAGACCTGTCCTTACTGACATCTTAGCCTCTAATGAGGATATAGTCCTCATTGAAGTTCTGGATGATGAAGGCGTACCGAGGGTAGATGCGGTTTGGCAAGACAATGACCGTACAAAAGACTCTCCTGACAACTTGACAGGCAAGGTTGTTGAAGTCATGTCTCCGATAATCGCATATTCACGAACTTGGGGGCATGTGCGGGTAGTGTGTTCCCTTAATGGGTTTTACCGGGCGATAGCTTCAGCGCGCTTGTCTGTTATAGGCATAGCCGTAGCATCCTGTGGTTTGGGCCTTCTCATGGCGAGCCTGTTATCCAGGGCGATACTGACTCCTATCAGAAATCTTGTAAACCATGCCCGTCTCCTGTCCAAAGGGGATCTGGATACTCCCATCAATGTGCAAAGCTCAGATGAAATCGGGTTTCTTGCGATTACTCTGGAAGGGATGCGAGTCGGTCTCAGACGGTTTTTGAGCAGTGTAGCGCGGCGCGCCATGAGTTTTGAAGGAGACTTACATCTGTTTGGGTTGCCTGCCGTCCTATCCCTGGCCAGAACAGGAAGGCGCACCGGTGGGTTGGTTCTTGAGAGATTCGGAGAGGTGGGGGTTGTATACTTCCAAGACGGTGAAGTTGTTGACGCTGCATTCCAGGATAGGAGCGGGAAGAACGCGTTATATGAGTTTTTCAGGTGGCGTGAAGGCATATTCAAATTCAGTCCGGGCCTGGTTCCGACGAGGATCACCATTGATACGGACTGGCCTGCACTAATACTTGAAGGCGCACGCCAAGTAAACGATATGGTCATTTTCAAACATGTAATCCACAGCCCTGGCTTAATACCGCTGTCGCCAAGATGGAACGATAGGATCGGAGATCTGCTTGATCCCAACGATACCCTGGAATACCTGCTGGACAATGAAGAGAAAGAAGCACTTTCCTATGTGGACGGAGCGAGGAGTATTCGTGAAATCAGCAGGCTTATGGGTAAGGACGTCTTTCAAATATATCCACACATCTACCGGCTTGTAGCAGTAGGCTTGGTGCAAATCGATGAGTATGAGTCCTCGCAAGGCCATGGCAAAGACTCTGGTCTGGATGAGGATAGACCGCCCAAAAAGGCTGTTGATTCCGGTAAGATTATTCAGTTTCCCATGCATCGTGTCGGGGATGTCGGGAGGTGAGGCATGAGCGTACCTCAGACAGCAGGATGGTTCTGGATCACGTGGATACAAACATCAGCTGATAGGCGTGTCACTTATCTAAAGACTCTACTATAGGAGGTATGATGTTAGATGAAACAGTGGAGAACAGTATTTATCTTCTTGGTCGCAAGCGTACTTATGTTGTCCTTGACAGTCGCTTCGTTTGCCGCTCAAGGCAAGATTCTTGCGTACACTACCCTTGACGAACCGCTGGCTCGAGCAGTATTTGAAGCATATGAAAAAGACACCGGTGTTAAGGTGGAATGGGTTCGTCTCTCGACCGGGGAAGCAGTGGCAAGGATGGAAGCTGAGAGGAAAAACCCGCAGGTTGACATATGGTATGGAGGCGTGGGCCTCGGCCATATAGAAGCGAAGATTAAAGGACTTACTACCCCTTACGTATCGCCGAACGCTGTGAATATTCCTGATAAGTTTAAGGATCCGGACGGATATTGGACAGGAATATATGCAGGTGCTTTGTGCTTTGTCTCTAATGTAAACAGGTTGGAGGAGCTTGGTGTTGAGGCGCCGACTTCCTGGGCTGATGCGCTGAAGCCGGAGTTCGAAGGGCACATCCAAATGGCTAACCCGGCCTCATCAGGCACAGCGTATAACGTGATAGCCACCGTTGTGCAGCTATGGGGAGAAGAGAAAGCCTTTGAATACTTAAGGGATCTTCATAAGAATATTTCTCAGTACACGAAGTCAGGTTCCGCTCCCGGCAAAGCGGCTGCCATAGGTGAGACTCCGGTAGGCATAGGCTATGCCCATGATCAGGTTAAGCTGATAAGTGAAGGGTACCCGCTTGTTGTTACCTTCCCTTCAGAAGGAACGGGTTTTGAAGTTGCTTCAATATCACTGGTAAAAGGCGGTCCAAATCCCGAGCTTGCCAAGAAACTTGTGGATTGGGCCTTGACTGAGCGTGCAGCGAAAATTTATGCTGCCGAATGTGTTGTGCCTTTCGTGGACGTGCCGCTTATGAAGGGCGCTATTCCCATATCGCAGGTAAATACGATCGATCAGGACGACGTTTGGGCTGCTGACAATAAGGATCATCTTATAGAGCGTTGGCAGAACGAAATCTATCGCAGGTAACAAGCAATAAAGGGCTGGACGGGCCCGTGTTACCAACTGACGCAGGGAAGAGTGCAGCGCTTTTCCCTGCGCCCTGAATCTTGACGTAGGACAGCCATTTCGGCGTTCTAATGTTGACTAATTCCTAGGAAAGGAGTGGCCTAGGCGCTCCTTGTGAGAGCACGTAAAAGGCCGGCGACTTATGGAGGAGAATCAGTCAAAGAGATTTGATAGATGGACTGAAGCTAAACATGAATTGGCAATGGTATGCCGAAATCCGATATTACTGGCTACCATATTGCTGGTTTCTGCACTGCTTATTGTCTTTGTGATATATCCGATAGTTCAGGTTATACGGGTCAGCCTTAAGCCTGATGGGGAATTTAGCCTGGACACATATGGGTATCTTCTATCTCAGTGGTGGCTCAGGCAGACATTTATTAACAGCGTTGTATTGGGGGTTATTGTAGCGACTCTCGGAACCATAGTGGGTTTTACATTCGCTTATGCCCTCAATCGTGGCGATATCCCACGGAAAAAGTTTTTCCGTCTCATGGCGCAACTCCCAATAATTTCACCTCCTTTTATGTTTTGCTTGTCTGTTATTCTTCTGCTTGGACGGAACGGCATAATTACGAAACAGCTTCTTGGGTTGAAGAATTTCGACATATACGGTTTGAAAGGGCTTGTGCTCGTCCAGACCATGGGTATGTTCCCTGTAGCATTCATGGTTCTCGACGGTGTCCTGCAGGCGATAAACCCCGATCTTGAGGAAGGCGCCTCAAACTTGGGCGCATCGAAAGCCAAGGTTTTCTGGACTGTTACAGTGCCTCTCTGTGTTCCGGGGATCGCCAGCAGTTGGCTTCTGGTTTTCGTTACGTCCCTTGCAGACTTCGCGAATCCGGTTGTGATTTCAGGGAAATTCGATGTGCTGTCAGTTCAGGCATATTTCCAGTTTACAGGGTTGTATAACATGCCGAGGGGATCCGCTGTCGCGATTCTCCTGTTAATCCCGGCTATGCTGGCGTTTGTGATTGAGCGCTATTGGGTGAGCAAAAAATCATATGTTACTGTAACAGGAAAGCCTACAAGTTACAGAATCATAGGACCGTCAAAGGCGACAAAGAGCGCCTTGACTGCTGTTTGCTCTATCATATCCGGTATCATACTCTTGTTCTACATAACAGTGATTGCCGGCGCTTTTGTGAGGCTCTGGGGCATTGACTGGTCCTTTACCTTAGACCACTTTAGATATGCATGGGATGTAGGCAAGGACAGCGTAAGATCCACTCTTGTTCTTTCGGCTTGGGCAACGCCCATAACCGGACTGCTGGGTATGGTAATTGCTTTCCTTCTTGTACGGACCCGTTTCCCCGGCAAAAACATCCTGGGCTTTACATCAATGCTTGCTTTTGCCGTTCCCGGGACTGTAGTAGGTATAGGCTATATTTTGGCCTTCAACCAGCCTCCGTTGTTGTTGACAGGAACAGCTGCGATTATTGTCCTTTGCTTCATATTCAGGGAGATGCCTGTGGCTATAGAAGCAGGGGTCGCATCCTTAATCCAGATAGACCCGTCCATTGAGGAGGCTTCAACGAATCTGGGAGCGGATACATCATACACGTTCCGCTGTATTACCATGCCGTTGGTGAGACCTGCATTCATTGCCGGCCTCTCGTATTCCTTCGTGCGAAGCATGACTGCGGTGAGCGCTGTCATTTTCCTGGTATCTGCAAGGTGGAACCACCTTACATCGCTAATCTATGCCCAGACAGAGATAATGCGTCTTGGAGCTGCGAGTGTGTTATCGCTTTTCCTCATCATAATAGTAGTTGTCATATTCGGTCTGATGCGTGTTTTCCTTGGCGAGCCCGTGACGCGTGTAAGGGTTGGGAATTAGGAGGGAATTCTGTTATTATGCCAATTGAACATGCCAGTGTGGTCTTGGACAGACTAGTCAAGGTGTTTGCCGGTAGCGGAAGAGATGTTGTAGCAGTTAATGATGTTACTCTGTCGATTCAACCCGGAGAGCTGGTGACATTGCTTGGACCGTCAGGCTGCGGCAAGACGACTGCCCTCAGGATGGTGGCGGGATTTGAGATGCCCACATCAGGGAAGGTGTTCATCGGAGGGAGGGATGTAACGAATACTCCTCCGAACTTAAGAAATACGGCTATGGTATTTCAAAGTTATGCGTTGTTTCCTCATATGACAGTAAGGGAGAACATAGGTTACGGTTTGCGCTTCAGAAATATAGCGAAATCTGACGCCGGAGAGAAAGTTGAGCGCATAATGGAACTCGTAGGCCTCAGCGGACTCGGGGATAGATCCCCGAATCAGCTCTCAGGCGGACAGCAACAGAGAGTGGCTCTTGCTCGTGCCTTGGTGGTTGAGCCCAGAGTGCTTTTGTTTGATGAGCCTTTGTCTAATCTTGACGCGAAACTAAGAGAGCAAATGCGAGGGGAAATCCGTCGCATCCAGAAGAGTCTATCCATTACCGCTGTTTACGTAACCCATGACCAGAACGAAGCAATGAGCATTTCTGACAGGGTCGTAGTCATGCGGAACGGGCAAATTGAACAAGTGGGAACACCGGAGGATATATACGCAAAGCCGTTAACTCGGTTTGTTGCGGATTTTGTGGGGAAAGTCAATTTTATCCCTGTTTCAATTGTAGAATCAGGGCAAGAGGAGACGAGTGTTGAGATTTTCGGACGACAGATGACGATTCCTAAGGTTTCCTACAGCTCAGGCGAGACTCATCTGGCTGTGGTGCGGCCCGAGGAATTAAGGCTCATGCCACCGGATAACGGATTCGTGCACGGTGAAGTCACGTCCCGCACTTACCTGGGTTCAGTAGTTGAATATGACTTGGCTTTGTCCGACGGATTGACGTTAATGGCTATTGAGTATAATCCTAAGGCCAAACCACCTTTCGAAATAGGAGATGTAGCAGGCGTCTACTTTGATTTGGATAAGTTGCACCTCTTAAAATAAGATATGGCGCGAAATGACATGACACGATATCTTTGCCCCTCCCCGGTATTTGTCTCACAACCTGATGACGGAAGGAATCTCACATTACAGAGAGAATTTCTACAGGGGAGGCAGCAGCCGGTGACAAAGACTAAAGGACAGATTGAAGCTGAGATTAGCCAGGCTATCCTGAAGTTTGAGAAGGAACATATCGGGCGCGGACCTGAAGAGATTAGGACTTTCGTTGTCTCTGATATGATAGTAGTCAGGGAACGAGGAGTCTTGACTCCTGCGGAGATCCATTTAGCCACAACGTCCGAAGGGAAAGAACTCATTAAACAGTTTCGCGCCTGCCTTGTGGAGAATTCTCGTATGTTACTGAGTTCTATGGTGAGGGGGATCACAGGCAGAGAGATTGTTGCCCTTCATTCTGATGTCTGTACAAGTTCAGGCCAGCGTGTGCTTGTATTTTGTCTCGACGGTGACGTAGAAGTCTTGCCTGAGCGGGGTAAGAAACAGCTATGACATGCCCGTCTTTCTTCAGTTTTCATCAAGAGCGTAAAAGTAATTCCCGAAAAGCGGCAAGTACTTGACAGACCTGATGCTCCATGATATTATCATAAAGCACTGGGGGCAACCCCGGATTACAAATCGATTGTTCCTTGAAAACTAAACA
>DGZL01000143.1:0-4085 GCA_002398515.1 Firmicutes bacterium UBA4981
TCTATGGTATAGGCCAGTCTACTTCCAGGGCAATTGTGGAAAGCACAGGGGTGGATCCTTATACCAGAGTTAGGGATCTCACGGAGGACGAGATAGCACGCCTTAGGGAGGTTATCGATAGAGATTACAAGGTAGAAGGCGAGCTCCGCGCGGAGCAGGCCTCTCACATAAAGAGGCTTATTGACATCGGTTCCTACCGTGGATTGCGCCATCGTAGAGGCGTGCCTGTCAGAGGCCAGCGTACTCGGACTAATGCAAGAACCAGAAAAGGCCCTAAGAAGACGGTTGGCGCGCGCAGAGCAAGATCTTAGGTAGGCATGTCGGTGATGGGCAGCCCTCAGAGAGCAGGGCGGGAGCCTTAAGACAATGGAAGAAGTCAAAAGTGGTAGCGAGAAAGGGGAGCGCCGAGTGTGGCTAAAAGGCGAACAACAAGGCTGAGAAGGCGTGAAAGAAAGAACATAGAGAGCGGTGTCGCCCACATTCGCTCAACGTTTAACAATACCATCATTACAATAACGGACCCTCATGGCGCGGTGGTGTCTTGGGCAAGTGCAGGCACTTCAGGATTCAAAGGGTCAAGGAAGGGGACTCCGTTCGCTGCGCAGATGGCAGCTGAGGTTGCTGCCAGGACCGCAATGGATCACGGAATGCGTCAGATCGAAGTCGTGGTAAAAGGCCCCGGTTCGGGGAGAGAGGCAGCTATTCGGGCACTCCAGGCTGCAGGACTCGAAGTGAATATGATACGTGATGTCACTCCGATTCCTCATAACGGGTGCCGACCGCCTAAGCGCAGGCGAGTGTAGTCTAAAGAAGGCTCCATTTGGAGGTGGAAATTTACATGGCAAGGTATACCGGCCCAGTTTGCAGGCAGTGCCGTCGCGAAGGGCTCAAACTATATCTTAAGGGTGACAGATGCTATACTGAGAAGTGCGCAGTGGATAAAAGATCGTATCCTCCCGGTCAGCACGGGACAGGTCGCAAGAAGGCTTCAGAATATGCTTTGCAGCTGCGTGAAAAGCAGAAGCTACGTCGCACGTACGGCGTACTTGAGAGGCAGTTCGAAAGGTACTTTGATATGGCGACCAGAGTTCGCGGCATGATTACCGGTGAAGCGCTGCTTCAGATCCTTGAGTCCAGACTTGATAGTATTGTGTACAGGATCGGTTTCGCGTCATCCAGGCCGGAGGCGCGTCAAATGGTGATGCATGGACACATTGCGGTTAACGGGCGCAAGGTTGATATCCCTTCTTATCTGATAAAAGCCGGGGATGTCGTAGAAGTCCGTGAGAAAAGCCGTGAGCTTGTTCCGTTCAGGAAGACTTTAGAGACAGCAGGAGATCGCACTATTCCCGAGTGGCTATCCCTTCATGAAGACGGTCTTACTGCTACAGTAGTTAATCTGCCACCGAGAGAACAGATTGACATTCCTGTACAGGAACACATGGTGGTTGAGCTCTACTCAAGGTGATCTGTATGGATTTGGTCTGTGTACTATGTGTATCAGATACCAACTGCAGGGACCAGGAGGGAGACCTATATGATTGAAATTGAGAAGCCCAGAGTCGAGTGTGAAGAGCTCACGGAGACCTACGGAAAGTTCGTGGTGGAACCTCTTGAGCGGGGGTACGGGGTGACTTTAGGGAATTCCTTGCGTAGGGTATTGCTATCTTCTCTGCCGGGCGCTGCTGTTGCTTCCGTGAAGATAGAAGGAGTTCTCCACGAGTTTTCGGTGATACCCGGGGTTGTCGAGGATACTATCGACATAATCCTGAACCTTAAGGAACTCCTGGTTAAGTTACGTGCTGATGAACCCAAAACCCTCCGCATTGAGGTGGAAGGTGAGGGAGAGGTAAAGGCTGCCGACATTATTGCCGATGCTGATGTGGAGATTCTAAATCCTGATCTTCACATTGCCACCCTCGACAAAGACGGCAGGCTTTATATGGAAATCGTCGTGGAGATGGGCAGAGGGTACTTACCTGCTGACCGACGCAGGTTGGAGCCGATTATCGGTGTTATACCCGTAGACTCTATTTTCACACCTGTGAAAAGAGTGAACTATGTCGTGGAGAACACCCGTGTCGGGCAGGTGACTGACTACGACAGATTGATCCTTGAAACCTGGACTGACGGAAGCATGTCTCCTAAGGAAGCCGTAAGCCTGTCAGCTAGGATACTCACCAGCCATCTTCAGCTGTTCACAGGCCTCACAGAGGCGGTTCAGGATGTGGAGATAATGGTGGACAAGGCGGAGGACACCAAGGACAAGGTGCTTGACCTGCCCATCGAGGAGCTGGATTTGTCGGTACGCTCCTATAATTGCTTGAAGCGAGCAGGTATTAATACCGTGGAAGAACTCATTAAGAAAACAGAAGAAGACATGATGAAAGTACGAAACCTTGGTAAGAAATCACTGGAGGAAGTCAAGTCCAAACTGGACGAACTTGGGCTTGCCCTCCGTCCGTCAGACGATCAGGAGTAATGGTGTCAAGAGATTTTGGGGGGATTAGGCAGTGAATCGCGGAAAACTGGGACGAACCGGCGCGCATAGGAAAGCCATGTTCCGAAATTCTGTAACCTCGCTCTTCGAGCATGAGAAGGTCCGTACTACTGAGGGCAAGGCAAAGCACGTCAAACCTGAAGCGGAAAGGCTCATAACCTTAGCAAAGCGGGGAGATCTGCACGCACGCAGACTGGTAGAGGCCTATGTTATTGATCCTAAGGTCGCAAAGAAACTGTTTGATGACATAGCTCCCAGGTACAAGGAGCGCGAAGGTGGCTATGTGCGCATCGTTAAGCTCGGGGAACGCCGTGGTGACGGCGCGCCTGAGGTAATAATGGAACTAGTATGAGAATGCGCTCTTGGCATTCTTGACTATAGCCTCTCTCAGGAACCTGGCATGAGTGCGCTGATGCGCACTTTTTGCGGGTTATAGGAGGTTTCGAGGTTGAATCGAGTCGACGACAAGATCATAGAAGCAGAGAATCTGGTCTATTCATACAACCTGGACCGAGAAGAAGAAATGCGGGCTTTGGACGGGGTTAACCTTTCAATCGCACGTGGTGAGTTTGTAGTAATCATCGGACGTAATGGGTCAGGTAAATCAACGTTGGCTAAACACCTTAACGCCCTGTTTCTTCCTACCTCAGGTACGGTCCGTGTAAACGGAATGGATACGCAAGATCCCCGGCATCTCTGGAGAATTCGGCAGACTGTCGGCATGGTCTTTCAGAATCCGGATAACCAGATAGTCTCTACAACAGTTGAAGAAGACGTCGCATTCGGCCCTGAAAACCTAGGGATTCCACCTGATGAGATTCGCAGGAGAGTTGATTTGGCTTTAGAATGGGTGGGTATGTCAGAGCATATGCGTCATGCCCCTCATCTCCTGTCCGGCGGACAGAAGCAACGCGTAGCTATAGCCGGTGTCCTTGCTATGCGCCCTAAGTGTATTGTCCTTGATGAACCCACCGCTATGCTTGATCCTTCGGGTAGACGAGAGGTTCTTGATACAGTAAAGAGGCTCAACAAGGAAGACGGTATAACCGTTGTCCTGATTACTCATTTCATGAATGAGGCTGCTCTCGGCGACAGGGTAGTAGTGATGGATGCAGGGAAGATTGTCATGGATGATGTCCCAAGGAAGGTATTTAGCCAGGTAGAAGTCGTCAGACGACTCCATCTCGATGTTCCCCAGGTTACCCGACTGGCTCACGAGTTGGGTAAGTGTGGAGTGTCGATTCCTCGGGATGTGCTGACAGTAGAGGAATTTGCCGATGCACTGTGCGGATTATGTTCAAAGAGCGCTGTAGCTTCATGTAGGGAGTGAGTAAGATACTGTGTCTATCCGGGTAGAGAACCTGAGCCACACCTATAATCCCGGCACTCCGTTTGAGCGGCGCGCTGTTGACAACGTGACCCTTGAGATAAAGGATGGGGAATTCGTCGCGATAGTCGGAGAGACCGGTTCAGGAAAGTCCACTCTGATTCAACATTTCAACGGTTTACTTAAGCCCACGCAAGGCCAGGTATTTGTTGATGAAGTGGACATTTGGGGAAAGGGCGTACATCTTAAGTCAATACG
>DGZL01000143.1:4364-12183 GCA_002398515.1 Firmicutes bacterium UBA4981
AATATCGGTCTTCCCGATGACGAAGTCGGAAGACGAGTGCAGCAGGCCATGAAGATGGTAGGGTTGGATTATGAGGCTCTCTGTGATCGGTCTCCGTTTGAGCTTTCCGGCGGGGAGAAGAGGCGTGTGGCAATGGCAGGGGTAATTGCTATGAAGCCCTCTGTAATTGTCCTGGATGAACCTGCATCAGGTCTGGATCCTCGCGGCCGTGACCAGGTATTGGCTGAAATCCAAGAGTTGCATCAGGAATTTGGTTTCACTGTCGTTCTTGTCTCTCACAGTATGGAAGATGTAGCCAAACTCGCCCGGAGAGTAGTGGTGCTTCATGGGGCGACGCTGATTGCAGACGGGCCTGCCAAGGATGTTTTCAGCATGGAGGATGTCTTGAGTCGGGCAGGCCTTGAGGCGCCACAAGTAACCAGGCTCATGCAAGAACTCGCCAGACGAAACATGAAGGTGAGGACTGATATCCTCACTGTAGAGGAGGCAAAACGCGAGATTCTACGAGTCCTCGGGGGTGAAGGCCGTGTTTCGTAATATCACGCTTGGTCAGTACATGCCTGGGACTTCGTTTGTGCATAGACTTGACCCAAGAATAAAGATTCTTGTGACCCTTGTCGTCATAACCATTTTATTCATGGTTGATACATTCATAGGGTACAGCTTCGTTTTCCTGTTTATACTAGGTGTCATACTAGTGGCGCGCCTTCCTTTGAAATTCGTCTTATACGGTATAAGGCCATTGCTATTCATCCTTGTGCTGACTTTCGGGCTTCATCTTTTCATGAATGAAGGGCGCACCCTGTTTTCCGTAGGTCCGTTGGTCGCTACGTACGAAGGGGCATTCAAAGGTTTCACAATGGCTTTTCGCCTTGTGCTCCTTGTCCTTGGCACTTCAATTCTTACCCTGAGTACGTCTCCTATAGAACTGACTGACGGCTTGGAGAACCTTCTGTCACCTATGAAACGTGTGGGGATTCCCGCTCATGAGCTTGCCATGATGATGACCATAGCCCTTAGGTTCATTCCTACTCTGCTCGAGGAGACAGAGAAAATCATGAAGGCGCAGATGGCTCGAGGCGCAGATTTCGAGACCGGCAATGCCCTTCAGAGGGCGAAGAGCCTGATTCCACTCTTGGTGCCGTTGTTCGTGAACGCTTTCCGACGTGCTGATGAGCTTGCCATGGCTATGGAAGCCAGATGTTATCGAGGCGGCGAAGGACGCACCAGGATGAAGCAGATGAAGCTTACCGCAGGCGATGTGTTGACCGGTGTGATAGTGACTGCCGGAATGGTAGCTGTAGCTGTATACCTGTAGAGCGCCATATGGTTGTGAAATGCCATGAGCCAAGGAGTAAACGTCTGAGGCGGGCAATGATTATGACAGTCATCAAATGCGGATAGGCGGTCTGATAATGAAAGCCGGCAACGTGGACGCCACACGAAACGTGAAACTGGTTGTGGAATATGACGGAACCAGGTATTGCGGTTTTCAACGTCAAAAAGGCCTTCCCACTATCCAAACTGAACTAGAGACTGCTATCGAGACCATTACGAAAACCTACTCTCATGTGACAGCATCAGGACGCACTGATGCAGGTGTTCATGCTTTGGGGCAGGTAGTCAATTTTAGGACATACGCCAGAATTCCTGTGGACAAGTTTGTGCCTGCTCTAAATAGCGTGCTGCCTGAGGATATCCGTATTCGGTGTGCCGAGGAGGCTCCTTGGAGGTTCCATGCCAGGTATGATGCACGCTGGAAAACTTACGAGTATTCAATTGATACCAGGCCTGTGCCGTCAGTGTTTACACGCAACTTCGTTTACGACTTGAATGCTCCGTTGAACTTAGAAGAAATGAAGATAGCTGCCAGGTTCTTAGTAGGGGTTCATGACTTTCGCTCATTTGCATCCTCAGGCGGAAGCGCAAAGACATTCACGCGTAATGTGAGAAAACTGGAGATTACAGCACGCGATGACCCCATGCTGCGAATCCTAATTGAGGCTAACGGCTTTCTGTATAACATGGTAAGGACAATAGTAGGGACGCTTCTACAAGTCGGACTTGGAAAGATTTCGGCTGAAGATGTGAAGTATATAAGAGACGCCAGAGACAGAAGACTTGCAGGACCTACAGCGCCTGCATGCGGTCTCTGTCTCATTAAGGTTGACTATGGTGACGGGAAGTAGTCTCAAGCAGCGGAACTAGGCAACAAAATCGGTGAGGCTGAGTTTTTCCACTGTTTCCTTCGCGGGAATCCCAGTTTCGCCATGCCAACCCATATGTTCCCAGTAGAGTGCAACCATCTCGTGAATTGGAACAGATTTTCCTTCTAGCGGCCCGTTTTCTAAAGGCGGGTTACCGGCCATCCTCGGGTGAGCTCGATTATTTCGAGGATCGATACCTTCTCTGATATTGAAAAGCTGCTTTAGGGTTTGAATTCTCATGCCAATCTCCAGGTATTCATCTGCCGTCTTATGCCAATTGGTGGCAGCATTCAGCATCCTAAACGGGTTCCAGTTATGAACCCCCATTGTCATGGCGAACAGACATCCCCCGATACCGTCAATTACCTGTTTATAGCATGATATTGCCACACTCTTAGTTGCATTCTCCGAGGAGGCCAGGTATTCCTCGTATTTTGGATATATGGATATCTTTGGCGCCCAGGAGACCTCATTCCATAACTGGACATAGTTATAATACTGAAAGCAACCAATGGTGTGTTTGCCGGGGGTTGGGTCAGCACAATAATGGACTCCCATCATGGGATCGAACCTTGAGTCGTGGAGGCCCGGCTCCTGTCCGCCGACATGGATCGCGTACTTCAAAGACCCTTTGCCGATTCTTCGGGATGCTGCTTTCACTCCGTCTGCCAGCAAATCGCCGAGTCCTTCCCGATGGATCATTTGTTTTAGCAATTTGACAATGGCTTCTGTGTTACCCCAGGCAAGTTGTAATCCTCCGGTATCTTCGCTTGTCAAGATCCCGTTCTCGAAACACTCGATTGCGAACGCCACGGCATGGCCTGCCGAAATACTGTCCATACCGGCCCTGTTCAATAGCTCGTTTATGTAGAGAATCGAGTCCAAGTTTCCGTTTAGCAACAAGCTTCCAAAAGCGGAGACTGTCTCATATTCAGGAGTATGGGTTTCCCGAAATGTGCCTTCTGCAATATCTTCTATCCGGGAAATCCCACCACATCCTACTACGCAGGAATAGCAAGAGTACCTCTTGACCTCTCTTTGTTTTAGCAGGTCAGGAGCTAGGTTTCTATATCTTGACTTGCCAAAGTCCAGCCCGGATCCGTTCCAGTTCTTAATCGGGGTATCACCGTTGACTACACCCATTACATTATTAAATCCGGTTCCCCATTTCTTAAGGATTCCCGCAGCCATGATACCGTCAGGAACAGCAACTCTTGTCATCCTGCTCTGCAGATTTGCAGCGATCTCCAATAGTCGTCCTGACAGAAAGCGCGGTATGTTTATCTTCCGCACTTTACCGGTAAACTCTTTGCTGATTGTTTTCATGAGTTCGGGATTTTCACACGTTATCCGGCCATTCCCTGCAAGGACGACCGCTTTAAGCTTCTTTGATCCCATAACCGCGCCGAGGCCGGATCTTGCAGCAATTCTACCATGGTCATTACATATCCCGGATATGAGGGATTGCTTCTCCCCTGAGGTGCCGATTACAGCTATCTTCGGCTTCCCTTGCTTCTTAGCGCACTCTTCTTCCAAGATGTCTTCTGCCTCGACTGCATCTTTCCCCCATACATGTGTCGCGTCTCGCAATTCAGCCTTATGGCTGTCAACATATAAATACACAGGTCTATCTGAAGTGCCGCGGAAGAATATGCCGTCATAGCCGCATCTCTTTATTGCCGGAGAGAATGTTCCACCGCAATTGGCGTCGCCCCAGCCTCCGGTCAACGGGGATTTTGCTACAGCCATCCATCTGCCGGTCATGACACTCCCTGTTCCTGTCAAGAGTCCGCTGACAAAACCCAGGACATTGTCTGGACCCAAGGGGTCAGCTCCTTTTGGTATCTTCTTGTGCAAGACATAGCAACCTAACCCGACCCCGGATAAGAAGCTTTCATAGACTTCGTCCGGTATAGGCTCAGCTACGATCCGGCCAGTGGATAAATCAACAAATAAGATCTTGCCGGTATATCCCTTCATTTAAGTCCTCCCACTTCTCGAAGAAACTAACCCCCTGCCAACGGGGTTAAGAAACTGACGACATCTCCGTTATTCAGAGGCGTGTTTAACCCGGCTTTTTCGTAGTTTACGGTATATACGAGAAAAGGCCGTAGTGGTAAGGGTATCTTCAGGCGTCGGAAAACATCATTGAGAGTTGCGCCCTCCGGCAATTTCATGGAACTGTCATCATCCAGATGCTGAAAGCTTGCGAAGGCAGGCGCATAAACTTTGACTTTCACATGAGCCTCCTGGCTAGAACGAGTGTTTCTTGACATCGTTCAATATTATCCTCTTAATCTCGCCTTTCATTTCCGGCATCGGCCAAGGAATGAAATCCCGCCTGGCATCCTCATCGCTTAAAGCCGGTATATCAGTAATACTGTCATCATAGAAATCAGGGATGCAGTCAACCCATTCTTCGTTTTTTACCCGTTTGATTCTTTCTCGGCGCGTTTTTATCATCCCGTAAAGAAGCTTTCCAAGCTGTTTGTTCTTGAGCGATTGAATGGCACAACCTCTGCCTATTAGCTTGTGGATAGCCATATGGGGTTCATTGGGCCTTGGCATGCAACCGTCAATGTGCAAATCTACAACATCCTTGAGATGAGAGGCGCAAGAGCCCATTCCCAGTCTCTTGACGTTTATTTCTTTGATATCTTGAGTAGTATAGGGTTTTCCTGTTTCATCAAGGTAGTAAACCTCTCCGTTTACCCTTACCCCTGTTCCCATAATGACAACCATCGGGAAGTCACATTTCACTCCTTCGTAATAGACGAATTCAAAGGCCTGTCTGAGACAAGGCAGGCACCCGCCCATGCACGCGCCGGTGATTTCCCGGACCACATCCGGTGTTACGCTGTTCACATTGGAAATGCCGGGGGCGTTGTTTTTCATGTGACCTACCAAGAACTTGACATTAGGAAACTGCTTCCGGAACCGCGCACTGTGCAATGAAACATCAGGCCGCCTAAAAGGAATGACTTTTTCCGTGCCGATGATTTCTACGTTGTCACATCCAAAGCCCATATTCCTGGCTTCTACCATCAGAGGTATTTCATCAGGGTCAAAACCCATCATCCTGGTGGCGACTCTATCAGCTTCAACACTGTTATTGCCGCTTATGATGACTCTTGAGGGAACCGGATCGATGGGTGCCGGAGTATTGCCTTCACCTCCGACAATACCGTCGATGACTACCAGGTCAGGTTTAAACAGGAACAACATATCTACAAGTTTCTTGTTTATCATGTAATTGTGGTTCTTCTGTCTCAGGTTGTATGGGATTGTTCCCATAGCATTTTTGAAGCCCAATGTAACTCCGGTGTAGAGGTTAGTTTTGAGCTTCGGCACAGATATGTAGAACGCTTCTCCCCGCACGACTTCACTGAATATCCTCGGTATACGTATGTCTTTCATCACCTGGGCCTTGGGCAGAATATACCTGTCTAGGGGTTGTTCCTCAAGCGGTAATATCCTTACATTTCTGTGCTTGGCCAGCCTGTCAATGCCGGATATTGCAAATGAAGCCCTTGTCGGCATGCCTCTTCCGGAGCTTTCAGCTATGACAATATTATCAGTATATTGCTGGACGAATTCGGTGATTGAATCCAGTACTCTTGGGTCTGTTGACTGGGGGTAATCAGGGTCTTTAAAGCCGATCCTATGGTAGACAGACACCAGATTTGGCTTTATTATTACTTCTTTGCCTCTGATGGCCTTTGTAAATCCGGTGTGTTTGTCGAGGGCAGTCAGGTTTTGAAAAACGGCGGTCCTAATAGCAAGGACATCTTCTCTGGAATAATACTCATCTGTACCATAGTTCTTGGGTAAAGTCACATAATTCTTCAGGTAGTTAATATCCGGCGCCTCAGTAATGACAACATAGCTTTCTGCGCTCAATGTCAGTCCCCCATTTCTAAATGATAAACCTCCACCAGGCGTAGCCAAAGACAAGTGTCATAATGACAGAATACAGCTTGGATTTACCTGCTCTTGTTCCTGCGCTGATACCTTTTGTGAACACTTCGACTGTGTGGAGTACGGCAATGGCAATTGCAAGTAACCACAACCCTTTGGAAATCCCAAGATATAAGGCCACAAGCCAGATGACTGCTACCAGTACTTTGTGTGCACGCGGATTGTTCATGTTACCCTCCCCAAATAGAGAAATGTGAAAGCGTCATGAGATAACGTGCTATGAAATAAAGTAGATTATTGTATAAAACAGATTGCACTCTGTTGTATTTTATTGTAAGATCTTTATGGCGTCTTGTCAATACCAGATAAGACAATAAGAGAGATAAGCGGTGAGGGTGTCAAGTAACACTTCAACATAAGAGGAGCATCACCGGAGGAAGGCGGCGTTTCTTAGCATCCTGACGGAAGCATTTAAAGGTAATGCTTTAGCTTTACCTAAGATAGGGTTAGCATCAAGGATTAGAAGAGAAGAACGAGATGAGAAGAATGACAGTGGGCAATAATCGGGGGATATATATGATTAGGATCAAGAATCCGAAGACAGTTAAAGGGATGAAGGCAAAAGAGAAGATCCTGGACGTGGTACTAGAGCTGTTTGAAGAAAATGGGTATGAGAAGACCACAATCAATGATATTTGCGAAAGAGCGGACATATCAAATGGAGCGTTCTATCATTATTTCAAGTCCAAGCAAGACATACTAATTGAAGTCCTTGCAGACGAAACTAAAGACCTGCTTGAACACTATAATTCCCTGGCTTTGGAATCAGCGGTGGAGAAGTTGTATAGGTTTTTGGGATTTCAGTTTAAATACTTCGATAGAAAGGGTAAGGAATTCGTTTCAAGGGTATTCATGATTGAGCTGGAGACAAAGGGTGGGTTTTTTCATCTTAATGACTTCATAATGACGAAACTAATAAGACAATGTATCGAGGAAGGGCAAACGAGGGGCGAGATTACGGACGCGTACGATAGCGAGTTCATCGCAAACATGCTAACAAGCAGTATATTACACTCATCATTCAACTGGATGTCTTCTCATGACCAAGGAGACTTCAAAAGTTGTGCTATGCCGAATATAGAGAAAATAGTAAGCGTCTTTCGAAAACCAAATTGAGCTGAGGCACAATACCCGGGGTCAAGCATCTGAGGCCTAATTGCGATTCGAGGATAATCCCCTGATGACATCTCTTCAGTCCAAGGGAATGTGCTTGGCGATTGGCGATGACATTTTCGCAGGCAATTAACACATCGGCCGCAGGAATTCCGCAAGCCATAGAGTGTAACATGTGGTGAACCAGCGTAAAGAATGCAAGGGGGCAATTGGAAGAGGCTGTTGGATATTGGGAAATGTCGAATTAACCGAGGTGTCTCACCCCAAGCTCATTTCTGGAAAACGTAGCCGAGAATAGCACACGATTTCCAAACATAGGGATTGAGTTGTATTCTCAATCGACAGAACAAAGAAAGACGCGGGGAACATAGAAAACAGAGCAAAACGGTTTTGGGACCACGCATGTAAGGTATACCATCTTCGCATCGGCTCTCTGGGCGAGCCAGTCGCTTACGGGGAAGCCCCCAAATTCCCCGGAATGGTTCTCAGGAAGAGCCAGTCATCCATCGGTCAGCAGTCAA
>DGZL01000143.1:12531-12770 GCA_002398515.1 Firmicutes bacterium UBA4981
CAATCAACCACTGGGAAGCTATCAGATCAGTCCGAATGGCTCTCCAGACGAGCCATGTTCAACTAACACCCTGAAAGGGGCCCTATATGCTCTTTCATAGATGGGCAAAGCTCCCATCTGATTTGGCAGCCACAATTAGGATGCCAGTTGGAACGTACATCCAGGGAATACAGTGCTTGCAGAATTCCTACATTGGCCATGATCATTGGCGATGACACATTGGCGATGATCATCTTGAC
>DGZL01000065.1 GCA_002398515.1 Firmicutes bacterium UBA4981
ACAATATCACAGATGTTCAGCATAATTGACCCAGAGCCTTGACATCGGCAAAGTTGTCGTTTAAAATAACTGTTGTGACCCGGTATACGTGGGGGCGTAGCTCAGCTGGGAGAGCGCCTGAATGGCATTCAGGAGGTCAGGAGTTCGATCCTCCTCGTCTCCACCAAACAAATACGGTAAAACCCCTGGAGTATCAAGCTCCAGGGGTTTTTTCCCATGTGTGTCAGGGGGACAGGCTCCTGACACACTCTAGCGCAGAGAAAAAACTGTATGTGTCAGGAGCCTGTCCCCCTGACACACGCTGCTGGAGCCGGTGAATTATAAGGCGGAGCAAGAGCGGGGCAAGAACGGGATAATTGCGTTATTCCAGGTAAAGTGTGGTATTATAGCTTTATAACCGGGCAAAAGGAGTGAGCAGGCTTCGGCCCGGTGGACAAAAAAAATGGTAGCCCAATTTGGCTATCCCGACCAAAAAACAGTAGGACGGCACAGATTGTTGCGTGCGTGTGGATACCGGCATACCGGATATGGGAAGGGCCATTCAGTGTATGACTAATAGTGTAAACTCGATTATTGAAGGGGAATTGCAGCCCTTTATTCGTGACGGTATGAATGAACTGCACCTCCACAAAATCCCGTGGCCACGCGAAGTTCTGCAAAACCTTGGCGAGGTGTCTGCCGAATTGCGGGTTACCCTTTCATATTTTTATTGAGCCCGGCCCAGGAGAAGTAGGTTGGAAGGACAAATATCGCTATCCTTCGTGTCAATTGCGTTTTGACACCATTAATCAGAATCAGACCATGGAGGATTTTCTGAAGCGCATAAATAAAAGGATGCTTGGTGAAGACGAAAAGGATAAGGGGGAGGGTAGCAGTGGCAGCGAGCATTGGTATTTAGGTGAGAATCGTAATGTCGGGTCAATCCATTCAGATTTTCGTCGCCAGAATGCGGTCGATTTATGTGATGCTAATTTCATTGCTGTCTACCCCGTTATAGGCTGGTGGAGGGAGCGGACCCACCTGAAACAGTATAATAAGAAAGTACGCTACTCGTTAGTAGTCTCAATTTCTGCCCCAGAAGTTGATATCGACCTCTACACACCGATAGTGACCCAGATCGAAGTCGGCGTAAAAGACGCTGTGGAGATTGAGGTATAAGAAGGTTTTGTTAACTGGGGAATAAGGACAGCGCTGCCGTGCCAGCGGTTTTTGTTATACTTAAGTTTAGGCAGGGATTTTCCTGGTTTGGGAAGAATCTATATATAGCAAATGATGTAGCACCGATTGTGAGGGTGGGAGCTTGGAAGTCTTTGATAACGTCAACAGAATCGTTAAGGACGATCTGGCTGTAACGATTGAGAAAGGTAGTCGCATTTCCATTGCGGCTGCCTGCTTCTCCATATACGCCTACCAGGTGCTGAAGGATCAGCTAAATAACATAGAAGAACTTCGCTTCATTTTCACCTCCCCAGCCTTCGTTAAAGAAAAAGCCTCCAAAGAAAAGCGAGAATTTTATATTCCTCGCCTCAACCGTGAGCGCAGCCTATACGGAACGGAATTTGAGGTAAAGCTTCGTAACGAATTAACGCAAAAAGCTATTGCCCGGGAATGCACGACCTGGATACGGCAGAAGGCCAGCTTCAAGTCAAACACTACAGGCCGATCTATGGATTCCCTTGTCGATGTAGATTGCGGCGGTTCCGGATATTCCTATACTCCAGTAAACGAATTTACTACCACAGATCTAGGGTGTGAACAGGGCAATCATATTACCAATTCGGTCATCAAAATGACCCACGCTGAAAGCGCCCAACTCCTTGATAGTTTTGAACAGGTCTGGAAGGACAAAAAGCTGCTCCAAGAGGTGACCGAAGAGGTCATTGACAGTATCACCGCCGCCTATAGTGAGAACCCGGCAGATTTCCTCTATTTCTTTACCCTATATAACATCTTCAATGAGTTCTTAGAGGACATTTCCGAAGATGTCCTTCCCAACGAAGCGACCGGCTTCAAGAACAGCAAGATATGGAATATGCTCTACAGCTTCCAGAAGGATGCAGCTCTTGCCATCATTAACAAGCTAGCTAAATACAATGGCTGCATTCTCGCTGACAGCGTTGGTCTCGGCA
Source organism: Firmicutes bacterium UBA4981 (assembly GCA_002398515.1). Classification (GTDB taxonomy): domain Bacteria; phylum Bacillota; class SHA-98; order UBA4971; family UBA4971; genus UBA4971. The sequence continues at coordinate 2,130 of DGZL01000065.1, forward strand.
AGACCTTTTCCGCCCTGGCCGTTATTAAATATTATGAGAACATAAACCGATTGGTCCTGGTGCTCTGCCCCAAGAAACTATCGGACAACTGGGATACCTTTAGGAGCAACTATAAAAACAATCCCCTGGCAGATGACCGCTTGCGCTATGATGTACTGTATCACACTGATCTCTCCCGGGATCGCGGCTTCTCGAATGGTCTGGACTTGGAAAAACTGAACTGGGCAAATTACGACCTCGTGGTCATTGACGAATCCCATAACTTCCGCAATGGCGGCGTGACTTATGGCGATGATGAACGGGAAAACCGCTACCTTCGCCTGATGAACCGCGTGATACGCTCCGGTGTCAAGACAAAGGTGTTGATGCTGTCCGCTACGCCGGTGAACAACAAATTTACCGACCTGCGCAATCAGCTGCAACTTGCCTACGAAGGCAACCCCACCCTCATCAATGAGAAATTGGACACCTCGCGCACCATTGATGATATCTTTCGCAATGCACAGCGGGTATTCAATCATTGGAGCCGCCTCAATCCGGAGGAACGTACTACGACCAGCCTCCTCCGGATGCTTGACTTCGATTTCTTTGAAGTCCTGGACAGCGTCACCATTGCTCGTTCCAGGAAGCACATCGAAAAGTATTACAATATGGAAGAAATCGGTCGTTTCCCTGAAAGGCTGAAACCGATTTCCAAGCGCCCCCATCTGACCGATCTGGACGATGCCATAAATTACAACGAAATTTATGCGGAGTTGATGAATCTCAATCTCGCCATTTACATCCCCACCGATTTTCTACATCTCAGCAAGGTGGATAAGTATGTCGATTCCACCAGCAATGTTAACCGTGTCGGACGGGAAAAGGGTGTGCGTCGCCTGATGAGCATCAACCTTCTCAAGCGGCTGGAGAGTTCCGTCCATTCCTTCCGGCTAACCCTGGAACGTATCAAAGAATTGATGGAGAAGACCATCGCCGACATCGACAGCTTTGAGAAGGGCGGTGGCGCCATCGTTGAAGCCCCTGATATTGACATTGAGCAGGATTTTGACGATGACGACCTCAATACCGATATCTTGACCACAGGAGGAAAGATCAAGGTAGACCTTGCCGATATGGATTACATCAGTTGGCGCAACGAGCTGAGGAAAGACATCGACACCCTAGAGCTACTGACCCTGATGGTTGCCGATATTACGCCGCAACACGATTCAAAGCTGCAAGAACTGCTGCAGCTGCTGTCGGAGAAAATTGAGAGCCCGATCAACCCAGGCAACAAAAAGGTGCTCATCTTCTCAGCCTTTATCGACACAGTCGATTACCTGTACCAGAACGTGAGCAGCTACATAAAAAGCAGGTACGGGCTGGATACCGCAATGGTAACCGGCAGCGTTGAAGGAAGGAGCACTATCCCCAGATTCCGGGGAACGCTGAACAACGTCCTGACCTGTTTTTCCCCGGTTTCAAAGGACAAGCATCTGCTCATGCCTGACAATGCCGCCGAGATCGATATTCTGATTGCGACTGACTGTATATCCGAGGGGCAGAACCTGCAGGACTGCGATTACTGTGTGAATTACGATATTCACTGGAACCCGGTGCGGATAATCCAGCGTTTCGGGCGTATCGACCGCATCGGCAGCAAGAACGCCGTCATCCAGCTTGTCAATTTCTGGCCGGACCTAACATTGGATGAGTATATCAACCTCAAGGCCAGAGTAGAGACGCGGATGAAAATTTCCATCCTCACCGCTACCGGCGACGACGACCTGCTCAACGCCGAGGAAAAGGGCGATCTGGAATACCGCAAGGCACAACTCAAACGCCTGCAAGATGAAGTCGTAGATATAGAAGAAATGTCCAGTGGCATCTCCATAATGGATATGGGGCTGAACGAGTTTCGCTTGGACCTACTAGATTATATCAAAAATCACGGTGATATGGACAAGACCCCCTGCGGACTCCATGCTGTGGTCCCGGCAACAAATGGTGCCCAACCAGGTGTTATCTTTGTGCTGAAGAACATCAACGGCGGCGTGAATATCGACAACCAGAACCGTCTCCACCCCTTCTATATGGTGTACATTGGCGGCGGCGAAGTGGTTTGTGACCACCTTTCACCTAAGGAAATGCTGGACACCATGCGCCTGCTCTGCAAGGGCAGAACCACACCTGAATTTGAACTCTGCCGCACCTTCAACAAGGAAACAAGGGACGGCAAGGATATGCGTAAGTATTCGACACTACTGGGTGAGGCCATATCCTCCATTATCACTGTAAAAGATGAAGGCGAGTTGGATAGCTTCCTGAAAGGCGATGCTGTGAGCTTCCTTTCGAACAAAATCAGCGGACTTGACGATTTCGAGCTGATTTGTTTCCTTGTCGTACGATAAAGAGGTGAGGGAATGTTTGGACTGCCCCAATCAACGGAGCTTAACAGACAGCTCCCCAAGAAGAGCATCTATAGCAAATTCCGACTGAACACTGCGGACAGGACGAAATTCGATGCTGATATCCGCAAGCTGACCATCATAGGAGAAGTATCACCCGCGACGATCAACATAGCAGCCGGAGAAAATGTAGCCGTTTTCTACGTCGTCCTCGTCAGCCTGCGCACCCAGGATTATGACAAGAAGAACATTGCCCTGCTCTCGAAACTGATAGATCAGAATATGTTGTTCTCCCTCGAATATGAGGGCAAGGCGAGGCTGGCGGTGTTCCGCACCAGGCTATTGCATTCTAAGTGGATCCCAATTCAGGAACTGAACATCAAGCTGACAGGGTTGAACCTGGATGCCGTGTGGGAGAACATCATTGCCCAAGTGGGGAATGTGGAGATTGAGCAAGGTAGAACCCTGGACGAGCAATTGGTGATTGATGAAGAACGGGAAAAACTCCGGCGGCAGATAGAAAGGTTGGAACGCCAGGCACGGAGCGAAAAGCAGCCGAGACGGAAATTTGAGTTGGTGCAGGAAATAAAGAGGCTTAGCAAAAGCTAGCGGGTCAATAATGTTTCTAGATAACTGGAAAGGAGAATTCTAATGGCATATGAGAATATCCTCAAAGTTCGGGACGATCTTGTACCGTTTTATTTCGACTCGGATGCTGATATGAAATATAGCATTAACTCTGAAGTCCAAAAGCCGATTTGGCTCACGGGGGAAGAATTATCACTCAAAGATCTTAGGGATCGGATCGAGCCTTGGCTTACAGCACTATTCCAATCAGAACATTTATCACTTTTGATAGGTAGTGGCCTTTCTACTGCAATTCAGCGTGTTGCGGCCAACGATCCACCGGACAATGGTATGGGAAAACCGGAACTGCCAGCAAGCTGTCCACACACTGATAAAATTCATGCTTCCGCTACCAAAAGTGCTAAAGTAACCGGGCGAGGCGAGGAAGGAAACATTGAAGATTACCTTAGAGTAATAAATGATTTACTGAATGGCCTGGCCATTCTTGGGAAAGTCGCTACTCATAAGAGGTTGGAAAAGATTTACGCTAGTTTACTCAGCACCTTCGCGTTGGGAATTTCTGCAGGTGAAAATTGTATCGTTAACGCAACTGAAGAGCGCAGGATTAAAGCTTTTAATGTACTTGTCGTGTTTCTTATGAGCTTTGCAAGCAGGACGGGGACTCGGGATCGACTCAATATTTTTACGACTAACTATGATCGAGTCATTGAAGCTGGTGCAGAGGTAGCAGGCTTGCATCTGCTGGACAGGTTTATCGGTAATTTGGCTCCTATCTTTCGTTCCTCAAGACTGGATATTGATATGCACTACAATCCTCCTGGGATAAGAGGCGAGCCACGTTACTTGGAGGGGGTAGTGCGCTTTACAAAACTGCACGGCTCAATTGACTGGGTGGAATCTGGTAAGGAAATCCGTCGTATAGGGTTACCTTTTGGCGCGGAGGATATCGCCCCGTATCTCAAGGCACCCGGGTTGCAGGAGGCCGATAGTACCAAGCTTATGATATATCCTAATGCATCTAAAGACAGAGAAACCGCAGAATATCCGTATGTTGAACTGTTTAGGGATTTTGCTGCCGCCCTCTGCCGTCCTAATAGTACTCTTGTTACATACGGATACGGTTTTGGCGATGATCATATAAACAGAATTATCCGCGACATGTTAACGATTCCATCAACGCATTTAGTAGTGATATCGTTTGATGATGCTCAAGGCCGAATTATGAGGGCCTATACTGAGATGGGTCGGGCTTCGCAAATCAGTTTGATGATTGGACGCGGACTTGCTAACATCGAAACATTGACGGACAATTTTCTACCTAAGCCGGCAATCGATCGCACAACTATCAGGATGAGCGAACTCTTAAAGCAGAGATATGATATTAATAAGGGCGAACAATCCTCCGAGAAGAATAAGGACATTGAAGGAGGTGTCGCACAAGAATGATTACCCCTTTGGCTTATGCAGACTCTCTTCGCATTGGAAGCGTTGATTTTGTATCACCGGACGAGGTCAAGGTATTGCTGGATATTGAAACCCCAAGTAATGTTGCATTGAACGCTGGGAGTCCACGTCCTTTTCCGAGGATAAACAGCTATGTACTCATTCCAAGCGACAGCGGATTTCTTGTGGGGCAAATTGAATGGATTACTATTGAGCGTTCACAGTATCCCAAGAGGAAAGGAATGCAGGACTTCGGAGTAATTGATCTCCCATACCCACTTCGAAAAATGAGCTTAAACCCATTAGGGTTGCTTAGGGAGAAAGGCGAAGATAGTTTAAGTGACGGAGTTTCTAGTTATTATTTTCGAAGAGGAGTGGAGTCTTTTCCTACTGTAGGTGACCCTGTTTTGTTGCCCTCGGATACGCAACTTAGGGCAATTATAGAATCGGGAGACAATCGCCGCGTTAATATTGGAATAAGCCCTCTTGCCGGAAACGCAGTAGTGTCAGTAGATCCTGATCGTTTGTTTGGGCGACATTTAGCAGTATTGGGAAATACAGGTAGTGGAAAGTCTTGCTCTGTTGCAGGTGTAATTCGATGGTCGATAGAATCTGCCAGACAAAGGAAGAATGCTAATCCAAGTGTGCGAGAAGGGCACCAAACCGAAAATAACCACACCAATACACGCTTCATTATTCTTGACCCTAACAATGAGTACACAAAGGCATTTTCAGGTCTTGAACATGTTCGCCTTTATGCGGTAGAGGCTGATGAAGCAAACGGGGTAAATCAACTTCAAGTGCCAATATGGCTGTGGAATAGTGCTGAATGGTGCGCTTTTACCCAGGCTAGTAGCAAGGCACAACGCCCAACGCTTATTCAGGCGTTACGTTCAGTACGTGATGGGCAACTTGAAATAGCATTGCATCCGAGTTGCGATATGAGGCGCTTTCTACGCACATTAGTCTCAATTATCAGGATTGAGCGCAATCTAGGTGTCCCATGGGGGGAGTTCCCTAAAAATAAATCCTTTTTTGAGAAAATCCGAAGCTGGCAAGATGAGCTTATCGCAGATGATTCGTTTTCGGACTGTGAAGAAGTTGCTATAACAAAGTTGAAGAATAAAATTGATCAGTTAGTAACAGCAAGGAGTATGCAATATCCAAGCTGGGATTTTACACGAGCAGAAGTAACAGAATTATTGCAGCTTGCTCAAGTAGCACATTCTGCTTTTGGTGGATCCGATAAAGACATCTTACCAATAGATGCAGATATCCCGCGACCGTTTAGTGGGGACCAGCTCCTAAGAAGTATTGAAGCTAACTCAGAGGTTATGGGTACGGCAGATTATGTTGAAACGATGTTAATGCGAATTCGCACTTTACTCTCTGATGCAAAATTGAAGATGATTACTGCCAGTGATTCAGAAATGACATTACAGCAATGGCTTAACGACTACATTTGCATTGACAACTTACCTGAAGGTTTTGTTACTGTGATTGACATGTCATTGGTTCCTGCAGAGATTGTACATATTATTACAGCTGTTATTGCACGAATGATACTCGAAGCTCTGCAACGTTATAGAAGATTTAACAAGGGCGAAACTTTGCCGACAACAATTGTGATGGAAGAAGCTCATACCTTTATAAAGAGGTACCAGGATCATGAGGAGGATTCATCGGCATCCACAATGTGTACACGTGTATTTGAGAAAATCGCGTGTGAAGGACGCAAATTTGGACTTGGGCTTGTCCTTTCTTCTCAACGTCCCAGTGAGCTTTCTCCAACTGTTCTATCTCAATGCAATAGTTTCCTGCTTCACCGTATCAATAACGATCGAGATCAGGATTTGGTTCATAAGCTTGTACCAGACAATTTAAGAGGGTTGCTGCGCGAATTGCCTTCTCTTCCCTCGCGTAATGCTATTTTGTTGGGTTGGGCTTCAGAACTTCCTGTCATGGTTCAGATGAATTACCTTAAGGAAGAGCATCGACCACAATCAAATGACCCAAATTATTGGGACGTGTGGACAGGTACGAAGGAAAGAAACGTAGATTGGAAAGTAATTACCGACGATTGGCAGCAGTTAAACCCAAACACTGAGGGCAATGAGGATTCTTCTGATGAAGATGAAACAGATGATTGTCCGTTTTAAGGGAGGAATGAACATGCATAAGCTGAAAATGTATACCCCCGATAAAACCAAAGAAAACTTTAAAAGGCTTGCCGAGCTTTTTCCTAATGCTGTCACCGAAACTATTATTGATGGTGAGGTGGTTCGTGCTATTGACGCAGATGTACTTAGGCAGGAGATATCTACAACTGTTGTGGAGGGGGCAGAGGAACGCTACCAGTTTACTTGGCCAGATAAGAAGAAGTCTATTATGCTTGCCAATTCTCCGATTGCCGCCACTTTGCGCCCCAATCGTGAAGAAAGCATTAATTTTGACACTACGGGAAACCTTTACATTGAAGGTGATAATCTCGATGTGTTGAAATTGATGCTTGAAACCTATCTCGGCAAAGTGAAGATGATTTATATCGACCCACCTTACAACACTGGTAAGGACTTCATTTACGAGGACGACTTCGCCGAGGAATCTGGTGAATTCCTGCGCCGCGATGGGCAATGCGACGAGCAAGGCAACCGTCTTACACCGAATCTTGACAGCAACGGGCGGTTCCACACGGACTGGCTGAATATGGTTTACCCTCGGTTACGACTCGCGAAAGATTTGTTGAGTGATAACGGGGTAATTTTCATTAGTATCGATGATGGTGAGGTTGCAGGGTTAAGGAAGATTTGTGATGAAGTGTTCGGTGAAGGGAATTTTGTTTCAAATTTGATATGGCAGAAGAAGTTTTCACGAGCCAACGATGCAACATTCTTTTCAACCATGCATGACCACATCCTCTGTTACTGTAAGCGTAGTATATTGGTGAATGACAATGGTTGGAGGATAGGGCTGCTACCTCGAGGTAATGATGTTCCGCCAGGATACTCAAATCCAGATTGTGATCCACGTGGATTCTGGGCATCAGTAGTTCTTTCAGCAAAATCAGGCTCAGAAAAACTTCTGTACGAAATCACAACTCCCAGTGGGCGAAAATGTCGGCCACCAAGCGGGAGATTTTGGAGCGTGAGCAAGGAAAAATATGATGAGTTGGTGGCTAATAACAGAATATGGTTTGGTAGTAATGGTGATGGTGCGCCACGCCTGAAAACGTTTCTAAGTGAAGTTCAAGCGGGGTTAAGACCAAACTCGATTCTATTTCACGCAGAAGCGGGTCATAATCAAGAGGGAAAACAAGAAACGAAAGCACTTTTTGATGGTATTGGAGTGTTTGATGGTCCTAAACCAATACGTTTACTCAAACTTCTCGGCAGGATTGCCAATCTGTCGGAAAGTGATATAGTCCTTGACTTTTTTTCCGGTTCCGCCACCACTGCCCACGCTGTCATGCAGCTCAACGCCGAAGACGGAGGCAAGCGCAAGTTCATTATGGTTCAGCTTCCTGAACCCTGTGACGAGAATAGTGAAGCTTATACAGCTGGTTACAACAATATCTGCGAGATTGGTAAAGAGCGCATTCGTCGTGCTGGCAAGAGAATTAAAGATGACAGTCCTCTGGCCGCAGCTGATCTCGACATCGGTTTTCGCGTCCTCAAATTGGACAGCTCCAACATGAAGGACGTGTATTACACCCCCGATAAATATGAACATTCGTTGTTTGACCAGCTGACCGACAACATCAAGGAGGACAGGACGCCGGAGGACTTACTATTCCAGGTCATGCTGGATTTAGGTGTTCTATTATCCAGCAAAATTGAGCGGCGTGAAGTCAGCGGCAAGACTGTATTTTCCGTCGCTGATAACTTCCTCATCGCTTGTTTCGATAGCGAAATTAGCGATGATGTGGTAAAAGAAATCGCCCAGCTAACGCCGTACTATGCCGTATTCCGCGACAGCAGTTTTGCCGCCGACAGTGTGGCGGCAAACTTTGAGCAGATTTTCACCACCTACAGCCCTTCGACGGTCAGGAGGGTGCTGTAGATGAAGTTTAATTTTAAGATCCAACGATTCCAAACAGAGGCTGTCGAGAGCGTTGTTCACGTATTTACTGGACAGTGCAATCACAGACCGGCAAGCTATCTCCGTGACCTGGGGAGAGGGGTAATCAGCACCGAATTTCGTTTCGAAGATGGTACTGCGGAAGTAACCGATGATATCTCTGGCTACAAGAATGCCTCGGTGGAATTGAGCGATGAGCAGCTGTTAAGAAATATCCGCAAATTGCAGGAGCGAAATAACATTAAACAATCGCCTGTCTTAATCAAAGAGCTGGGCAGAGTCTCCCTTGATGTGGAGATGGAAACCGGCACCGGCAAAACCTACGTGTATATCAAGACAATGTTCGAGCTGAATGTGCGTTATGGCTGGAGCAAGTTTATCGTCGTAGTGCCCAGTATAGCCATTCGCGAGGGCGTGAAAAAGACCTTTGAAATCACTCAGGATCATTTCATGCAGCTCTACGGCAAGAAGGCGCGCTTCTTTGTCTACAACTCCTCCAATCTACACCAGCTTGACGAGTTTTCCAGCGGGTACGGCATCAATGTCATGATCATCAATATCCAGGCCTTTGCCACGTCGCTAAAGGAGGATGGACGGAGTAAGGAGGCGCGAATCATCTATTCCAAACGGGACGAGTTCGGTTCCCGCCGCCCGATCGATGTCATCAAGGTTAACCGGCCAATTCTCATTCTCGATGAACCCCAAAAAATGGGGGGCGAGGTGACTCAGAACGCGCTGAAAAACAATTTCAATCCTCTGTTCTCCATCAACTATTCGGCGACCCACAGGACGCAACACAACCTCGTCTTCGCCCTGGACGCCCTGGACGCCTTCAACCGCCGTTTGGTTAAGAAAATTGAGGTAAAGGGCTTTGAGGTCAAGAACCTGAGGGGGACAGACAGATATCTCTACCTTGAGGGCATAGTAATCAGCAGCAAAAAGCCGCCCATGGCGCGGCTGGAGCTGGAAGTTAAGTATCGAGGCGGAATTAAGCGCGAAATACGCATCCTTGGCGTCGGCGATAACCTCTATGTAACATCCAATAACCTCGAGCCTTACAAGGGTTACGTTATTGCTGAGGTTGATCCGTCCCCCTGTAGCGTGACTTTTACCAATGGCGAAGTCCTTTTCAAGGGCTATGTCATCGGCGATGTGTCCGAAACTGACATGCGTCGTATTCAGATCCGGGAGACCATCGTATCCCACTTTGAAAAGGAAGAGAAGCTCTTTTCAATGGGCATCAAATGCCTGTCACTGTTCTTTATCGACGAGGTGGCAAAGTATAGGCAATACGACGATAGCGGCAATGAATTGCTGGGCGAATACGGCAAGATCTTCGAGCAAGAGTACACCAACATCCTCAATGAGCGTCTTACCCTCTTTGATACACCATATCAGGAGTATTTGCGTCGCATCTCGGTGCAGGAGACCCACCGGGGCTATTTTAGCATCGACAGAACCGGTCGCGCCGTGAACAGTTCCGTCAAGCGGGGCAGCGAATTCTCCGATGACATTTCGGCCTATGATTTGATCCTGAAGAATAAAGAACGGTTGCTTTCCTTCGAAGAGCCGACGCGTTTTATCTTTTCCCACTCTGCCCTGCGGGAAGGCTGGGACAACCCAAACGTATTTCAGATTTGTACCTTGAAGCGTTCCGATAATGCTACAGCAAAACGACAAGAGGTAGGGCGGGGATTGCGCCTGTGTGTCAACCATTTAGGTGACCGACAGGATGACGACGTATGCGGTGAAAGGAATGTCCATGAAATCAATATGCTCACCGTTGTTGCCGGTGAGAGTTATTTCAGCTTCGTCGATGCTTTGCAGAAACAGATCCGCAACGTGCTTTATGACCGCCCTAGCAAGGCAACGGTGGCGTATTTCACTGACAAGACGGTGATGGTTGGCGAAGAAATCTATAGGATTACAAAACAGGAGGCCGACAAAATCCATCGCTACCTGATCAGAAATGGTTACGTGGATGATGAAGATAATGTTACCGACGAGTACCGGATTGCGGTGGAGAGTGGTCAACTGGCTGCATTACCTGACGAATTGTCTGCCCTTTCAGCAGGGGTACATATGTTAGTGCAGGGGATCTTTGACGACAGCGTCCTGGACATGATGATCGACAACGGCAACAAGACCAAGCTGCGGGAGAATCCCCTCAACGACAATTTCTACAAGCAGGAGTTTAAGGAACTATGGAGTTGTATCAACCGCAAATATGCCTATACTGTTGACTTTGATTCCGAAGAGCTGATCCTAAAAGCTATTGCTGCCATCAACGCCAACCTGTACGTAACACCGCTGCAGTATGTCGTTACTACGGGCAGGCAGACCCAAGACATGGATCAACACGTTCTGGAACGCGGTGAAAGCTTCGATGCCACTCAGTCACGAACTCAGACACTGGAACATGCCGAGGTTAGCCAAGTTCCCTATGATCTTATCGGGAAAATCGCCGAGGGGACAGTTCTGACGCGGAGAACTGTCGCCGCCATCCTGAAAGGGATTTCCCTGATAAAACTATACCTCTTCCGAGAGAATCCCGAAGAATTTATCTCTAAGGTCATCGCACTTATTAAGGATCAAAAGGCGACGATGATCGTGGAGCACATCTCTTATGATCAGATCGAAGGCGAATACGACAGCAACATCTTCACCATCTGCAAAAACTCCCAGGAATATGAAAAAGCCCTCCCGGCCAAAAAGCATATCCAGGACTATGTCTTCACAGACGGTATCTCTGAAGATAGCGTCGAGCGACGATTCGCCCAGGACTTGGAAAAGGCTGACGAAGTGTGTGTTTATGCTAAGCTGCCGAGCGGTCCCAAGGGGTTTCGTATTCCGACCCCCGTAGGGCACTATTCACCCGACTGGGCCATTGCTTTCGTACGCGGGACAGTGAAGCACATTTTCTTCATCGCTGAAACTAAAGGCACTATGGATAGTATGAATCTCAGGCCGATTGAACAGGCAAAGATATCTTGTGCCAAGAAACTGTTCAACGAGCTATCTACGAGTAAAGTAAAGTATCATGACGTTGACAGCTACCAAAGCTTGTTGGACATCATGAGGACGTTGTAGCAGGAATTATTATGGAGTGATAAATTCTTAATAGCTAGAAGTTCAATTGAGGAAACTTAACCGAGCAACAAATTCAAGGAGTATTTAACATACTTGAAAAAATGGAGGGGGTAGTTTTGTTAGCAGCCTGGACTTTAGAGGACATGCTTAAGGATCTTCAAAGTAAAGATTCAAGAGTGCTAGGTATTTTATTTGTCCGACCCACTACACAAATTGCTCGTTCAGAGATTATACCTTCGTTGAACTATTTTTGGCATAGGTCGGGTAAGCATATAGATTTTTATCTTCCTGGATACGGAGCATATTGGTATGGTACTTATCCTAGTGAAGATGTCGTATGCAAAATTAACGGTGTGGAATGGAGTTATAGCGACACCATGTTTTGCAAGTTTGTAGATTTATTAGAGCGTATTTCCCTATGGAGGTATAAGGGCGACACAGAACTTCTACTAATAGATCATAGCAGTGAGGGATTGGATTTTTCTAATTCAATAACTATATGGATAGAGAAGGCTATTAACGATAAGGCAATACAGTCGACTAATAGTTTACTGGAAGCATTAATCCAGATATTAAAAGATGGAAGCGATGTTTTCTCTGTAAGTGATAAACTGACTATTAACCGGTTAGGGAATTCTATAAAAGATATTTTTCTAGAGAGCTTACCCTTGAAACTCGGCACAGTACTAACCCAAGCTAGTTATTATTGTGTAAAAGACCTACATAAAAAAGGGTAAGTATCCATGAATAATTATCTATCTCCAGTCGCAATGCATGTATGTAAAGAAGCCTTATTTGTTATCTATTGGTACAAGAAAGACTTAAGGAATTTTTTCTACGGCTGTATCGATGACAAATCTATCCTTGCAAATATTGATTGGAACAACTATAAAAAGCAAATTGTGTCCGATGTTATTGATGCCCTATATTCGGATTCGAGGAGGTATTCAAAGGACATTACAAGATTACTGAATGAGATATGTAAAATTAGGAGCTTTGGACATCTTGAACAGCTTGAGGATGGGAAGCGAAAGGCTATTGAAGCAGCAAAAGCCGTAGAAGCTTTAAGACAAATCCTTAAAGATCACAATGAAAGAAGCAAGGAAGCAGAGGAGTCTAAAAGAAAAAGACAAGCAAGGATGGCAATAATTCAATCTAACCAAGCTATGTTGGAAAGACTCAATTTGATCAAGGATACATACTTTAAGCTTTTCTCTTCAGATAAACCTCAAAATCGCGGATTTGCATTGGAGAAAATTATGTATGATACTTTTTTACTATTTGACCTTGACCCTAAAGCTTCATTTAAGAATATGGGAGAGCAAATTGATGGTGCATTTACCTTAGAAGGTACCGATTACCTTTTTGAAGCGAAATGGCAAAAGCCACCAGCCGATGGGGTCGATTTAGATTCATTCATCGGGAAAATCAATCGAAAACTAGATAATACATTAGGTCTGTTTTTGTCGATTAATGGTTTTTCAGATGATGCTGTAAAGATTCATTCGGCTGGACGAAGTACAACTTTATTAATGGATGGACTTGATTTAACAGCAGTATTAGAAGGTCGTATTGATTTCACGTCGCTGATAATTAGGAAAAGGAGACATGCAGCACAAACTGGAGAAATATATCTTAAGTTCAATTATGAATTATAATTAACTCATCAGGTAAATATCCATTGGGCTTTTTGCTTTGCTCGTATGAGCGTATTAGGGATTATTTGATACTTGAATCTGACTCCCCCAGGTGAGTACCTCTATTTGTCGACAACGGAGTCCAACCGTTTACAAAAAGTTAAAGACGGTTGAGACCGAGAATTCAAGGTATCTGAATCTGGTCAAATCGATTCAGCCCGGAGATCGCATAGCAATTAAGACGACATATCTAAAGAAACATAACCTACCCTTCGATAACCGGGGACATAGGGTATCGATCATGGACATTAAGGCCATCAGCACTGTGTTGGAAAACCCGGGGGACGGCCACATTCTCAAGGAGGATTGGGAGCCTGTGGAACCCTCGCGGGAGTGGTACTTTTTCACCTACGACAAGGGGGTGTGGAGTATCCTGCGTGAAGGCTGGATGACGGGCGGGCTGATCAATTTTGCCTTTGAGCCCATCTTCCACACCCTTGAAAATGCAAACGATGAATAATTTTGCCCAAGGAATTTACATACCTGAGGATAACTGGTAATCACTTACTTATACTTTTTCTCTCTTAGCTTTCCAATAGAGCTAAGGGAGGGATTCTCGTGGTACGTTCTTACCGTATGGGCTCATCCGCCGTCGTCGGCGCCATGTGTGACGCCATTAAACTGGTGGAGGCCATAGCTGCTTCTGTATCCTGGGACGAAAATCAGTGCCGTTTGTCGCCCGGAACCAGAGTGAAGGC
>DGZL01000077.1:0-13840 GCA_002398515.1 Firmicutes bacterium UBA4981
ATGGCCCGGAAACGTCAGCGCAACGATGGCCCGAGAGAAATGTATTCAGTGACCTGTTCAGCTTGCGGAAGGGACGCAGAAGTTCCTTTCAAGCCTCGCGAAGACAGGCCTGTATACTGCCGGGAGTGTTTTGAAGCCCAGAAATCATCCTGGGGCGCGTAGGTAGGGGAAGTCACAACTAACTTGGTCATGCGATAGGCAGCGTCAGGCGCGGCATTTCCGGACGCTAACAACAGCGCGGCATATAGCCGCGCTCTTCTTTTTGATTTTTTCTTCAATCGAGCAAGAGGACTTCCTGACTGAAATACCATTTGATATAGGAGAAGCTAATAATGATAAGCAGAGCGCTTTTTTGGAGCAGAAATGGGAACTCTAGAGATGGCTTTCTCGTCAAAGTATAATAGAGGGACAGCAATCGGGGGTGAAAGGTTGCGCACATCACTGAGGGGAGGCGGTATGCGCCGACTGTCAGGCGCCCTCCTACTAGGTATTCTTCTATCGGTCATGTTCATCCCGTCTACCGGCCTTGCGAGTTCGAGATACACGACATCGGCGGATCCTATGGAAGTCATCAAGTTCTACTCTTACGACAGAAGTCAACCTCTCGAAGCTAAACTTGTCCTAAGAGCCGAAAACGAATGGTATCGCAGATACGAGCTGACATATAAGAGTGAAGGCGATATTGTATATGCTGCATATTTTGAGCCGAAAAGGTCGGGGAAGGCACCTGCTGCTATCGGAATCCATGGTATGTTTTCAGAAGATGAGGATCAGTTTTGGCACGTGGCTGACTTTGCAGCGAAACGCGGATTTGCCGTTCTAATGCCAAGCCTGCCATTTCACCACAGGCGTTCCAAGGGCATTCAAGTAATCTCAGGGCAGAAATTTGTGGTGGCGCCTCCTGTGGCAGTGAGAAACAACTTCAGACGTGCGGTTATCGACATGCGCCGAGCGTTGGACTGGCTGATATCCAGGGACAATGTGGACTCAGAACGAGTCTATATCACCGGCGCCAGCCTTGGCGGCATGGTCTCCATGTTGACGTATAAGGCGGACCCGAGACTTAAGGGCGGAGTTTTCCTGGTTGCAGGCGCCGGTTTCCGGGAGATACTCATTAATAGCGAGAATCCTGTTGTACGCAATTTCAGACTGCTTTCAAAGATCGGGCTTGCTGATATTATTGAAGCAGCAGATACTCTGATGCTGGTTGATCCGGCTGCTTTACCTGATATCTGGCCAAGGCCTGTCCTAATGTTAAACGGTACTTTGGACGTGGTATTTCCTATCAGTGAGACACTTCGAGCTGCAGAGAGTTTTGACGATGTAAACGTAATTTGGGCGAAGAGTTCCCATTTCTACCCTGTTTCAGGCGGTCAGTACCTCATTGCAGATTTTGTGTCTCGGTTATCAGGTATGTCCCTTGAGTTACGACTCCCTCAAGGCGCCACCGTGAGGGAGACTGTGCTTCCGCCTGTGCCGGGGGACTCCAGGTTATGGATTAGCTTGTCTTCCTCCTCGAAAGGAATCTTGGAAACCCACAGGGCGTATGCAGACGCGTGCTTTGGGATACACCTTGTAAACCGGTTGACTCCCACGCTAATAGTCCCGAATGAGATCTGGGAAATGCGCCGGCAGGAGTTGGAGAGTGTTCAGGCTTCGATTTTTGTGGTCAACTCTGTGACTTCAGGAGATCTTGCTCTTGCGCTGTCATACATACGCCTTTTAGATCGCAGTCACGGCGGGGCGTACGTGCTCCTGGCGCCGGATCGGGGAGTCTCTGAGGAGGCAGCGCATGGAAACGAAAGAAAGGTTCCCGCATATGTCACATGGCTGAGCCCTCTGGATATGGAGATTGCGTGGTCCCTAAGCAGACAGATGGACGAATCCGGACTTAGAAATGTGGACATCCTATCAAGCCTCGGTTTGAAGTCTAGCAAGGTAGATGATGTCATAGGTTACCTTCGAGGCAGGATTAGGGTGTCCGATATCCCTCCTATACCGTCTCTGGTCTATGACACAGCTACTGATATAAGGTGGGCAGAACCTCCGATGTGAGATGCAGGATTTTGCTTTATTGCAGGGAAATATGGTAGTAAAGAAGCCTAGCCCTGATTTTCCCGAAAGGAGCTGGTATGAATGGAAGTCACCATGAAATCCAAGAACATTGAACTGTCAAAATCTATTAGAGAGTATGCTGAAAAGAAGGTTCTTAAGCTCCAGAGGTTCTTTGAAGGGGATTCAGTCAACGCTCAGGTAGTTGTCAGCACTGAGAAAGGGCTTCAGATTGCTGAGGTCACGATTCAGGTAAATGGCCTTCTCTTGCGGGGTGAGGAGAAGACCGGAGACATGTATGCGTCAATTGACGGGGCAGTGGACAAGATTGAGCGACAGATCCGCAAGTACAAGACTAAGATTAATCGCAGACTGCGTCAGACAGGCGCAAGCATCGTGGAAGCAGAGTTTTCTCCCGGCGTTGCTGAGGTGGAAGAACGGCATGAAGAGGCGAGGATTGTTAGAACGAAACGCTTTGCCGTGAAGCCTATGTCGACACAAGAGGCGGTAATGCAGATGGAACTGCTTGGCCATGACTTCTTCGTCTTTTCAAACAGTGATACTGACGAGGTCAATGTAGTCTACCGCCGTAGGGACGGAAACTATGGCTTGATAGAGCCTGAGTTTTGAGATTAGAATAGAGAATAGAAGTGAAGCTTCGCCAAGCTCGAAGAAAGGGTTGCCTGTGACAGGCAACCCTTTGATACATAGGGGGACGGGAATCTACATGAACAAAGTATCCTTGGTCATTTTTGAGGGCGGAATACCTGAAAGCCACGTAGAAGAGCAGGTCACTGCTGTGAGGAAAGCGGTGGTTTTGGACAACCTGGAGAAGTTTTCGAAAGTGCCGGAACTCGATAACATATTTCTCTATACGACCTATGAAGAGTTGGCTATGGCTGCAACGGAGTACGGGGCTGAAAGTCAAGTTATACCTGCTGCGAGGGAGTTTCATTTCGGGGAGGCATTGGCGGGGGTTATCAGGACCCGGTCCCTGGAGGCCGTCATATACATGGGAGGGGCTTCCGGTGCCCTCATGGCGCAGTCGGAGATTAGCGCACTTGCGAGAACCCTTGCCGTATCTCCCGGAGCTGTGCTCGCCAACAACATTTTCTCCAGTGATATTGTGGGATTTACTCCTGCATCTCGGCTGCTGGAAGTAGCTGAGTTGCCGGCATCAGACAATGCCCTTGCTATGACCCTATGTTTTCTTCATTCAAGAAGACTGCCTGAGACGATAGGCACCGTCTTCGACGTGGACACGCCTGCAGATATTACAGTCCTGGGACTGCACCCGGCAACCGGTCCAAATGTAAGGGCTGTCCTTGGAAAGCTGGACCTTGAACCTGCAGACTCGCGTCTCCGAAAGGCCAGAGAGACAATGGGTATTCCCCTTTCAGAGATCTGCGTCATCGGGAGAGTGAGCCCCGGTGCTGTGCTATATGTTAATGAAAGACTTCAATGCAGGATGAGGGTCTTTTCTGAGGAAAGAGGCATGAAGGCTCTAGGGCGTGAGAGTGGGCGCCGGGTGGTTTCTCTTCTGGGTTATCTTGCTGAGGAGGTAGGGTTCGGGAGTTTTGTCCGCGCCTTGGAGAAGGTGGCAGATGCCGTGTTAGTTGATACCAGGGTTCTATTTCACCACCTTCATCTGGATCTGCCTGCGAAAGACAGGTTTAACTCTGACCTCTTGCGTCCGGACGCTATAGATGATCCGGTTGCGCGTAAGATTACGGCTTGTCTTTTATCATCGAGTATTCCTATTGTTCCAGGTGGCCACTCACTGGTGTCAGGCGGCCTAAGGGTCATTACCGACTCACTCGTCGATCACGGCGAACTCGCCTGAGGCAGCACATAGGCGGTCCTGTGGGGCGGAGGGGAACTTCCTTTAGATAACGCATGTCAGCGCGGGCGTGTCAGCGGGCGACTGGGGGGCAGGCGTGTCAGCGACTGTCAGGCGGCTTTTGGCGCAGTTGCTGGTCAAAAACGTAAATGGTATAATTAACTCGCATTTTGCAAGTCTCGGACGCTCTGTACCTGCAGACTTTGCCAAAGAAGAGGGGATATGTCAGTGCTTGGGTTCCTGAAAAGGGCTTTTGATACAAACGAAAGGGAACTGAGAAGGCTGAGGGGGATAGCGGAACAAGTATCCGCTCTGGAGCCCGAAGTAAGAGGGCTTTCCAACCGTGAGCTCACAGCCAAGACTTTTGAGTTCAAGACAAGGCTGGATAACGGTGAGACACTGGATGATCTTCTTCCTGAGGCGTTCGCTGTAGTTCGGGAAGCTGCAGTCAGGGTGCTGGGTCAGCGCCACTTTGATGAGCAGATCATGGGCGGGGCAGTCCTCCATGAAGGGCGAATCGCGGAAATGAGGACAGGAGAGGGCAAGACGCTGGCTGCGACTCTGCCCGCGTACCTTAACGCCCTGACCGGGAAAGGTGTTCATATCGTCACTGTCAACGATTACCTGGCCAGGCGTGATGCAGAATGGATGGGCACAATTTATAAGTTTCTCGGACTCAAGGTGGGTGTGATAATCCACGGGCTTGATTACGCCCAGCGAAGGGCGGCTTACGCGGCAGACATTACCTACGGAACGAATAACGAGTTCGGTTTCGACTACCTTCGTGATAACATGGTTACCTCTGAGGACGAAATGGTGCAGCGAGAACTGAATTACGCCATTGTCGATGAGGTGGACAGCATCCTGATAGATGAAGCCAGAACCCCTCTAATCATTTCCGGGCAAGCAGAGGAGTCTACTGACCTCTACCATCAATTCGCCAGGCTTGTCCCACGGCTGAAGCGGGATGAGGATTACACAGTGGACGAAAAGGCAAACGCTGTAGCCCTTACTGACGAAGGCGTGGAGAAGGCTGAGCGCATGTTGGGGCTGGATAACTTTTCAGATGAGTCCAACATAGAGGTAATGCATCACTTGAACCAGGCGCTTCGGGCTCACGCGCTGATGCGTCGCGACAGGGACTATATTGTGAAAGACGGCCAAGCAATCATAGTGGATGAGTTTACAGGCAGGCTCATGTTCGGGAGGCGGTACAGCAACGGACTTCACCAGGCTATCGAGGCGAAGGAAGGAATCAAGGTAGAGCGAGAAAGCTTGACCTTGGCCACAATCACTTTTCAGAATTACTTCCGCATGTACCACAAGCTGGCAGGTATGACCGGAACGGCAGCTACCGAAGAAGAAGAGTTCCAGAAGATATACGGGCTCGATGTTGTGGTCCTTCCTACACATCTTCCTATGATCCGAACTGACTATCCGGATGTCATCCTCAAGACTGAAAAGGCTAAGTTTGCTGCGATTGTTAATGAAATAGAAGAAATACACAAACGAGGTCAGCCTGCGCTTGTCGGGACCATATCCATAGAGAAGTCAGAGCGCTTGAGTGAAATGCTGAAGCGAAAGGGTATCAAACATCAAGTCCTCAATGCGAAACACCACGAACGTGAGGCCGAGATAGTGGCACAGGCAGGTAGGTTAGGGGCAGTGACCATTGCTACAAACATGGCAGGCAGAGGCACTGACATTGTATTAGGTGGCAACCCCGAGTATATCGCCAAGCAGGAGCTGCGCGCGAAGGGATATTCAGGTGAGGTAGTGGCTGAAGCTGCAGAGCATTTCCCCACAGACGACTCGGAAGTGCTTAAAGCCAGGGAGGAATATCAGGGGCGCCTGGAGGAAGCCAAAGCCGAATGTTTGGGAGAGCACGACAAAGTTGTGGAGTTCGGCGGGCTCTTCATTATGGGGACCGAGCGCCATGAAAGTCGCAGGATCGACAATCAGCTCAGAGGACGTTCAGGAAGGCAAGGAGACCCCGGAGCTTCCAGGTTCTATGTTTCACTGGAAGACGATCTTATGAGGCTGTTCGGCGGGGAGTTTATAACTGGAATAATGGACCGTCTCGGATGGGAAGAGGATATGCCCATAGAGCATTCGCGACTTGCCCGGTCTATTGAGACTGCACAGAAGAAAGTTGAAGGGCATAACTTCGATATCAGGAAGCAGGTCCTTGAATATGATGACGTCATGAATAAGCAGCGTGAAGTCATCTATGGTGACAGGCGCAAAGTAGTAGAAGGGCAAGACCTGAAAGACAGGATCCTGGAAATGATGTCCGAGGTCGCCAGAGAGCTCCTGGATATTTACGTTAATGAGCAGATATTCCAGGAAGAGTGGGATCTTCGTGCCCTTTCTGACAGGCTGAATCAGACGTTTGTATTCCGACCCCCTGTCGGGCCTGCTGATTTAGAGGGAAAAGGTCGCCCGGAAGTTGACGACTTCTTAACGGACCTTGTTATCAAATCCTATGAAGCCCGCGAGGAAGCGATAGGACGAGAACGCATGAGAGTCCTTGAGAAACTCGTGATGTTGAGAATTATCGACTCCAAGTGGATCGATCATCTCCAAGCTATGGATAATCTCAGGGAAGGGATTGGTCTCAGGGCATACGGACAGAAGGATCCTCTCCTTGAGTATCAGCTTGAGAGCTGGCAGATGTTTGAAGACCTGAAATCCAATATCCGTGATGATGTTGTCGCATGGATGTCAAGAGTAGCTATAAGCGATGAGCGCGGGACGAGACAACCGACACAACCAAAGGCTAAGCCGTTTACTATTACGACAACCTCAGGCAGTGGTGAATACGCTCGTCCGCAAGCCGAGAAACGGCAAGCGAAAAAGGTCGGGAGAAACGATCCCTGCCCGTGCGGCAGCGGAAAGAAATACAAGAAGTGTTGTGGAAAGGGAGTGTAACTAACGTGCTCAGTGAGATTAAGCCGGTCTTGGCGCAGCTCAAGGGCAGAGTGGAGAAGATGAGGGGTCATCTTTGAAATTGACGCAAAGTCAGAGCAACTCAAAGACCTTGAAAAGATAATGGCTGCCCCCGGCTTCTGGGACGAGCCGGACGATGCCAAGAAGATACTCCAGCGAGCAAGCAGACTTAAGGAAGATGTTGAATCTTGGAAAGAAACAATGGCACAAGCTGAGGATCTTTGGACTCTTCTGAATCTCGGAATAGAAGAGGGAGACGATTCAGTTGAAGGAGAGATTGAAGAAGGCGTCGAGTCCTTGGAAAGAGTCATCTCACAGCTGGAAGTTGCTCACCTGCTAAGCGGTGAGTACGACGAATCTGATGCCATACTGTCGATACACTCCGGGGCAGGGGGGACGGAGTCCCAGGATTGGGCGGAGATGCTTCTTCGCATGTACCTCAAATGGGCGGAAAAGAGCGGGTACAGTACTGAGATTACTGATTGTCTCCCCGGGGATGAAGCGGGAATCAAAAGCGTTACAGTCTTGGTCAGCGGAAGGAATGCCTTCGGATACCTAAGAGCTGAGAAAGGAGTGCATCGACTCGTCAGAATTTCGCCTTTTGACGCTAATGCCAGACGGCATACTTCATTCGCGTCTGTTGATGTGATCCCCGAGATTCCTGAGGATGTGGAAATTGAGATAGATCCTGAGGACTTGAAGGTAGATACTTATAAGTCAGGCGGAGCAGGCGGGCAGCATGTGAATAAGACGGAGTCAGCTGTGAGGATAACTCACGTCCCCACCGGCATAATCGTGCAATGCCAAAATGAGCGGTCTCAATATCAGAACAGGATCACTGCAATGAGGATCCTAAAGGCCAGGCTATTTGAACGCCTTGAGGCTGAGAAGGAGAAGAAGCTCGGTGAGCTTCAAGGGGAGCAAAGGGAGATTGCCTGGGGGAGTCAGATAAGATCATATGTGTTCCAGCCTTATACTATGGTGAAAGACCATCGAACCGGGGTTGAGACAGGGAATGTCCAGGCAGTCATGGACGGTGAGATTGACGAGTTTATCGAGACTTATCTTAGGGCTAAAGCGAAGATGAGTGAATCGTGAAAGGAGTCCTGGTATGTCCGGGTTGCGAGACCTGAGAACAGAAGGCGTTCCGCCTATTATAATTGCTCTTATTATTGTCTTAGGTGTAGTGTTGGTTTTCGAATTTGCGGTCCCGCGCATAGTTGCGTCTCGACTGGAGAATGCAATACAGTCAAATGTAGACAGCGTCGATTACGTCAGAGTTCGCTTAAGATCGTTTCCTGCAGTTAACTTGATTTCTTCCGGCAAGGTTAATTCTGTAAGCATGAATTGCAGAGGCCTTTTCATAGAAGGCCTAAGGATTGAATCTCTCATGGTTGATGCAAGGGACATTCTCATTGACATGCAGGCTTTGAGGGAAGAAAGTCGTTTTTCTCTATCCCATATTGGACAAGGCCAAGCTGAGTTAGTGATTGGCCAGGATGATCTTAATAGGTATGTCAGCGGGCTTAAGGGTGTGCCCAAGTCTGTGCTGATTGAGTTGAGTCCGGGTCGAGTTTCAGTCAAAGGTGATGTGAGTGTGGCCGGTATCGATATCCCTGTGAATCTTGACGGAGAGTTTGTTGCGGAAGAAAACGGCACTCGCCTCAGCTATGAAATCAACAATATTCAGGTAGGCGGCGCCAGACTTCCTTCCATTATCAGTGACGGATTGATGAGAGGCCTTGACTTTTCGCTGGATATGTCCAGTCTTCCTATTCCTGTGATCATCAGTGACATAAGTATGGAAGATAAAATCGTGCGCATTACCGGGAGGACGCCAAGTGACGCCGGATAGAGCATACAAGAGAAGCGTTCTCGTAGGATAGGCGCCGCATGAAGTGGGGTGGGGCTTTGTGACCGGACCCAGGCGCGTCAAAAATCTTTGGGTGTGGATATTAGTCGCAGCGGTAGTATCTGCTATCGTCATATTGTGGGGAAGATGGCAGGTTGAGAAGTCCAATAATACCGTAGAGTTAGTTATGGACTATCGGGCAGCTAAGCTATTGTGCCAGAACGCAGATTATCCGTTAGACACCTTCCTTCTACAGGCACGAGACAGAGGACTTAAGTCTGTCGCTGTCGGTGAGCGCACGATTAAGGACATTGCAACTTTGGGACAGGCGTATGCGTTCAGCGGCAGACAGATTCTTGATTACGATAGGTTATCGCCTGTAAGTGATCCTGTCCTTAGGCGGATGATAGATGAGTTGCGCCTATATGCAGGAAACTCCTATCTATTTCCCAGAGATCACGAGGTCTTTCAGGATCTTGTTGAAATCTTGTCTGTAAGACTTCTAGGGGAGCGCATTTCTACTTTCTCGTCTCAGCGCCTGGGGTCATTCCTTGAGACTGCCAGAGGCATTCCGGACTTGGAGAGGGTCAATACCGGGCTGGATCCTGAGGCTGCCCGTGAGGTTAGTGAAGCAGGGCTTCGCATTGTGGCAAGGCTTAGAAACTATCCGGGTGCAACTCCTCACAAGATAAGCTTCTTCTTCAACCGCATTCCCTATAAGGAGAGCATCAGTCTTATGATATTCGAGGGTATGGAGGTCCTTGGGTACCCTGACTACCTAAGCGATGTCAGAGACTTGATGCTGTTGAATTCCATGGATTTCGGGCAGGTGGAATTCGCTTCTCAGACCGGAGACAGCCGGTTCGCCCGTCTCATGGGCTCGCGAGTAATAAGGGTTCACAGCATTACTGAACGGGAAATGGAGAAGATCCCTTTTGACAAGGCTGTGGAGAGGTTCACCCGTGCAGCACGCGAGCGAAATATGAGAGTCATGTATATCCGGCCTTTCCCTGCGGAAATAGGAGACGCCGGTGCTATTGACAAAAACCTCAGCTACATTCAGGCAATCCGTGAGGGGCTTGAGGAATCCGGGTTTTCCATAGGACAAGCCCGGTCGTCCAAGGAGTACACTCCCAGTAGATACCTGATTGTAATAGTTGGCATCGGTATTCTGGCGTCTGCGTTTATCCTGCTTGACACCTTGTTTTCCTTCCCGCCGGTAATCGAGTTAGGCTTGTTCGGGCTGGGGATCATACTTTACTCGGTTTTGTTGTCAACCGGGTATGCAATCCTGGTAAGGCAACTTGCAGCCTTGGGTGGGGCGATAGTGTTCCCGATGCTCGCAGTGAGCGCCCTGTACTCTAAGTCGCTATGGAAAGGCCATACTGCAGAAGGCGTGCACCTAAAGGATGCTATATTGTTATGGCTGGAGGCCTCAGCCATATCTATTGTGGGAGGACTCCTTGTTGCAGGCACTCTTTCCAGTGGAACCTTCATGTTATCTCTTGATAAATTCATCGGGGTAAAGGCTGCCCATGCCATACCGATTGCTCTGGGAGCTGTTGTATGCTGGAGGTATCTGGCGGGATGGGAGCAATTGGAGGATGAGTCAGGTCATGGCGTTCCAGCGTCAATAGGGGATTTACTCATGTCACCCATGCGTATATGGCATGTGCTTGCCCTGGCTGTGGTAGCATTGGGAGGCCTCGTATATATTCTGCGAACAGGCAACTTCTATCTCGGTCTGCCAATTCCTCAATTTGATGAGGGAATGAGGCGGTTTCTTGAGGATCTACTGGTGTTCCGTCCGAGGACCAAGGAGTTTCTTATAGGGCACCCTGCATTATTATTTGCTGCGGCATTGGCGCTTTCAGGTTATTTTAGACTCAGTCTGCCCCTTGTGCTTGTAGGGTGCATAGGACAAATATCCATGGTAAATACGTTTTCACATATACACACCCCGATTATGGCAACTCTCCAGAGGACGTTCTACGGACTGATGCTCGGTGGGATAATCGGGATTGTCATCAGCGCGGTGTTTATCTACTTTTCGAGAAAGACGGGATCTCATCAACCAGTCCCGGGGGAGGAACACTTCGGAGAATGAAGTTTGTCATTTCCGGTTACTTCGGATTCCAGAACATAGGTGATGAGGCTATTCTGGCAGCCATGATTGAGCGCCTGACAGAGGTGGCTCAAGGCTCGGAGATAGTAGTCTTGTCAAAGGATCCTATTCTCACAAAGAAGCTTTACAATGTCTCCGCAGTCAACAGGAATGATATCTTAGGAATATCCAGGGAACTTCGAGACGCTGATCTGTTTATCAGCGGTGGCGGATCCCTCCTACAGGACGTCACAAGTTCTCGGTCAGTCCCATACTATTTAGGTCTGGTAACCTTGGCGAAGGCCATGAAGAAGCCTGTGTTTTTCTATGCTCAGGGGATTGGGCCTCTGAACCTTGAGTTCAGCAGATTCCTGGTGAAGACTGTAGGTAATCTTGCGGACACCATTACTGTCAGGGATGTGGCGTCACTTGCACTTCTGAAATCGATAGGTGTCACTAAGCCTGAGATGCATGTGGTAGCTGACCCGGTCTTCGGACTCAAACCCTGCTACGGGCGGGGGAAGGGTCGTGACTTCCTGCAGGCTTGCGAGATTCCTACCGAGGGGCGCCCTTTGGTGATAGTCTCTGTGCGCCCTTGGCTTGCGGTTCCCGGGTATATCCAAGCGGTGGCTTCAGCCTGCGATGACTTGGTGAAGACGCATGGCGCAGTCATCGTGTATGTTCCGTTCCATAAGGCACAAGATGCTCCTGTATGCCAGGCGTGCATCGAAGTGATGCAGGAGCGAGCATACATGTGGGATTGCAGCGCTTCGCCCGGGGAAATCATGTCTCTCATGGAAGATGCCGATTTCGCCATCGGTATGAGATATCACGCGCTTGTATTTGCGGTAGCTACAGCTACTCCTTTTGTCGCTCTGTCATACGATCCGAAAGTCGACGGCTTGCTTTCAATCGTCGGCGAAAAACCCGGGCTCTCCCCAAGCGAACGTGATATAGACTCATTGTCCGGCCATGTGAAGGATGCTTGGAACAGGCGGGAAGAGATGAAGGCAAGTTTCTCGGCGCTTGTTCCGAAGCTGGCGGAATCTGCAAAACACGTGGCTTACCTGGCAGTTAATACAGGAAAGAAGCAATCAAGGCCATGACAGGAGGTTCTGCTGTGGAACGAGTCAGCATTCTCGGCCTCCCGGTGGACAGGGTGGATATGGCCGGGGCTGTAGCACGTGTCAGGGAGTTTGTTTCAGAGAATAGGACATGTCAGATAGTGACCCTAAACTCAGAGATCGCCATGACAGCCCAAGAGAATTCAGGGCTTGCAGAGGTCATTTGCCAGGCTGACCTGGTAGTGCCTGACGGAGCAGGCATTGTTTGGGCTTCCCGGGCCCTGGGGGGTTCACTACCCCAAAGGGTGGCCGGATTCGATTTGATGCAGGAGTTGCTTGTATGTGCCGCAGACCATCATTGGCCTGTGTTTTTCCTGGGAGCCGAACCCGGTGTAGCGGAGGAGGCAGCTGAATGCGTAACAAGAAGGTTGCCAGGCTTGATTGTGGCCGGAACTCATCATGGGTTCTTTGACGAGGAGGAAGAAGCCTCTGTTATTGAGGAGATTAATTCGGCAAAGGCTCGTCTTGTCTTTGTCGGAATGGGCGCGCCTAGGCAGGATTTTTGGATTGCAAGGAATAAGACAAACATATTGGCAGCTATATGCATAGGTGTGGGGGGCAGCTTCAATGTCTTGGCAGGCAAGGTGAAGCGGGCGCCGGATTGGATGGGGCGGTGCGGCTTGGAGTGGCTCTTTCGTCTTGCGTGCCAACCTGCGAGATTCGTGCGTATGCTGGTTCTGCCTCGGTTTGTTATAAGGGTGATTCGGGAAAGGTTGACCTAATGCCTATATGACCTTATCGAGATATACTTAGTATTAGGGAGTGAGGTAATTGACGAAAGAGGAAACGAGGGAGTTACAACGTATAGCCCAACGTATCAGGTTAGGTATTGTGAAATCTATAGCAGCCGCTGGATCCGGCCATCCCGGCGGATCCCTCTCAGTTGCTGACATTAT
This sequence comes from Firmicutes bacterium UBA4981, assembly GCA_002398515.1. Lineage (GTDB taxonomy): Bacteria > Bacillota > SHA-98 > UBA4971 > UBA4971 > UBA4971. The sequence goes on from DGZL01000077.1 coordinate 12,818, forward strand.
GGCGACTCTTTACTTTAGGGAAATGAAAATTGACTCCAAGAATCCAACATGGCCTGACAGGGACAGATTTGTTATGTCAAAAGGCCATGCAGCTCCTGCCCTATATGCGACTCTGGCTGAGGCAGGCTTCATTCCCAAGGAAGAACTGGCAACTCTCAGGAAATTCGGAAGCAGATTGCAGGGCCATCCCAGTATGAGACATGTTCCCGGCGTGGAAATGTCCACAGGATCCTTGGGCCAGGGATTGTCAGCAGCCAACGGTATGGCGATTGCTGCGAAGCTTGATAAGCGCCCTACGAGAGTGTACGTGATACTTGGAGACGGAGAGGCACAAGAAGGGCAGATATGGGAGGCGTCCATGACTTCCGTCCATCGGAAGCTCGATAATCTCATGGCGTTTTTTGATTACAACGGCTTGCAAATTGACGGCAAAATAACGGATGTGAAATCATTTACGGAACCGGCTGCAAAGTGGCGGGCTTTCGGTTGGCATGTCCTTGAGATAGACGGCCATGATATCGAGGCCATCTATGCCGCTTGTGAGGAAGCGAGAGCAACGAAGGGAAAGCCGACGATGGTAGTGGCTCACACAATCAAAGGCAAAGGTGTTCCGTTCATGGAGAATGTCGTTGATTGGCACGGTAAGGCGCCGTCTGAAGAACAGGCGGAAGATGCAGTAAGTCATTTGGAGGCTTCGCTTAGTTAAGCTTTGTAGTTGCTCGGTTTGGGGTTATATAACTTATCTTATCCATAATGGATTCGAATCAATGTACTATAGACAGGGGGATAAGACAGCATGACAGATGCGCCACAGAAGACGGCGACTCGAGCCGCATACGGGAAAGCCTTGGTTAAACTGGGAGAACTCAATCCTAATGTGGTAGTCCTCGATGCAGACCTTTCTAAATCCACCAAGACGGAAGGGTTTGCCAAGAGATTCCCTGAGAGGTTCTTTCAGATGGGGATAGCCGAGGCTGATATGATGGGGACTGCTGCGGGCCTTGCAGCCTCAGGGAAGATTCC
>DGZL01000077.1:13993-16427 GCA_002398515.1 Firmicutes bacterium UBA4981
ATGATGGGGACTGCTGCGGGCCTTGCAGCCTCAGGGAAGATTCCTTTTGCAAGCTCGTTTGCAATATTTGCATCCGGCCGCGCCTTTGACCAGGTGAGGCAGACCGCAGGATACGGCAGATTAAACGTGAAGATAGGGGCAAGTCACGGAGGGATTACTGTAGGTGAGGACGGGGCGTCCCATCAGTCTATTGAGGATATTGCTCTCATGAGGGTGATTCCTGGAATGACAGTGATTGTCCCTGCTGATGCCGAAGAAACGGAACAAGCGGTGTTCGCTGCAGCCCGTCACGAAGGACCTGTTTACATTCGTACGGGAAGAAGCCCTGTGCCTGTGCTGTTTAATGAAGACTATAAGTTTCAGATAGGCAAAGCCGCGACTCTCCGTGAAGGCAAAGACGTGACGATAATTGCGTGCGGCGTAATGGTATGCGCAAGCCTCGAAGCAGCGGAGATTTTAGCGAAAAAAGGCGTCTCGGCCCGTGTGCTCAATATGGCCACGATCAAACCTATTCATGTCGATGCCGTGGTCAAGGCCGCTAAAGAGACCGGCGCTATAGTGACTGTTGAGGAGCATAGCATTATCGGAGGTTTGGGAAGCGCAGTATGTGAGGTTACAGGCGAAATGTGTCCCGTTCCTGTGGAGAGGGTTGGTATACGCGACGTTTTCGGACAGTCAGGCATGCCGCATGAGCTGATGAAAGCCTATGGCTTGACAGGAAACGACATTGCCCAAGCTGCTGTCAGGGCGGTAGACCGAATTGGAACATAGTTCTTGCTGTATGCAGGAGGGATTTCGTCTTAAATCATCGAATTACTAAAGATAAAGTCGTTATCCAGTAATCGCAGGAAGTGATTGAGTTGATTCGCTTCTACGACGTAACGAAGGTTTACCCCAGCGGCGCCACAGCTCTCTTGTCCGTTAATACCCTTATTAAGAAGGGAGAGTTTGTGTTCCTGGTAGGTTCCAGCGGCGCCGGAAAGACTACGTTTTTGAAGCTTCTGACGAAAGAGATTGTGCCTACACGTGGTCAGGTGCTGCTGAACGGCAGGAATATCACCAGATTGCGGCCTAGGGAAGTGCCTTATTTGCGAAGGACAGTCAGAATGATATTTCAGGACTATAAGCTCCTTCCCAATAAGACTGTTTATGATAACGTGGCTTTTGCGTTGACGGTGATTGAAAAGCCACGGAGACAGATTGGCCCTTCTGTTGATGAAGCTTTGAAGCTTGTAGGCTTAGAGAGTAAGGCTGCAGTGTATCCAGATGAACTGTCCGGCGGTGAGCAGCAACGAGTCTCGATTGCCAGGGCAATCGTGGGGAATCCCACTATCCTATTGGCTGACGAGCCTACCGGAAATCTTGACATGGAGACATCATGGGATATTATGGAGGTTCTTTTGCGGGTTAATAGGAGAGGCACTACAGTCATCATGTCTACGCACAATGCTACGATAGTGGACGGGTTGAAGCAACGTGTCATCGAGTTGAATAACGGCAGAATTGTGCGAGATGACCAGAAGGGAGTTTATGAGAGTGAGGCTGAGTACAATGCGGTACTTCCTGGCTGAGGGTTGGAAATCAGCCAGGCGCAATGTAAGCCTTATCTCCCTCGGGACAATGGCAGTGTCCATTTTTGTTCTGGGCATATTCGGGCTCATCTTGATGAACTTGAGCAGTGTCAACAGCCATCTGCGATCCAGCATTGAGATAAGGGTTTACGTAGAAGATAACTTCGCCGGGCAAGGCTTGGGAAAGTTAAGGCAGCAGATTGAGAGTATAGACGGTGTTGACCGGGTGACATACGTCAGCAAAGATGAAGGCCTGAAGCGTCTGACAAAACAACTCGGACAGAAAGCCGGGCTTGTGGATGTCCTGGGTGAGAATCCGCTTCCTGATGCTTATGATGTGCGTGTGTTCAAGGCAGACAGAACTCCGGATATCGCTTCTGAAATTTCCGCTTTGCCCGGTGTCATCAGTGTCAGCTATGGACAGGGGTTTACTGAGAAATTACTGGCGACCACTCGGTTCATTGCCATAACCGCTCTGATCCTGGCAATTATCCTTCTGGGCGCAGTCATGTTTATTGTAGGGAATACTGTCCGACTGTCGCTGGTTTCCCGTGCTCAAGAGATCGAGGTAATGAAACTCGTAGGTGCAACTGATCGGTTCATAATGTGGCCGTTTTTGATAGAGGGAATGATTGTAGGCTTCATGGGGTCGTCTGTCTCAGGGATATGCCTTTATGCCGGCTATCAGGCATGCATAGGCAGACTCGGGCTGGTAGCGCCATTTATTCCCATCATTGCAGAGGCTGCGCCTGTTGCAAGGCTTTGTATAGGTCTTGTTGTACTTGGTGTCTTAATGGGGGTCATTGCAGGTGGAGTTTTTATTAGGAAACACCTGGAAATCTAGACTGCTTGCCCTTTTTCTT
>DGZL01000094.1 GCA_002398515.1 Firmicutes bacterium UBA4981
AAGTCAGCTTCAAGGAGCAGCGATGTCAGACGGCTTGCGCCATCGCGTTTCATAGCAGCATCCCTGAGCTTCATGCCTGATTCCAGTTTCTCCAGGGTATATGAGAGTGTCAGCATGCCTTCAGTGACGAGGTCTACCCCTTCCATCTCGCCGATAGGGGGGATTCTCTTGTCATGTGGTGTGAGATCTACAGTTATTGGCCGTTCAAGGATCCGCGCAACAATATTGCCGGTAGTCCCACCGCAAGCCACCTTCTTCCCTGGCGCAGAAAGGAGTTTGCCCACGACCTCGTGATCATTTTTGGGATCCACCGGAGGGCCTACGAGCATGGTGAGACAGCGTGGATGCCTAATCCGCACAGCTACCACAGTAGCGTCATCTCCCGGTTTGTGGGCATACAGCTTATCGGTGACTTCAGCTAGTTCTTCCGCGAGTTCTGACGCAAGCGTAGTACGAGCTGCCGTAGCAGAGACATAGTCACTGACTCTATCCCATCCCCACCCGATATTCCATATTCCTCCAATACCGGCATGGAGAACCCCATCACTTGCCAACACGATCCAGTCCCCGTCCTCAACAGAGAAAAAAGCTTCCCTAATGACTCGCTCATCCATAATCCGCTCTGATCTCGGCACAGCGCGGAGATGATTGCCACGCCCAATAAAGGCAGGAGGACTGTCATATTCAGCAAGATAGACATTTCCGTCGTTGAAAATCTGAAGGATACTAAAGGTTGAGTAAGCCAGTAGCCTCTTCTCGCATACAGGTAAGGTGTGAACGAAAGTCTCCACAACCTCCTCGAGCTTCAGTCCTCCCTTGAGCATAGTAACAGCCATTCTCACAGTCAGTGATGAGAGGATATTTGCCTTGACCCCGCTTCCCAATCCGTCTGAGAGCACCACTATGGTAGAGTCAGGGCCGGTTTCCACCTCCACGCTGTCGCCACATAGCTCTTCGCCATGCTTGTTTAGCTGGCATTGGTCTACTTCAACGTGAAGACGTTCCATCATCTTCCCCCTCATTCTTGAAGGTATTCATGAGATTCGTGAGGAGCACCTTGGTTTCAGCAGTGGTCTCGCCCAGCAATCCTGCTATCTTCTGGGCGACCTCCATCTGCTTGTTTATGACCCCTTGCGCTTTGTCCAGAGTCTGCTCGCGTATCTCAAGGAGTCGTCTCTCACGTCTTCTCTCCTCGGTTATGTCAGCTATGATACCCATTGCCAGTCTCTCACTGGGTTCATAGAATATGGTCTGGTAAGTGACGAGATCCATATCAGGATAGCAGACTTCACCCTGAACGATAGTTTTCTCCTGGAGCGCCTTCCTAAAGAATCCGGGCTCCATGATAGCAGAAAGGTTCTTTCCTACTACTTCCCCTTTCTTCCGCTTGAACATTCCCTCTGCAGCGGCGTTAAGATCTCGAACAACCTCGTCTTCATCTATCACAACGATGGCATTGGGAGTAGACGCGACGAAAAGGTTAGCCACTGATTCGGCTCTCTCGCGCATATACGGGATACACATTTCAGGATCTGCCATCCCTTGGAACACTGCGACAGCCTTGTCTTTGCAAGAATCATACCCGCATGCGCCGCAGTTGAGTTCATCAGACTTCGAATGCTTTCCCGTTTTCGCCAGTATAGCCCTGATTATGCCCTCATCAGGCTCCCGAACATCAGGCTTGAGATTGCGATAACTCCTTTCCAGAAGCTCTCGCGGGATTTTGGGACGCTCGGGCGCATCGCCTAAATCAGCCGCTTTCCCCAGGTTGTGGTGGTCATCCGAGGACTGCTTTACATACTCCAGCACACGAGTTCTTCTTGTGTAGACATCCTCCCCGCTGGGATTCTTAGGTCCATTGATACAGCCGCCTTCACACGCAAGCATATCCACAAGACGCGGAAGATGTGTCCGGTCGCCTTGCCTCATGCCCCGGATAAACTGCTTCAACACCTCTTTGCAGCTTTCGAGACCAGAAACTGTTAGTACATCGCAGTCAAGCATGTCCGTACTTAAGGAGGCTGACTTCAGCATACCTCCTTCAACAGGAAAGAGCCTGGCCGCTTCAGGCACGGCGCCATCGAATCGAGACGGTTCCAGCAAACCCAAATCGATTCCGGCTTGCAAAAAAACGTCTTTGAGCTCTTCAAATGTTAAGACGAAGTCTATGGCGTCATCTACAACGGGCGCCTCCCGTTCACCCAGCTTCGCAATGCATGGGCCGATAAATACCACTTTTGTGCCGGGCATAATCTGTTTGAGGTATCGGCCATGGGCAACCATAGGGGACACAATCGGCGCAAGGCACGGAATAACCTCCGGATAGTGTCGTTCAATGAGGTTCACCACTACCGGACAGGGGCTCGATATAAGAGGCGTGTCTTCTTCTCGGAACCGCCTGGTGTATTCCTCGCTGACAAGTTCCGCCCCAATGGCTGTCTCCTGGACAAAACTAAACCCTATCAGCCTGAGGGCTGTCGGGATAACCCGTGGGTCTACATCCGGAAATGCAGAGGGAAACGATGGAGCGATACTCGCCGCGACATTTCCCCCCTCTTCCAGAAGAGGCCTTAGGCTGTCAAGATCGCTTGCAACCTTTTTCGCGTTCTGAGGACAGACCAGGACGCAGCTACCGTCGAAAATACACCGTTCTTCGCAAACCCTGGCATGAAGTTCGTGGGGCAGCGCGCCGCGTTCCATCTTTATCGCCTTTACAGGACATGTCCTCAGACACTTGTAACAGTCCTTGCATTTTGCGTCAATCGTGGTAATTATGCCCACGTTACCACCCTCCTTGTAGTAGTCCTGTTCAATCATCCGCCGGTCAGCCCACTCTCCACCGGCAAATACAGGCATGGTTCAGCAACTATCGCTCAGCTGTATCCGCCCTCGCGTCACGGCGAAGTATTGGCATGACTTGCTCGCTAAAAAGCCCGGGCACATCCTCAGGAGCTACTGCCGTGAAAACCTTCTCATTAATTCTAACTGTAACACCTTTTGTGCACGACTCCTGGCAAAACGTGCCTTTGAGTTCCACCTGCCTCGGAGCGTATTTCTCGATTACGGTTTCGAACGCCTTGATTACGTCCGGGGCGCCTCTTAGAAAACATGAACTGCCGACACACACCTGGATAGTAACCATTAAGTTACCTCCTTGTTCTTTCCTCATCCGTCGCTACGCAGCTCAAACCGCATGAGCATGAGGATTTATCCGCACACAGCTTGGATAACACCTGTTTCTCGAAGATCTCTTTTGCATTGAGAGGCGTAACCCCTGTAACTATTCTATCGCCAACCTTGATGGACACGCCGTTCTCGCAGTGTTCTAAGCAGAACGTAGCCTTCAGATTAACCTTGCCTTCAATGTCATGGCGATCCGACAATCTTGTAAATGTTTGGAGCACATCATATGAACCCCTGAGGTAGCACCCTGTCCCGACACAGACTGAGACATCCAGCGCGCCCGGCCTTGTCCCGTTTATCTTGATATCCCCGGAAATCCTTCTGCGCGATCCGTAACCGGTATGCAGGACCTCATGCGCAAGCTCGCTACCTGGCTCACCCAAATACGTCTCATATAACTTCGTGACCGCCAAGTTTTCGCCTGGGCTACGGAGCTGCGCTAATCTGTCGCTGAAGTACAGCCCTTTGCCCCTTGCCTTTCGTGACTCAGTATCATTTGGCTGCGGCTGTCCTCCGCCTCCGACACACCCGCCCGGACATGCCATGACTTCAACCAAATCGTATTTGGCCTCACCTGACCTGACCGCATCAAGCAGCTTGCGCACATTGCCAAGCCCGTGCACAACTGCCAGATTGAGCTCTGTGTCACCAAGATGCACAGTCGCCTCACGAAGCCCCTGGAATCCTCTGACTTCCTTAAAGTCAACGTATCCCAGATCTATCTTAAGCACATCCGCTGCAGTCCTCAGCACAGCCTCTGCTACTCCACCGGTGACCCCGAAGATCACGCCTCCTCCGGTAGTCAGTCCGAATGGCTGGTCAAAAGCTTGCCCTTCAAGCTCCTCGAACACTATCCCTGCCTGCTTCAGAAGTAGGCCCAGTTCATTCGTGGAAATGACTGCGTCCACATCCGGAACCCCGTCTTCTGTGAACTCAGGCCTCTTTGCCTCGAATTTCTTGGCTGTGCAAGGCATGATAGAAACGACAAAGACATCCTTGGGGTTAACACCCATCTCCTTCGCATAAAACTTCTTTACGACTGACCCGAACATCTGCTGAGGAGACTTGCATGTCGAAACATTGTCCAGTATTTCCGGGTAGTGCTGCTCAGCGAATTTGACCCATCCGGGACAACACGAAGTAAACTGAGGCAATCGCTCTCCCTTAGCAAGGCGACGCAAGAACTCATTGCACTCCTCCACTGCGGTAAGGTCTGCTGCAAATACCGTATCAAAAACCTTCGCGAAACCAATCTTCTTCAGCGCAGCGACGATCTTGCCTGTCTCAAGCTCTCCCGGCTTCTTGCCAAAAGCCTCTCCGATAGCGACACGCACTGCAGGCGCAATCTGTGCCACAACCACCTTAGACGGGTCACTCAGCGGGTTCCAGACTGCTTCTGTCTCAGATTTCCCGGTGAGAGCGCCTGTGGGACACACTGCGACACATTGGCCGCAATTCACACATTCGACCTCTCCGAGTCTTCTTCCGAAAGCAGGGCTAACACATGTGTCAGCCCCCCGCCCCACAAAGTCCAAAGCACCTATGCCCTGGATCTCTGAACATACCCTAACACAGTCACCGCAGAGTATGCACTTGTTAGGATCCCGGACGACAGAGGAGTTCTCATCATCAACAGGAAGCATTTCTTTTCTATCACCGAACCGCACCTTTCTGACTCCTAGCTGGTAGGCGAGGCTCTGGAGCTTACAGGCGCCGTTCTTGTCACAGGTAGTGCAGTCCCTGTGATGGTTCGCGAGCAGAAGCTCCACCACCATCCTGCGCAATCTCTGTGTTCTCTTGGTATTACTATGAATAACCATCCCGTCGGCCGGAGGTGTGGAACAAGCAGCCACAAGGCCCATATTATCTATTTCAACTGTACACATGCGGCATGCCCCATACACAGACAGCTCCGAATGGTAGCAGAATGTAGGAAGCTCAATGCCTGCTTTGCGCACCAGCTCCAGGACATTCTTTTCTCCGTTTATTTCAACTGTTTCCCCGTCAACAGTCACGTAAGGCATATTTGGTTCCCTCCCCCACTTAGGTTCCGTTCTACACTACTTCAAATCGTGTTTCGTGTTATGCTCTCATCTATTCCTTGCTGATTGCCCCAAACCGACATTTCTCAACGCAGGTGTTACACTTGATGCATTTCGCCTGGTCGATACTGTGGGGTTTCTTCCGCTCACCTGATATTGCGCCTACAGGGCACGCCTTTGCACATAAAGTGCATCCGCGGCACTTGTCCGGATTGATGGAGTAAACCTTCAAGGCTTGGCAAACTCCTGCAGGACACCGCTTCTCCAGAACGTGCGCCTCATATTCAGAACGGAAGTACTTAAGGGTCGTCAGGACCGGATTCGGAGCAGTCTTTCCTAAGCCACAAAGCGCCCCGTCCTTTACTGTAAGAGCTAGTTCTTCCAGAAGTTCCAAGTCTTCTTCTGTGCCTTCGCCGTTTGTAATTTTTGTCAGGAGGGCAAGCATCTGCTTGGTCCCCTCACGACACGGCACACATTTTCCACACGACTCATTTTGAGCAAACTGCATGAAAAACCTGGCGACCTCTACCATACAGGTATCCTCATCCATCACGACTATCCCGCCTGAACCCACCATCGCTCCGACCTTACGTAGCGATTCGTAGTCCAGCGCAACGTCGAGCTGGTCCTTTGCCAAGCAGCCTCCGGACGGCCCTCCGATTTGCACTGCCTTGAACTCTCTGCCTGTGCGGGTGCCTCCTCCAACCTCGAAGACGAGATCTCTCAGTGGGAATCCCATAGGCACTTCTACGAGGCCTGTGTTCACCACTTGCCCTGCAAGGGCAAATGTCTTAGTGCCCGGGCTTGTCTCGGTTCCGTGGGACTTAAACCAGGCGGGGCCGTTTAGGACAATGGACGGCAAATTCGAGAGAGACTCTACATTGTTTTTAATGGTCGGCTTGCCAAAAAGGCCTTTTGCTGCCGGGTAAGGAGGCC
>DGZL01000054.1:0-1433 GCA_002398515.1 Firmicutes bacterium UBA4981
GGGCCACATCCGTGATTGTTGGCATGATACACCCATACCTCCTAGTATATTGGAGTTAATCCTACTTATCTCTTAACAAGCGAAGAGGAGTCATTTATTGACTTCTCATGGTAGATATTGGCGCGTCTTGCTTAGTGCCTTGCGCAACCAATCCAAACCCTCGCCTACTCCATCGAACTCAAAGCATGCATAGCCGCAATAACCGCCTGCCTTAAGTTCATCGAAGACCGAGGGAAAATCCACCGACCCACTTCCCGGGGCGCAATCCCTCAAGTTCGAGTTCTCGTCGGGACACACATCCTTGAGGTGAACATATTTGACTCTCCTGCCTGCTAGTTTTGTGACCTGAGCAGGGCTCCCGTCTTCCTCATTCATCACGCAGTTTCCTGTATCCAGCGTCATTCCGAGCACGATACCAAGTTGAGATTCCACTTGATCTATGAAGTCCACTATGCGGCTGACCGAACCTTCAGGCTCAGATGTGTTCTCTATGCACAACAGCACGCCTGATGAGTTAGCCTCTTCCAGAATGGGTTCAAGACGTTCGATCACATCGCGGCCAATATTCTCTCCTGTCTGCCATTCTGCCAACTCCGACAGAAATACACGCACTATAGGGGAACCCAGGCTCTTTGCACTGGTTATTGCTCTGAGCAATCGGGAGCAATCGGCTTCTTCGCCAAGCGATGCTCCGGATGCCACAATCAGTCTTACGTCACTACCGCTTGATAAGAGCTTGAGTCTTTTGCAAGCCTCGTCAAATTCCGTGGCAGAAACATCAACAGGCGGAAGGCCAAACCATTCTTCATCCCGCACCTCCAACGCCTGTATTCCACAATCCGCGCAGATCCGCATCACATCTTCGATGCCGAGCCTCTCCTGCTTCAGCTCTTGATTAAAAACAACTACACTTGCAGCTAATTCTATCGAACCGTTCATAGACCCACACTCCTAATGCCATCCATCATGGCCTGCCGGGACACAGGCTTCACGTTCTCCACGATCCAGTCGCGCATCTCCTTGCCTTCAGGGGCCTCCTGGGGAGCCGACATGAATTCAAGCTCAATACCAAGGACATCAGCTGTAAGCGACGCGATGATAGGCCATATCTGTCCAATATCTCCTATCAGTGGCAATGATGTTTCAAGTCGCGCAAAGCCTGACATCTCCATACGGAACGGTATACCGGTTAGTTTGGTCTTAGGCAGCCCTTTGGCGATGGCATTCTGCACCAGTCCACTCTGGCGCTGATATTCCCAGACTACCTCCAAGTTCTTGTCCAGGTCAATCCTGGCGAGAGTTTTTCCGTGCAAGCTATAAGTCTTCATGCCTTCCCAGGCCGGCCATATGCCGTGTCCGGTCCAAGTCTCAAATGGCCCGTCATGGATCTCCTGGGTAAGTGCCACCCCCGACTCAATTATCACTTCCGCAGC
>DGZL01000054.1:1579-5304 GCA_002398515.1 Firmicutes bacterium UBA4981
AAGTGCTACCCCCGACTCAATTAGCACTCCCGCAGCACCAAGAAGTTTTGCAATCCTTGAGCAACGCTCGGTAAGAGATATTGAATCTCCAATGCTAAGCCCTACTGTACCACCGCCTACCAGCTGGGGTACGGACACCAGAACCGGCACCCCGCGCCTGGCAGCGGCACCTATCATCGTGCGTTCGTCCGCTCCCAGGCCAACAGCTGTCTCAAGGGAAAGGCCTGCTGATTTGGCCATCTGAACAGCGTCGCGCGCAAGTATTTCCGTCCTGAGTCCCATGGGGTAGGCCATGTTGCCGGCAGCTTTGATGATAGTGTCACCTGGAGCTGACATAGCTCTCCGTATCAAGCCGCAATCTACTACCATCTCGCGTTCAAGTGCTGCCAGGTCCTCATCGCTCATCACGGTTACTTCGAATCTGCCGTCCCGGGGCAAAATGGAAGTGTCAAGTCCCAGATCCTTGCCGTCGACTCTGTGTACACGGTCAAGAGAACCCGCCATCTCATGAGCGATCACTGCAGAGCTAGTGAGTATTCCGTCCACTATGCCCACCCTGATCAGCTCAGCCAGCAGGGTTGTTACTCCCTCATGGAGATTCGGGCCGCTGCCGGTGCATACCACCACGCTTGAACCGCTGTTTTTCGCATCAACTATGTCCTTGACCAGACTGTGGATGCGCTCCATATTCTTAGGCGTCTGGGACTCAATCAGTTCTTTGATATGATGATACATCTTACTCTCCTCTCCTCACGGTCGATCTTAGGGCGAATCGGAACGTCTCTGGAAAACGACGTGGCGTATGGAGAGCCTCTGCCATGTGTATACTACATGAATCAAACCGTCTGAGCCGGTGACTATCGCCGGATACGATACCTCTCCGCCTCTTGACTCATCCACCAGAGTCTGCCCATGCCAGCTTGTACCTTCGTCGCACGACTCGACAATCACCAATCGGTCACGCCCGCGCTCCGCATCATTCATGCAGAGTAACAACGTTCTGTCATCAGCTCGAACCACATCCAGCCCGCTATCGGGGTTCGGTAGCTCGATAGGCTGGCAAACAGTCCACGTCTTGCCCCGGTTGTATGAAAATGAGCGCCACACACGCCCACGGTTAGTCCTGGTCAGCATCAGTATTCTGCCGTCTGTCAGCTCGACAAGTGTAGGCTGTATGGGGACTCCGTACATAGTGGTGTCCCCATACTCACGCCAGCTGCGGCCGGCGTCTTGTGTGAGAAGAACCATCGGGCACCACAATGCCTCGTCGTACACAGGCAAGAGCCACTCGCAAGGCCCCATGGCTATAGGCTTGTTTCTTGTCATCCATCCCTCATGCTCACATATGAGACGAGGCCATGTATCCTCAGCGTACACCGCCATACCATGGGATGTGCCATGAGAGCCAGGCTGAGCTAACTCGCATTCAGCAATTCGCCGGACCGCAATCCTGCTGGACGTCCATGTTTTCCCGTACACAATAACGAAGAACAGAAGGACGTCCCCTTGCGGAGTCACGAATATCACCGGATTACCAACAGCCAGCCCTGGCATGGCGGCTACAACCTTTGGAGTCGTCCACGACCAGCCAGGAGAACAACTGGCGCTCATCATTATTACCGATTTCTCGTCTAGCTCGTAGCGGCCTTCATACCACGCAGCAACCAGTCTGCCATCGGGCAGTTCCGCTATGGTGGCTCCGTGACACATGGGCCTCTCAGGGGCTGCAGTGCCTATGTCCACCTTTGAGACTAATTCGTAACCTTTCAACGGGAAGCACCTCGTCCAAATCCTGCCTTGTCGAAGGCATCAACAAGACGCTTTCGCCCTTCGGCTGACACTGCAAACAGAGGAGGCTTGGGATCGCCTACGTCAATACCTCTCTCGCACAGAGCAGCCTTGAGAGAAGCGATAATCGAGACCTCACTCATGATGGCCTTCTGCGCCTCGATAACCTTCTGTTGAAGCACCCTTGCGCCTTGAATATCTCCTTTCACGGAAGCATCGTAAAGAGCCACGATACCCTCGGGGATAACATTCGCAAGTCCGGACACAGCGCCGTGTCCGCCTGCGGCCACTGCAGGAAATATCAGTGCATCATCGCCCATCAGCACTGTGACATCAGGGCGAACCGTGGCCAGCACACGCTGAAAGTGAGCCATGTCTGCACTGCTATCCTTTATACACACGATGCTTTCATACTCCATGAGCCTAGATACAGTATCCAGCGACATGCGGTTGCCGGTTCTCTGTGGTATATCATACAGAACCACGGGCACCTTTGAATGCTGGGCGATAGTAGCCAGGTGCACTACAATCTCTTCCTGTGTAACTCCGTAAAAATACGGAGGCATAGCAACAACACAGTCAGCCCCTTCATCGGCGGCCACATCACATAGCTCGAGGCATTCGGCGGTGGATGGAGCCCCTACACCAAACAGAACAACCGTGTCAGAACCAGTGACACTACGTACTGTTGCCAGCAAATTCTTACGCTCGTCATCAGACAACAGCGGTCCTTCGCCGGTAGTACCAGACACAAACAGCCCATTGACACTGGCTCCGGTAAGGAATTCAACCAGCGCCTTGCTTGCTCCCTTGTCAATCCCTTGATCCCTCCAGGGGGTTACGAGTGGAACTACAACTCCTTGCACACGCATGAAACACCCTCCTCAGACTGGTTACTTAAACCCCGAAGTAGCTATCCCCTCCACAAAGTACCTCTGCATGGCGAGAAAGACGATTATCGTGGGAAGCGTAGCCACGAATGCAGCTGCCATGGACAGTCCGTAGCGTGGAGACGCCATACTACCTCCCACAACCCCGAACACGTGAATAGCAAGCCCTACAGGCTGGGTCTTAACTGCATCAGAGCTCGCTGCTATGAGTGGCCACGCGAAGCTGTTCCAGCTGGCCATGAATCGGAATATGATCACTGTGGCCAGGGCAGAGGTTAGGTTCGGCGCCACAATCCGAGTCAGAACCTGCCACCGGCTGGCTCCATCGATTATGGCTGCTTCCTCTAGCTCTTTGGGAATCTGTTGGACAAACTGCCGTATCAGGAAGACGGCAAACCCGTTCGATAGCTGGGGCAGCACCAGACCCACATATTTGTTTACCAAACGCAATTCACTGAAGATTATGTACAGGGGGACGAGATACGCCTCTACAGGCACCATCAGCGATAGAAGGCACAAGCCGAACATAATAGAGCTGCCCTTCAACTTCGCTCGCGCCAAAGCATAACCCGCCGGCACACTAATAAGTATGGTAAGAGACACCGTTACAACCGCAACAATAGCGCTGTTAAGCAGCCACCGCGCCAGTGGATATTTGGCAAATGCGTTTCTATAGTTCTCCAGCGTAGGGGGCCGCGGAAGCCACTCGATGGTCTTGCTGAAGACCCGACCCTCTTCCTTCAATGATGTTGACATAAGCCAGATCATGGGAATGCTGTACAGCACCACAACCAGTACCAGCAATAAATACAGTAGGAATTTTCGCGCCCGTCGGGTAACACGATAGTTGCGACCTTCTGTCCGCTCATTAGTCAATCCCACTTTTAACCACCCTCGACTGGAGTAATACTAACACGCCAATGACAGCGAGGAAAAGCACGGATATGGCCGAAGCATATCCCAATTTCAGTTCCACAAATGCCGAATTGTAAATCTTATAGGTCAAAGTAGTCGTTGACCCCAGGGGCCCTCCTTGGGTCATGACAA
>DGZL01000054.1:5501-8547 GCA_002398515.1 Firmicutes bacterium UBA4981
ATGACAAATGGTTCGCCGAACAGCTGGAATGAGGTTATGGTATCCATTAGCAGGATATAGAAGGTAACCGGTCTCAAAGAGGGCAGTGTCACATGTCTGAACGCAACCCATCCAGTAGCGCCGTCCACAGCCGCAGCCTCGTACAGCTCCCGGGGAATACCCTGCAGCCCAGCCAAGTATACCACAGTGTTAAACCCAGCACTCCACCACCAATTGGCGATAACGATGGAGAGCATTGCGGTTCGGGTATCAGTCAACCACCATGACCCTTCCAGCCCAAGACGCCCTAGATAGTAGTTGATAATACCGAAGTTCGGGTCAAACATCCAGCGCCATATGATCCCCATCACTACTACGTTAACCACGTAAGGCATGACCACGACGACCCTCGCAAACGTGCGCCCCTTTAACCGAGCGTTCAATAAAAGAGCGAGACCGAGTCCTATGACGATTAGCGAAGGCACTTGCATCAGCACATACCGCACAGTGTTCCACAGAGCCTGCAGAACCGAGCTATCTTTGAACAGACGGACATAATTGCTGAGCCCAACAAAACTCGGCCTCCCAATTACTGACCAATTGGTTAGACTTACAGGCACCGACAGGACAAACGGCACAACAAAGAAGAGCGTTACGCATACTAAGTACGGGGCCACCATAAGATAAGCCCAAGTATTCCGGCGCCTCACACTGCGATGAGAAGTGCCTCGCTCTCGATTTAAACCATCTCGCAGAGTAGATTGCCTATGCACAAATCGTCACTCCCCATCGCAGTGATCAACCACGGCAGATCAGTCTCCTACTTAGACTCAAGTATTACGTTGAACTCTTCCTGCGCTCGCGTCACGGCTGTTGCAATGTCCGTCTTGCCCAAAAGCACTGACTCTGTCATCTTGACTAGTGGAGACGACGGATCATGGCTGAATACACGTGAGTACTCAACTATAGGCGGGTAGTAAATCATGTGCTCCAGACTGTCAGCAAAAGCCTGACTCTCTTTGAGCTCTTTGAACTCGACCGAGCTCAATATATCTTTCCGTATCGGAAGATGACCGGCTTTCTGTGCCCAGTTATAACCCTTCTCCTTAAGTACGAAGGCAACGAACTGCATCGCTGCTTCCTGAACGGCGGGTTTCGTATTCTTTGGGATCACCAGCGTATGCGAACTGCCCCATGTGCCCGCCTGGTCGTAGAAGATGGGCATTGGAGCTGTCATGTAGTCGAGACCTTCCGTATCTCTGAACTCCGCTATACTCCACGGACCATCCAGGATCATCCCCACCACTCCACGGCGGAATGCACCCTGCGGGTCAGTCTCGCGCTCAGGAGCCACCTTATGCTTGTAGACCAGATCGTACATGAACTGCAGTGCTTCCCGGGTATCTTCTGTGTCGAAAACCGCTTGCCGATTATCGTCAGACAGAAGCCTTTTCCCTTTCTGCCCGAGCAGCGAAATGAGGAACCTGTGAGGTACTGCGCCATTGTACTCGTAAGAGAAGCCCCACTGATCCGTCTTCCCGTCACCGTCGATGTCCTTTGTAAGTTTCTGGGCGAATTCCATAAATTCCTTCATGTCAGCAGGACCGCGATCGGGAAGCCCAGCTTCCTTGAAGAGTGCCCTGTTATAATAGAGAGCCCAGGGGTGCATATCCATGGGCACAGCGTACCGCTTGCCGTCTACGACCGTGCCGTCCCAAGCAGTGCTAACATACTCATCGCCGTTAATACCCAACTCAGCCACAAGGTTATCCAGCTCCTGAAGAACCCCAAGGGTCGAATACTGCTTGAGAGCCGGCTGGTGGAAAGTAAGCAGATCCGGCTGGTTGCCAGTACGGAAGTCTATAAGTAGCTTGCTGTACAGTGTGTCCCACTTCATCATTGTCTCTTCAACACGGTACTGACCGGCATATTTCTCATTGAACTCCTTCACGAACTCCGACAGAACGTCTGCCTCCGGCGGTCCAATCCCATTCCAAAACCGCACAACCACCGGCGAAGCGGTGTATCCGATTGATGATAAACCAAGCGCAACCAAGGCAACCATAACGATTACCATAACTCGATGAATCTTCTTCATCCTTCAGTCACCTCCGAGTTTGATGCTCTCACGGATCACTGAATACCGCCTAGTCTCAATCTACAGTCTCCAATTGCGATCACACCGTTGTGCAGAACCTACGCTACGCCAATCTGCTCGACGGGCAGATCACCTCCTCGAATTCTCCAGCCTAGCCACGATTTCACGTACCTTCTCCAAATCAGCAGCCGTGTCCACACTTAGAGAATCCTCACCGTACTCCGTGACAACTGCTTGTATTTGATAGCCGTTCTCAAGCAACCTCAATTGCTCCAGAGACTCTGCGTGCTCCAACGGAGTCTCCTCCATGCCCGAGAGTTTTAGTAGAAGGTCACGCCGATAACAGTAGATGCCAATATGCTCGTATGCCTGGAAACCTTCAGCATTTCTGGGATATGGAATCAGTGATCTGGAGAAGTAAAGCACTCTCCCTCCACTTCCCATCACCAGCTTCACAACGTTGGGGTTGTGGTAATCGCCCTCATCTTTGATGACCCTGGCCACGGTAGACATGGAAGCCTCCGGAGCATTGATTAGGCACTGAATCACCTGGTCAATGATCCTCGGATCCACCAAAGGCTCGTCACCCTGGATGTTCACCACAACATCATGATCCGGGTACGCTAGACACACTTCAGCTGCCCGCTCTGTGCCACTTTTGTGATCCTTCCTAGTTAGCACTGCTTTCCCGTTAAACTTCTCCACTGCCTCCTTAATTCGCCCGTCATCTGTGGCCACAACAAGAGAGTCGATGCTCGGCACCATCAATGCTCGTTCCCAAACACGCACTATCATAGGTTTTCCGCAGATGTCAGCCAATGGCTTCCCCTCAAGCCTCGTAGATCCATATCTTGCCGGTATAACTCCTAGTATCTTCACGATAGACAAACCTCCCGTAGTGGTAATAATATGCGGCGTTTCATCCAATTCTTGGACGGTGTGACATTGCGATTTCTTTGGCGAGACAAG
>DGZL01000054.1:8774-9094 GCA_002398515.1 Firmicutes bacterium UBA4981
CGATTTTATGCTACCATGTAAGGTATTCTTCTGTCAAGCTTCGTAACAAGTCCGATTTATGCTATAAAATAGGTTCTGGGATGATGGAATATGCTTATGCGCGTACTCGGTCAAGGTTATCGATGAATTTCATCCAATTCCTTGCTCTTGCTTCACCGGCTCAGTCACTTAGGCTGTACTTTCTGTCTGATCTTCCCCTCACTGCGAGCAAAGAAGACTTGATGTGATCTTTACCCAGATCATGACGGTGGTGATGTGTTAAGATGAGTCTAGAAGATGCCATGACTCTGTGCTCTTAAAATCCTTGATGGCCTGTGTAA
>DGZL01000055.1:0-323 GCA_002398515.1 Firmicutes bacterium UBA4981
TCAACCTTTGTCCATGCCATAGCCCAAGCCGGAGGGACGCTTGATTCAGCGGATACCACCTGTATTTCACTCCATAGAGGCAGAGGAGAAGAGGCCGGAGTCTTGGTCCTTGACCTTGACGCAGCCCTTAGCGGCAGGCTGCCGCGAGAAGAGTCAATCCTCAAGGATCAGGATACTATTATCGTTCCCGAACTTGTCCGCGAAATCTCAGTTCTCGGCGCTGTGAACCGGCCGGGGGTCTACAAGGCCCATAGGGATGCGCGTATCCTCCAAGTGTTAGCCATGGCAGGAGGAATAGCCCAAGACGGCGACGGCGCTTCAGC
>DGZL01000055.1:529-5426 GCA_002398515.1 Firmicutes bacterium UBA4981
CAAGACGGCGACGGCGCTTCAGCTGTTCTCACTCGCAAACTCCGGTCAGGAGAAACCGAACGCGTTCAGATTAACTTAGAAGAGCTTCAAAGCGCAGCAGGCGAAAGCGAAAACTACCCTGTGTATAACGGTGATATTATCTATGTTCCACAGGCCGTCACCGTGATGGTGCTGGGACAAGTCAAAGCTCCGGGGACATATGCTCTTGGATCAACCGGCAGACTCATGGATGCCATATCCCGAGCAGGCGGAATCCTGCCGGACGGAGATCAAACAAGTGTGACGCTGACACGCAACGGGAACGGTCTCCAGGAAGTAAGAGAAATTGATATCAAAGCAGTTATGGCAGGCGTAAGGGAGCTCAATATTAGCCTTCTGGACGAGGATATCATTTTCGTACCTGACCTTGTCCGCGAGGTCTCTGTCTTAGGTGAAGTCGTACGTCCCGGTGTCTACAAAATAAGAGATGATACCATACTCTTGGAATGTCTGGCGCAGGCAGGTGGGATCACGGAAATAGGTGACACCGGTGCTGTTCAAATAACAAGGCACAATCAGGACGGTATCCCTACTAAACACACGATTAATACAGACCATATTCACCTAGGCGATAATATAGGAGTCCGGCCCATGGCAAACGGAGATATCATTTACGTTCCCCGGGCCATAGCTGTGCAGGTGCTGGGTGAAGTAGCGCAACCCGGCCTGTATCGAATGAAAGCAGGCAGTTGTTTATCAGACGCTGTAGCTATTGCCGGCGGATTCAAAGATAACGCAGACGGCACACAGGTTGTAATCACAAGCAGGACTTCACCTGTCAACATGACCGAAGCAGACACCATCAATGATACACATGGAAATACAAGCACAAACACTTGCGTAATCGGCGCTGTGCGCACTGTGGATATCACCCGTGTCCTTATGGGCAGTAACCTTTCAGATAATATAGCCTTAGCCAATCTGGACACGGTCTTCGTTCCGAAACTTAACCGAGAAGTTGTAGTCGTAGGTGAAGTAGTACGGCCCGGTCTTTATGAGCTTCCGAGAGACTCGAAGTTAGTGGATGCTCTGGCTGTAGCAGGAGGGCCTACCAAGCGTGCTGCGTTGGAAGCTGTATGTATATTCAGGGAAGGCAGGGTTACAGACAGCGAGCAAGTAGTCCTGGGCCATGACAATCTCTTTTTCACAGGCAAGGCAGAAGACAATCCTCCGGTTGAAGGACAAGATATCGTATACGTGCCTTCCACAACCAAACTTGAATGGGATCGGATATTCTCATTCCTATCCGGCCTTAAGTTGATTAAGGACTTGTTCCTGAGGTAGGAGAGATAAGCTAGCAATGGATGAGATGGATTACGAAATTGATCTCCTGGCAATGCTGGGAGTATTGGCACGAAGGGCGTGGCAGATTGCAGCTTTTGTGGCAGTAAGCATGATAGTAGCCTACTTTGTGAGCTCCAATATGACCAAAATCTATAGTGCTACAACTGTTATTATGGTGAAAAGTGACTCCGCGGTGATGTCCATCCCGTTTCTCCAGGATGCAACAGGCTCTTCATCGGGGAACATGCGAAACTATGTTGAATCTCTGAAGAGCCGCACGCTTACGGAAGCTACCTTGGAGCGCTTAGGATGGCTCCAATCATCCCGAGGACAACAAGTAGGAGCATGGCAAAACAGCCTGTCGGTTCAACAGGTTCAAGGGACTGATATAGCCAGGCTGTCAGTGCAAAGCAACAATCCTGAGAAAGCAGCTATCTTCCTTAACACGCTGGTAGAGGTGTTTCAAGAACGTACTCAGCATATGAATCAGGAATCTGCCAGCGCAGCCAGGGACTTTATTGAACAGCAACTGGCAATCGCAGAAGATCGCCTGAAAGAAGCCGAAAACGCACTTCTTGAGTACAAAGAGACAAACGGAGTAATAGAACCGTCAGCTGAAACCAAAGCCAGAATTGAAAAGCTCTCTGACATAGACCGGCTTCTGTCCCAAACTGAAGTAGAACTCAAAGCAGCTAATTCTGAACAACAAAAGCTCCATGAGATTGCAAGAGAAATCGACCCCACTCTTGTTACCTCCACGACCTTAGTCAACAACCCCTTGGTTCAACAGCAGAAGATGATCCTGTCCCAACTCGAGATAGATTTAGCTGCTGCGCTTAAGCAATGCACAGAAAATCATCCTACTGTGATCGGGCTCAGAGCTCAAATAGGAGAAGTCTCTGCTAAGCTCGCAGAAGAGGTCGAGAGGGTAGTTGGATCGGAGACTATGTCCCTTAACCCGATATACCAGGATCTCACAAGAGATCTTGTGTCTTCGCAAGCTGCGATAGTCGGGCTTGAAGCAAAAATGGCGGCACTTGTGAACTTACGCAATGCCATCGAGGCTGAACTTGCCTCCATTCCTGAGAAGGAGATTGCTATCGCAAGACTCGAAAGAAATCGCCGGGTGAATGAGGAGATATATGTCATGCTTCGTTCAAAGTATGAAGAGATGAGAATCTCAGAGGCAATGAAAGTCTCCGGCATTCACGTGGTTGACGAAGCTATTGTCCCTACTGTTCCTGTCAAACCCAGAAAACTTCTCAACACGGCTATAGCAGGCATTCTTGGATTTTTCGTAGCGGTAGGCATTACCTTCATACTGGAACAGATGGATACAACCTTCAAGACCGTTGAAGAAGTTGAACGAGTCATATCTGCACCGATACTGGGGGTTATTCCGGACTTTACCTCAGTACAGGGTAAGCATAAGAGGCAAAAACGTAAGCCGAAAAACCGCAAGACAATGTATTGAACTCCATGTATTAAACCATGTCGGAAGGACGGATATGGATTTGACACGACGACACAACGATCCTAACGACTCTTCAAGCCTTATCATGCATCGTGATCCCAGATCTCCTGTATCTGAAGCGTTTCGTACCCTCAGAACGAATCTGGAGTTCGTGTCACCAGGGGCGCGGTTGAAATCTATATTGGTAAGCAGCCCAGGGCCTGAAGAAGGAAAAAGCACAGTTGCTGCAAACCTGGCAATATCATTAGCTCAAGCAGGCAAGCAAGTGATCCTTGTCGATGCTGATATGCGCAAGCCCACGCAACACAGACTGTTTTCTTTGCCAAACAGAGCAGGGCTTACCACACTGCTTGTGAAGGATGCAGGGCAAGAGGTTAGGCAAGATACACCGGTCCCCGGCCTGAGCATCATTACCAGTGGTCCCATACCGCCTAACCCTTCAGAACTCCTTGCGTCAGACAGTATGGATACTGTGATAAATTCCCTGGCTGATAATGCAGACATCGTTATATACGATTCGCCTCCTATGGCTGTAGTGACTGATGCAATAATCCTTGGCCCAAAGCTAGACGGGGCACTCGTGGTAGCAAGACTAGGAGTTACATCGAAAGAAGCAGCGAAGAGGACGCGAGAACTCTTGAAGACATCCCGCTCAAGAGTTTTGGGAGTAGTAGTTAATGGGGTAGCGCATAGACACGTATACGGCAGTTATTATTACTACTATTACGATGAGAGCGAGGATGAAAACCGCTCTGACTCCGGGTGAAATGAGTGATGATGATCGGTGACAGTAGTTTGAGTATGGAAGGCTTTGTAGATATCCATGTTCATATCCTCCCTGGGTTAGACGACGGCGCAAGGACCAAAGGCGATGCAATAGCTATGGCAGATATTGCAGCCAAGTGCGGCATAAGAGAAGTAGTAGCAACGCCTCACGTCGATCCCTCGTGTCTCCCGCCTGGCTGCTCACAAGTTGAAGCAATCAGAAGAGCAGTTGACTCCCTTCAGGAGTCCATTGATTCGTGCGGCATTTCCATCCAAGTCATGCCCGGGATGGAAATAGCGATGACTCCTGGCCTCGTTGCGTATCTCACCAGGGGCGCAGTGATACCTGTTTCGGACAGCGGAAAATATGTCCTCGTTGAACTCCCGTTTCAGACGATTCCTTCATATGCGGAAGAAGAGATCTTCAATATGGCTGCACACGGATATATACCGATTATCGCCCATCCGGAAAGAAATGCAGAAGTCATCCGCAACCCCAATATCCTAATACCGTTTCTCAATGCAGGCGCATTAGCGCATGTTAACGCCGGCAGTCTTATGGGAAGAGCAGGACAGAGGCCTCAAGAGATTGCGGAAATTCTTCTTAGACACGGTCTCGCCCACATCATAGCAAGTGACGGACACTCCGCCACATCCCGGCAACCCGGACTGGATCGGGCTTTTGAGATTGCATCACGCCTCGTGGGAGAAGACAAAGCACTGAGGATGGTCAGAGACATTCCCCTTGCAATAACCCTTGGCGAAGATGTGCATGTTAATGAGCCGGAGGTGTACCAGGCCTGTCGTAAGTGGTGGCGTTTCCGGAGGAAAGAAGGCTCATGATGCTCTGTGAGAGAAGTCCGGGCAAGCCCATGCCCATGCGTATGTGGGTCTTATGCATGTGGACCGTGATATTCTTTGGAGTATCCATCCTATTGATTACGTGCGAGGCAGCACCGGCCCATATCCGGATCCGGCCAGACGCAATTCAGCCCGACATGATCCTGCCAGCCGTGGAAGACGCGTGCGCAGAAGGAGCCTTGTACGCTCCGATCTTCATGCAAGAACGGCACTGCCCCGAACTGTCCCTCAGCAAACTACAGGTGAGCTTTGCCCTGCCTTCGTTGGCATCACCTTGGGGACATATCCTGACGACCGACATGACAGTGGGAAGACAACGAATCCGGTGGGGGCCGGGCGTCACAGGAAGACTCCTTCTTTCAGACCGGGCACCCCTTGACGGGCTTACATTCCAACTGGGCCTGGATAAAATCCACTATACGCAGATTCACGCAGCAAGGGATTTCTCTTTGGGTAAGTGGCTACTGGCGCATA
>DGZL01000111.1 GCA_002398515.1 Firmicutes bacterium UBA4981
ATGCTTGCTTCTACCAGTCGTTCACGCACCGCGAATCCTCCGTTCCGAATTGGTTATTTATTCCGGTTGTCTTCATATTTCCTGTTTGTGTGCATTCGTGCCCTCTATTAACTCTGCATCAGGTCGGGAATGGACACTGCAGCAGCATACCCAGGACGTTCATATATCGGAGCGCCGAAGAAATCATCAAGCACCAGAGAAGCGGCGCCAACAATCCATATTTGGGCGCCAAGGCGGGATTCCACAATCTCGAGCCTTCTTGCCAAAACGCCCATAGAGCGTTGGCAGATGGAATCACGTATAGGATCTAAAAGAAGGCTGCCGAAGTCCGCCACAGCCTCACCTGCAACCACAATCATTTCTGGATTGAGGATATTTACCAGTGTCCCCAAACCAACTCCTATGTGCTCACCTGCCTGCCTGACCACTGAAAAAGCTGCTTCGTCACCTTCCTTGGCAGCACAGGCAACAATTGCTCTATCGATTTCTCTATTCTGTTCCGCAGCAATCCTCGTCACGAGGCTATTGCAACCTGACTCAACAATTCGTTTCATCTCCCGCACAATAGCGTCATCGGACGCAAACAGCTCCAGACAGCCGCGATTACCGCAAGTACACTCCGGACCATCTTCCTGAATTGTGATATGCCCTATCTCACCTGCTCCTGCCATAGAACCCCGGTATAACTTGTTATCGATGATAATTCCTGCACCAATGCCAATGCCGACTGTGACACATACAAAATCTGACGTTTGCCTACCGTACCCCTTCAGCTTCTCTGCAAGAGCTGCAGCGTTAGCATCGTTATCAATGAACACAGGTACACCGAACTCTTCCTCCAGCAGACTCCTCAGGGGAAGGTTCTGCCACGGGAAAAACCGCGGCGAGATTGACACGCCGGTGCGCGAGTCTACGATACCCGGCATCGCCACACCGACCCCGATGACTTTGTCCATACTCAGTCCACAGCAAGAGAGAGCCTCATATACAGTCTCCGATATCTGTTGCCTTACGGCACCCTCACTCAGTCGGATGCCTATCGACCTCTCCACAGACCCAATCACCTCAGCGTCGAGATCGGTCACCGCAGCTGTGACAGAAGCAGGCGCGAGTTTCACCGCTACGACAAACCTGGAACGAGGCTTGAACTCAAGCATCACAGGGGGACGACCGACTACGGGTGTACTAGCATTAGGGTGGCCGCTGCCTGTTTCAGTCACGAACTCCTCCTTAAGCAGTAAGCCCACGATGTCCGATACCGTAGAGCGCCCCAGCCCCGTTCTGCGGGCGATATCTACGCGGGATATCGGCCCGTAATGCCTGATGGAGTTTACGACCAAAGATATATTGATATCGCGGATGAGTTGCCTATCGCCGGTTCTTAGAGTTCGCTTGCTCACAGAAAACGACACCTCTCTCGTACCACTCAAGTATCATGAACACTGATTTTATGATCTATGAGCGAACTATTATCATCATATTGATGCATTATTACTGCTATGCATCATTTATTACATTTCCCCTTTAATTCGTTCGGTGACCGTATTAATTCTTGATAATTTGCTTCTACACCTTTCGCGGAAATCCTTCTTGGATTAGGTTGAAATTTCCACACCTGAAATCTCATCACGCCTAAACCCCAGTCCGATCCTTGCTTTTGCTTACCCAAGCCTCACCTAAACGAGTCAGACCCAATGACAAAGGGCGAGGGAAAACCTCGCCCCGTCACTCCGTCTGACACACCTAGATTGGTGATGATTCAGTTCCCTACTTTGTCAAGCGTCATCACTCGTCGCAGCGACCTGGCTACCTAATCCCCCTAGTTTCCGTAGCATGTCAAATGTATTCATGAAAGGCACTTCGAAGGCCACGCAGACATTGGGAATCTTAATCCTGGTCTTCGCTCTGCTATCCGGCCTTTCCTGGGTTACAACAACGTATCCTTTTGCATTGGCGTACGCAACCAGCCAGGCATCTGCCCCTTTGGCGAAACTTGCTTTAGCCGCGTCAGTAAACCGCTTCTCATTCTGGGCCCAATTCATTATGGCCCTGTACGCAATTATGACATCCACGTCACCTGTGGAGACAAACGCATGGCTAAAGAAATCCTTCGCCCAACTCCAGAGTTCATCCTTCCCTTTCTCCAATTCCTTCCTCACGCGGTCAATACTCCGGACCCTTCCTTCGTTTGCATGCCAAATCAAGCCATCCCAAAAGTCAGGGACAAGGTCAAACGCGTAATAACGGCGTGCTGCTTCAATGAACACATTAGCATCAAGAACATAGATCTCACACTCCATCGCTATGCCCCACCTATGCTAAGCCTGTCTACATACCGATGAAATGTCTCTCCATACAGCCCTGTTAGCTCGTAAGCTTCAGTGTAAAGCAACCGCCCTTCCATAGCAGCATTAGCAACATCTGCCGCAAATCGTCGTCCGACGCGTAGATTCTGATTGGCATAGAAATTGCCGAATTTTCCCTTCTCATTGGCCTCTCTGCGTTCATCATGTAAATACGAGTCGTAGAACTCAAAAAATTGATCCTTGCTGATTAACGACAAATCTAAGACTCGACGCGCTGCAACAAGCCTACTTACCTTGAACTGATAGGCAACTGCCTGAAGCGGTTCAGGATCGTTTTTCACGGAATGCCAGGTTCGTCGCAGCTCAACTTCGGGTACAAGGAATTCAGCAGCTATATGATTGCAGGCCTGCTCCATAGGATCATAAGCCGGCTGCATTCTACGCAGATCGAAGGCAGCGCTGCTGCCAAGGAAAACATGGGCTAGCTCGTGGGCGAGGGTAAACATCTGTGCAGCCTTGCTATCCCCACCATTCACGAACAACAAGGGAGCATACTCATCTACCAAGACGAATCCACGAAACTCATCCGGGGAAAGCTTTCTATGCGTGTTGTTCCCCACAAGTCCGTTAACAACTACTAGGATCCCGGCTTCACCCAGAGTTTCGCGCAAAACCCGCAAAGCCTCAGTCCAATTCCTGCACAATGCAGCCCAGTTTTCTTCGAAGCCTAGTGCTCTACGCATAGTCATCGCGATTTCTACTGGATCTTCACCCATGCGAATCGATTCCACAAAAGGTAGAGGCTTCTGCCCCTTCTCAATGAGAGACTCCCGCATCCAAGCTTGGCGACGCTGCATTGTGTGGATAGTCTCTATTAGATCCGGGCTGGGTTGACTCAGCGTCCCATCATCCAAAGTTCGAAAATGTGGAATTGGCAGAATCTCCTCGGGGGGCTCATAGAGGAAGAAGTAGCCCAGTGGCGTTCGAGTGGCCTGTGCCAACTTCTCCAATTGTCTTAGGGTCGGCCGCGTTATCCCGGAGATCCATTCGTAGATCCTCGGAAACTTGCTAGCAAGAACATCCTCTGAAAGATTAGAACGGTTCAACGCCCAACGCAAGACTTGCTCGCTAACCTCAACCCTACTAATACCATACGCCTCCCTTCCCAGTGTTGCTCTTTCCCGTCTAGCCACACAGAATAGGCTTTCAGATTGCACGCAATTGCTGCGTTCATTATATCATTTGAACGACTTCCTGAATGGTCGCTCTCAACTTCACTTTCTGCCTTCCTCGCCTATTTCTTGATATCTGATGTTTTTGGGTCATTAGTCGGCGCATTGAGCATACCCCAATATACATCAAATCATTATTCCACAAATGGATAATATATCCTTCCCATCTCAACCTCTTACCTAAACCTCAATCAACTCTGTACTCTTGCTTCCCGAACTTTGCCCAAGCGGGCCGAACCATACGACAAAGGGCGAAGAAGAACTTCCCCCCATCACTCGTCACTTGTGTTAAGGAAGCAACCTCGCCCTACTCTACCAGCTCCATTTGGTCATGTTCTTTTCCCATTTGTCCCGGTTTAAAGTCATATACTCGATGTATTCAGGAAGACTCTTGTACGTGGGTCTGTCAACCATAAATGAGACATGTCTCTCCAGGTCTGCAATCCTCTCTAAGAAAGCGACTGTCTCATCAAAGCTCATGTTTGTGTAGGGGGTCTCGAAAGCGGAGAACCTCTTGGGATTGTAAGTCTGTACAGTAGTGATGAACCCCGCTTCAGGCGCATATATCATGGCGAATGCCACACGTCCGTTGATGTCCCAGAGAGGACCGCGTCGGCACGCTCTGTCGGTCGGATTAAATAGGCCATTGTTCAAGGTGCAATTACCTTTCGGAGTATAGGCGCCGCATATCACATGCCCGCCTCCCTCTCCAATCGTCAGCCAGTTGGTTTCGAATACTTCCCAGTCGTCTACATCGGCCAGGGTAAGCACGGCCATAGTGTTTCCTGCCTCAACAAGACAATTTCCAAGATGGGATAGCAGCTTGTCATCGAGATTCGGTAGCCAGCAATGATAGTAGTCACCGTACACCCACTTTGAATCGTGGTCTGTTCGGTGAAAGCGCTCATGATAGGCGCTCCCCAACCGTTCCAATGCTTTCCTGGGATCTGATGCATTTGCCTGAACGTCCGATGCCCATACCGATGTAATAGGGCAAAGCCGGTTTCCTATTTCAGTGACCACCATTCCGATACATTGCTGCTCATATGGAGAGTCTCCATACTGATCACTTTCAGCATACCGAGCTGTGAATAGTCTCCCGGAGATATCAGCAAGAGGCCTTACCCTCCACGTATACTGGTTCACGATCCTCATAGCAACCATAGTGGCCATAGCAAAGTCGGATCTGTTCACCAACCTCGTCCCCTCCGCCAGGTCGGAAAGAATCGCAGCTTCAGCCAGTGACGTGTACGGCATCCGCCACTTCGTGCCCTTCATAGCGCTCCAGATAAACATCAGCCGATTATCCAGGACACTAAACACGGGGGCGCCTTCATACAGATCGAAGAGATCAATAGCGTTCCTGCGATGATCCGCCCAGCGAAATAGCGTCCAGTTAAATGGCTCCTGGGCCTTCTCGGGCTCTATAATATGAAGCCCTTCTGCGATCTTGCTTTCGACCTCCTCGTACCATCCCGTTTCCCTGGTGAGCTTGCGGTCTCTGGCGAGATAGTTAGCGCCCCACCCGCTGAAATCATACATCATCTTCATCCAGGCTTCGTCTGCCTGCAAATATACCTCTGGGTTCGCAACTGCAAGAGATCGAGACGAATAGATAGCGTACTTTTGAAACTCGCTGCCTGTAAGTGCGCTTTCTGCAGCCTGCCTCCATGCGCGCTCGTGAATTCCCTTAGGTGTTTCGACTATAGATCCTGCAGCGTAGCATGTTGATGCCGTTGTCCCGGTAAGGTTCAGGAGCAGTACAAGCATAACCGGGACTAGGACAAATCGTAGGGGATTACTGTGGAGTCTTGATAAAGTGCACAATCCAATAGCTAGTCCTTTCTTACAACTGTCACTTTCAGAAAGCAATGACTTCTCCTGCCTGCAACTATGCGAATAATGAGGCAATCTTTCGCATAGTTGCAGGCAGGAGAGACTCTATCCCTTCCCGTGCCCGGACTCGTAGTGCTCTCCCAAAGCTGCAGGTGGCCTGGATCGGACTACTGCTCCTGCAAGGATTAGGATCGTAAGAACGTACGGGATCATTTGTACTATTTCTGTTGCTACGCGCATCTGCGAGGTTTGCATGCGCATCTGGATCGCGTCAGTAAATGAGAACAAGAAGCTTGCGCCTAAACCCTTCAGAGGATTCCAACCTCCGAATATGCATGCCGCCAAGGCCATATATCCACGTCCTGCAGACATATCTTTGCTGAACCAGTTAAGCTGTGCAAGGGATAGATATGCCCCACCTAACCCTGCCAGACACCCGCTCAAAATCACGCAGAAATACCGAATTGCGCGTACATTTATACCGACTGTATCAGCAGCCTCCGGATGCTCACCTGTCATCCTTATGCGAAGGCCCAGAGGGGTCTTGAACATCAACACCCATCCAAGCAGAATCAGTATGAAACTTATGTAGACCAGTGGAGAATGCGTGCCGAGAATCGTTCCGAGGATTGGCATATCACGCAGCACGGGCACAGACCATGTTTCAAGCCCGGCAACCAGCTCTGATGCACCTTTACGGTTCCAGATAACCTGCATCAGCCATGTGGTGGTGCCTGACGCCAAAATGTTTATCCCGACACCGGTAACCACATGATCTGCTTTCAGACCGATTGTAAACACAGCATGGATTGCGCCGACAAGCCCTCCTCCGATAATAGCGAATAAAACGCCAAGCCAAGGGCTACCTGTAATCTGACACGCAAGCACTCCTGAGAACGCCCCTGTCAACATCATGCCTTCAAGCCCAATGTTCACCACTCCGGATCTTTCAGAAAACGCTCCACCCATGGCAGTCAAGGCTGTTGGCACAGCCATTCTAATAGTGGCTGTGAGGTTATTAATATTAAAGACTACATCCATAAAGCCGCTCACTCCCGGCCACCGCCTTCCCGGAAACGGTTCTTCAATCTAAATAGCATGCTCCCTAAGGTTGGCGCAGCTACAAACAGTATCACCAATCCCTGCACCATTGTCATGAGCTCCATGGGTATCCCCGCAAAAAGCTGCATCGTCTGGCCGCCTGATTGCAACGCTCCGAAAAGAAAGGCTGCAGGGATAACA
>DGZL01000066.1:0-19758 GCA_002398515.1 Firmicutes bacterium UBA4981
CTGCCCACGTTCAGTGAGATGCTGGCCAGCGCCACTCTGCATAACTCCTGGCCGTCATTAGGAGCAAGTCTGGTCCCCGACATATAGAATCGCTGTCCTACGGAGAGCCCTGCGTTACACGTTCCTTCAACCCGGGCAACCTCGATCACAAGCTCCATTATGCGCACCCCCTGCATGAGTAGTAGGCTTCGGGCCAAGCGAAGCATATGCCCCAATGCATCTGGCAATACGGAATCGGTCATGTCACGGTTCTCTGTATGGGCAAGATATCCTCTTTGTCTATCACATAATTGCATGCCTTCCAATTAGGCAAAGCCCAACCGGTAGCGAGCAGCTCCATACTCTGGCCTGCTTGGCTCTGCGAAATCAGCGAACTAGTATTGGGAAAGATGTGATATTATATGGATGAGATCGACAAGGGGGCGGAGTCGAATGGATGTGCGCTCTTATGTTGATGGATTCATTCGCAGGGAACGGATTCAGCGTAAGGCTTGTGAAGAGAAGCGTGAGCGCGCTCTTGCGGCCGCCGAGGAGGCAGCCGCGTACTTAGCTGATGCGGGTGCGACCAAGGTAATCCTGTTTGGTTCACTCGCTCGAGAAAGCGGATTCGGACAGCATAGCGATATCGACCTTGCAGTCGAAGGAATCTCATGGTCGGAATATTGGAGCGTCTGGGCCTCTGTGGACAGCCTCACAGATTTCGCTGTCGATATTGTTGTACTCGAAGACGCGAACCCGGCTCTGAAAGAGCGGATAGACAATGAGGGGGTATTGCTTTATGAGCACGGCAAACAGCAGCCAGCTGCTCCTGTCGTCTCTAGATATTGAAGGGCTGCGCCCAGCGGTGATTTCCGATACCACACGCCTGGAGCTCGATCGTTACCGCTCATTTCGTCATTTTGTCAGGCACGGCTACGACAGAGACTTCATGTGGAAACGAATGCAGGACTTGGTGCTGGACCTGCCGGAGGTCGTCGCCCTCTTCAGGAAAGACGCAGAGAGTTTCCTGGATGTTCTGACCCAGATGATTCGCGATTTAGACGAAGGATAGTATTCTCACCCCCCGAGGTACGCAGCACGCACAGCCGGGTCATCCGCAAGTTCCTCTGACGGGCCTTGGAGCGCGATCTCGCCTGTCTGTAGCACGTATCCATAACTTGCGGTCTTTAGTGCCATGTTGACGTTCTGCTCGACTAATAGGACTGTTGTGCCGTATTTATTAATCTCACGGATTGTCTTGAAGATTTCCTGAACCAAGATGGGCGAAAGGCCCATTGAGGGTTCATCTAACAGCATGATAACGCCTCTCATCATCAAGGCTCTGGCAACCGCCAGCATCTGCTGTTCACCGCCGGACAGAGTCCCGCCAAGCTGCCACAGCCTTTCCTTCAGGCGTGGAAACATTGAAAACACCCGTTCTTCATCCTCTGGAATTTTGTCCCGGTCTTTACGGCAGTATGTTGCCAGCCTGAGGTTCTCATGCACTGTGAGATTTGCGAAGATTCCCCGTCCTTCCGGCACGTGAGCTATTCCCGCTTCGACAATGCTGTGTGGGGCGAGGGCTGTGAGCTCTGTATCCCGTAGTTTGATTGATCCTGTGGTTTGCTTCACCAGTCCTGAAATTGCCCTCAGCGTGGTGGATTTGCCGGCGCCGTTTGCGCCTATCAAGGTGACTATCTGGCCTTCCTCCACGTCGATGGAAATCCCTCTCACTGCAGAGATGTTACCGTACGACACGCATAAATCCCTTATGGAAAGAAGAGGCGTCGCCATTACGAAACCTCCTTTCCGAGATAAGCTTCGAGGACACGTGGATTGGTTTGAATTTCCCGAGGCGCGCCAACTGCAATTGTCTCGCCGAAATCAAGGACGGTAATATGTTCACATATCCCCATCACTACACGCATCTGGTGTTCGATTAGGAATATGGTGAGATCGAATTCGTCCTTCAGCCAAGCGATTCTCTCAAGCAGCTCATCGATTTCCCGGGGATTCATCCCGGCCGCAGGTTCATCAAGGAGCAGTAGTCTGGGATTGGATGACAATGCGCGTGCAATTTCAAGCCTGCGCTGTTCTCCGTAGGGAAGCGCCTTTGCCTGAGTATGGGCGTAGCGTGCCAAGTTAAAGGCCTCGAGAAGCTCCATGCCTTTGTCCCTTATCCGTTTTTCTTCGTCCCTGAATTTGCCCGATCGCATGAGAGCGTCGCGAATCCCATAGCGGGCCTGGGCGAAGTGGCCCAACCGTACGTTATCCAAGACTGTCAAGTCGCGGAACAAGCGTATTGTCTGGAAGGTCCGGGCTATTCCCATGCTAATGATCTGGCATGATTGCAGCCCCACAAGCTCTTGCCCTTCGAAACGAATATGACCCGCACTCGGCTTGTAGACTCCGGTGATGAGGTTGAAGACTGTGGTCTTGCCTGCGCCGTTAGGCCCGATGAGACCCACTACTTCTCCGGCGGAAAGTTCCAAGTTGAAATCGGATACTGCTTTGAGCCCCCCGAAGAAATGGGTTAATCCTTCAATTTGAAGCAGTGACAACGTCAGTCTCCTCCTTCTTCCCGAGGACTCGCTCCTCGCGGGGAATCAGCCCGGTAAGCTCTTTGAGTCCCATTATTCCGGTAGGACGGCAAATCATAAGGATTACCAGCATGATTGGGCCCACTACCCAGCGCCAGACTCCAAGTGGCCTCAGAAGCTCCAAAAGGACTGTGTATACTGTAGCGCCAAGCACTGATCCGAATATGCTCCCGATACCTCCTAAGTACACCATGACAAGAATATCCGTGGATTTCTGAATCGCGAAGCTTCTCGGATTGATAAACTGCATTACATGTGCAAAGAGAGCCCCTGCAACCCCCGCAAAGAATGCGGCTATGAGGAATACCATGATCTTCATTTGCCTTGTGTTGACACTCACGAGGTTAGATGCCACCTCGTCTTCGCGTATTGAAAGCACCGCCCTGCCGAAATTGGAGTACACCAGATTCCTGACAACGAATATGGTGACAAGGCACCAAGCATATACATTAACGAGATTAGTCAGACGACCCATACCCATAAAACCTCTAGGCCCGCCCAGCGCGTCAATGTTTTCAAGGACGCTCTTGACTATCATGTTGAACGCCAGGGTCACAATGGCAAGGTAGTCGCCGCGCGTACGAAACGAAGGAAACGCCACCACGAAAGAAGTTGCGGCAGTGACTATTCCCGCGACTATTACTGCCAGGGGAAAGACAAAAGGGCCCATCTGATTATGGAAGACCCGAACTGTGATGATGGACGAAACGTAGGCACCTATCGCCATGAATCCCGCATGTCCTACTGAGAATTCACCCATGTACCCGTTCACCAGGTTCAAGCTAAGAGTCAAAATGATGTTTATTCCCACATACATGGAGATCTGCAAAATGTAGGCGCTGAGCAGTCCGGACCGTTCTATCAAAATACATAGGACAAAGCCTAAAAAGACCAACACCAACGTCATCCTGGATTTCAGCCCCACGAAATGCACCTCATTTCTAGCACGGGCCCGGAGTCTTTGAGTCTACACCTTCTGAGCGGTAACACGACCCATGAGCCCGGTCGGTCTGACTACCAACACGATAAGGAGCACAGTAAACGCCACGAAGTCCCTGTAGGTTGAGGAGGGCAACACCATTGGGGTAAATACCTCAACAAAAGCCAGTATGTACGCGCCGAGCATGGCGCCGCGGACATTTCCGATACCGCCGATGACCGCTGCAATAAACGCCCACCAACCGATTCTGACTCCCATATAAGGGTTAATGATTGGGTATGCCAGGCTGTAGAGGACTCCGCCTGCGCCTGCCACAGCAGAACCTATGGCAAATGTTGTCGAGATTATCCTGTCAACAGGTACACCCATCACTGAGGCGGTTGCCTTGTCATAGGAGACTGCACGCATTGCCATGCCTGTCATAGTCTTCTGCACAACCCTGTCCAAGAGGATCATAAGGACAATGGATATGATAATAATAAGAATCTGCACACTGGAAAGTGAAAGGGCTCCTAGCCTGTAGTTGACGTTAGGCAAGAGCGCCGGCATCCCCCTGGGGGTCGGCCCTAATGTGGCTAAGGTGAAGTTCTCCAGAAACAGTCCTATCCCAAGTGCGGTGATCACTGCCGATACTCTCGGTGCGAGCCGTAGAGGTTTGTATGCCACACGTTCTATCAACACCGCTACAAGTGCTGTAAGCAGCATGCTTACCATCATGGTGGCGATGAAAGTAAGCCAAGTAGGTATTGCGTTGGAAAGAAAGGCGATTGCTGCGAAGAAACCAAAATAGCATGAAATCATAAAGATATCGCCGTGAGCGAAGTTAATGAGGCGAAGTATACCGTATACCATGGTGTAACCGAGAGCTATCAGCGCATATACGCTCCCAAGCTGTAATCCGTTGAGCATTTGCTGCATCAGTATGATAATCAAATCATCACCCCCGACGTCTTATGCGCATGGCCCCAACTCCCACAGGGTCAAATGGAAAGTCGGGGCCTTCCTATTCAAAGAATCATTTTGGATTCTATGGTCCTACACTTGCGAAGTAAGTAAACTTGCCATCTTTGATCTGGATAATCACAGCGCTCTTCACAGGATCTCCGGTTCCTTCGAACCTCATTGTGCCTGTGACGCCTTCGTACTTGGTTATCTGGGCAAGAGCGTCGCGCAAGGAGGCTCTGTCAATTTTCCCTGCTGCTTTGATTGCCTGGAAGAGCATGCCGAAAGAGTCGAAGGTCAGTGCAGCTACGTCATCGGGAAGTTCCTTATAGCGTTCTTCGTAGGCTTTGATGAATTTCTGCGCTGTCGGGGTGGCGATATCAGGAGCATAGTGAGTGCTGAAGAATTGGCCTTCCATGTCAGATCCGCCCAACTTGATTATTTCAGGTGAACCCCAGCCGTCACTTCCCAGAAAGTCACCGGTAAAGCCAAGTCTTCGGGCTTGCTGAATTTGCAGAGGCACTTCACTATAGTAGTTTGGCAGGAAGAGGACTTTCGGCGACGCTCGGACTATCCTTGTAAGCTGTGAGGAGAAATCCTGGTCTCCTGTGGTATAGGATTCGAAGGACACTACTTTGCCGCCCAGTGCCTCAAACGACTTCTTGAACTCTTCAGCGATTCCCTTATTGTACTCACTTGCTACGTCGTATAGCACCGCTGCTTTCTCAGCTTTCAGATGATCTTTGGCGAATCTTGCGCAGACCAGGCCCTGGAAGTCATCGATCATGCAAGCGCGGAATACGTACTTCTTTCCTTGAGTCGTCTTCACATTAGTGGACCATGGGCTTATCATCGGGGTCTTTGCGTCTTCACATATCTGGGAAGGCGGGATGGCATTACGGCTTGCATTGGCTCCGATTATTGCAAGCACTTGGTTTTGGGATATCAACTTCTGGGCTACCGCTGCTGAGGACTCAGGTCTGTCCTCGTTATCCTCTACGATCAACCGGATGGTGTACTTAGTTCCGGCTACTTCAAGACCGCCTGCCTTATTCACTTCTTCAACAGCCATTTCAGCAGCATTCTTACAGGATCGTCCCACAACCGGAATACCTCCGGTCAGCTCAGCATTTACGCCGATTACTATTTGATTCGCGCCGGTACATACCGAACTCAGCAGAATGCACGTGACAACAAAGAGAAGAGCCACACATGACATTCTTTTCAACTTGTTTCCCCCCTAAACAGTTATTCAACCGGGAGACGGAAACCTTTGAAGTTGTACATCAGGTGGTGAGGAGAGCTGTATCATCAGATGTTGTCTGGCTGTGTGAAGGATGAGCGTAATACAACTAGAATTGTGTGAATTATATGACTATTATATACAAGCATCCAAGAGAAGTCAATCCGGATCTATGGGCTTTGAAGACAAGAAAGCACGATATCAGCTATGTCTCTTACTTTCATTCTGCGGGGAACCGTAATCTCCATGTCCGGCCGGGGAGGTTCGCCGTCTCTATATGGCATGTTCCGGGTTCTTGGGAGCTTTCTTGCAGCGTTCGACAGTGTGCGGGCACACTGTTGACAGGCGGTGACGATGAGTTCAGCGCCGGTATCAGACGCCTGGCTTAGTCGGGCTTCGGCTAGTTTACGTGAGAGTTCAGGGTCAATCGTTTCCAAGTTGCCCCCGCCACCGCAACAGCGGGCATCTTTCCGAGAAGGGGTGATTTCCTTATAGATCAGCCCCGGGATACTTCTCAGGACTTCCCGTGGGGGATCGTAGACTCCGCATTTTCGGCCAAGGTCACAAGGGTCATGGTATGTTGCCATTACCTCCATTGGGCGGAGTCTGACTGTTTTATCCACAACTATTTCACTTAACAACTGTGTGTAATGGATGACTGTGATGTGGGAGCCGGTCTTTTCTATCAAATTTCTCCACGTGTAGTAACACGAAGGGCAACTTGTCATAACTGTATCCGCTCCTAGGCTTATAACTTTTTCCAGGTTGTGTCCGGCTATTTCATCTGCTTCGCTGTCAAGTCCTAAAAGGGACAGGGGATAGCCGCAACACCATTCTTCACCGCCTAGCAGGGCGAATCTTATTCCGGTACGGTTCATGATCTGAGTCATGGAACGGGGAATCTTGTATGCTCCGGGGTAGAGCGATGCAACGCAGCCGGTGAAGTAAACCAGACCTTGAGGCCTCGTAAACGGTGTAACTTGGTATTCGCCGTGGACAGGGACAGGAGTAAGCTCGTCCATCCATAATAACCTGTTTTCATTATTGTCCCCTGTCACGTTATGAGTCTCTCGAATTCTTTGACTGAGCTCTGCCACTAATTCCGGTCGTCCCTTGTGAACCACATACTCCTTGCGCATAGCAAGGATAATATCGCAAACAGGAACCCCTGAAGGACAGTCAGTGGCGCAAGCGCCGCACAGGAGGCAAATGAGGTTTCTATTCCATGCCTTCTTAAGTATGTCTGTGGGAGCATTGCCTATGAAAGCCTGCGCGCCCGGGCTTAAGTCAACGTGGTCCATATGCGCCGGGTCTTGTGAGTTGGACGTCCCTATGCTGCCCTTACATGCTCTATGTATCATGTCTGCAAGGAATACCCGAGCCCTGGGTGAGAACCCTTCCGTCTTCAATTCAGTGAACACGGGGCAAACTGACCTGCATTGTCCGCACCGCACGCATTTTTTACCGAATTCAGTTATGAAATCCGAAGATGCGCCGATTTCGCTTATCATTTCAAGGCTACCCCCGTTAGAAATGTGATACTAAGAAATTGGCCGAAAGCAATGACTCCCCAAACCAGGGTCCGAGGCTTTTCAGTTCATCTAGTCCGATATTTGAAGACTTACCGGAGTCTCTCCGGCTTGCATCAATAACTGACTGAGTGGGTTTAGCTAAAGATGACTATTCTCTTGGCGTCGCGGAACATGGGATCAGCTTCCCCGGGTTCATGATGCCTTTCGGATCAAGCGCACTCTTGATGCTTTGCATTACACTCAATGCTGCGCCATGTTCCTCGTTGGCGTATTCAATGCGCACAGCGCCGACACCGTGTTCTCCGGTGGTAGATCCGCCAAGTCGTATGGCAAGGCGATGAATGGCGTCCACAAGCAGCTTGGCCTGCTCAACTTCCTCCGGACTCTCCGGGTCGAGGACAGGGGCAGTGTGGACGTTCCCGTCTCCGATGTGGCCGAAGTTGACTACGCGTATTCCATACTCAAGGCTGAGTGCGCGGATACCACGGAGCGCGTCTGTTACCTTTGACAAAGGCACGCTAATGTCTTCTCCCGCAAATATCCGGGTTCCGTCCGGTCTGAGCTTGGCTGCAGCAGTCGCGAGCACACTCCGGGCTTCCCATAGACCCATCATTCTTTTCGGTTCAGTCGCCCATTCCACTAAGACGGCTTGCTCCTTCGCGATCCTAGCGATCTCGGCGCCTTCTTCCTCCACTCCCTGAGGACTGCCGTCGACTTCAAAGAGGAGAATTGCCTCAGCGTCAGGTAACTCCAGCTCAGGACGGTATGTGTTCACAGCGGTAATGGCTGAACTATCCAGAATCTCGATACATGACGGTAGGATTCCTTGACGATACACCCGAAGGACAGTGGCAGGAGCATGATTCAGGTCAGAAAAGGCTGCCATCACAATTCCGCGGCCCTTCGGTTTGGGTAACACCTTCAGCCTAATCATGGTGATAATCCCCAGGATGCCTTCAGAGCCCACGAAGAGTTTAGTCAGGTTCAACCCGGATACGTTCTTGACGGTTCGCGCGCCCACGCCGCCTGTGGTTATGAGCTCTCCTGTTGGGAGCACTACATCTAGCCCCAGCACGTATTGCTCAGTTGAACCGTACTTGACTGCCTTGAGTCCGCTCGCATTATTGGCTACCATTCCGCCGATAGTGCACATGCGTGTGCTCCCGGGATCAGGCGGAAAGAAAAGGCCGAACCTGGCTAAGCGCTCATTAAGTTTGGCGTGAATTACTCCCGGTCTCATCAGAGCCTGCATGTTGGCGGCGTCAATTTCGATGATATTGTCCCAAAGAGAGAGGTCCATTACGATGCCTCCGCCAAGCGCGACAGCCCCGCAAGTTTCACCTGTGCCTGCTCCCCGTGGGATAATGGGTATTTCGTGCTCGTAAGCATAGCCTACTACCTTCATCACGTCTTCCGTGGATAAAGGGGTTACCACAACGTCAGGCAAGAACCTGTTGAGCTTAGCCATAAATGAGCTGTCAAAGGAGTAGCACAGGAGGTCAATTTCATCAGATAAGACTTTGTCTTCGCCTATAAGTCTCTTCAAATCTTTTATGAGAGTTGCTTTGATAATAGCTGTTTCCTCCCTTCTTTTCGTCGCCTACGGCATCAATACGGGATTATGGCCTGTAAATCGGGATTAATCTGTGTGAGTTAACTACTACGAGGACTTCAGCCGAAGAGCCGTGTTTCTCCAGAGCCCACATCAGCGCTGTTTGCGCTTTGTCTATAGGGATCATGTGCGCCTTTCGGGTTATCTCATGATCCAGGTGGGACTCGGCTATGATTACCTCAATGTCCCTAAGCACGCAAGCGACTCCGTAGGCCCTGTGTTGTCCGGGGTCAGTGATAGGTCTATCCTTCAACTTCTTGATAACCCTGTCTACCTCTGGTGAACCGGTCAACCAATCGTAAAAGGCTTGATTGTATATGCCTTCACTCATGGGTGATGCGACAATAATCGTACCACCCTTCTTAACGCAAGGCGTAGGAAGAGCGGACCCGGCAACAACGCATATTCCTTCAGCTGACACGTGATACAAGTTCCCATCCTTGGGATAGCCTGCAGAAACAATAACGATATCCGCAGGGCGCGGGAAAGCGACTTCGAACCCTCTCCTACCGGTTCTTTGAATCAGCTCGCTGTGGGCTGCCTCGACATCACCTGCTATGATGTCAACTATCTCTTCTTGTTCATTTACAATACAGTTGACGATGAAATCTAAAGAGGTGAGCCTGGCTATTTCAATAGCGACTTCATAAAAGGGGTTGCCTTCAATAAGTCCTAGGCCGGTTTTGGGATGATCCAGCATGCCTACAGTATGAGTAGAGGCGATGGTATCACTTGACGCCACCCCTACTGCTATTGCTTTACCTCCGCCGCTGTAGCCTGCAATAGGATGAGGAAGGACTGTTCCTATTGCCATCTTTACATCAGCCTTCGCTACTCTTGCATTGATTCTTGCATGGAAACCCGACGATGTGCGGCCCAGGTTGACCATGTCATCCCTTTTCGCGTCGTGGTTTACTATCTTTACGCGCTCGGCAAGCAGCCCAAGCTTGCTTGTGATTTCTTGCTGAGTAGCAGGTCTGTGAGCGCCGTTTGCAATAACAAAAATCACATTATCGTCGGACACTCCTCCTTCTCTGAGTTCCTCCATAACAACCGGCGCTACCGTCTTCTCAATGTTCGGTCTCGTTGCGTCATTGACGATTACGGCTACGCTTGATTCCTTTGATACCATATCCTTTAAGCGTGTTGTCCCTACTGGATTCCTGAGGGCTTCTTTTGCAGCCCGGACTTGATCTTTTGCCCTGTCCATTTTAGGGGCGGAAAGAATCCCCAGGAGATTCTTTCCGGGAACATCCACTGATATGGCGCCGTCCCTGCCATATGGAAGGTCAACTTGCATAGGCTATCCCTCCACAGTCTGAATGCGTCTTCTCCTGATGTTCATGACCTGCCTTGCGATTCCTGTGCCCACCAGCACTAAGCCAATCAAATCAGTGGCGAGGCCCGGAACGATCAGGGTTAAGGCGCCTGCGAAGAGAAGCCCTCTTTCAAGCAGGGAAACCTTCTCAAATAGAAAGCCTTCTGCAGCTACTGCAAGGGCGACCACACCGATACAAGCGGTGGCGGCAGCCAAGACAAGTACGCCGATATTCGGCGCCTCAAATAGGAGCACCGGAGAGTACACGAATACGAATGGGACTATGAACCCTGCAATCCCTAGACGGACAGCAGTCCACCCAGTCTTGCCCGGACTTGCGCCTGCGATGCCTGCCCCGGTATATGCTGCCAGTGCCACCGGTGGAGTAAGGTTGGAAAGGCACGCGAAGTAAAAGACAAACATATGCGCAGCAAGAGGTAGCACGCCAATCTTAATAAGGGCCGGAGCAGCAACTGTTGCTGCCACTATGTAGCAGGCTGTAGTTGGTAAGCCCATACCCAGGACAAGGGCGGCTATCATTGTAAGCGCTAAGGTAGCTGCGACATTGCCGTGAGCGAGGGACACGATATTGTCGCCAAGTACCAGGCCAAAACCTGAAAGACCTGTGACCCCCACAATGAAGCCTACAGTCGCGCAGGCCAGCCCTACACTCACTGCCCCTCTGGCGCCCATTTCAAGGGCTTTTATGAGACTGGGAAGAGACAGCCTTGTAGATGCGCGAAGCTGGGCTGTTATGAGGGCGACGATTATTCCCCAGAATCCGGCAAACAACGGAGTTCTACCTTGAAGTAGAAGGTATACAATAGCCACTACCGGAATGACGAGGTGACCTCGGGCTTTCACGACTTCTTTCAGATTCGGAAGCTGCTCTCTGGGCAACCCCTTTAGCCCTGTCCTTGATGCCTCAAGATGAACCATCATGTAGCACGCAAGATAGTAGAGAAGCGCGGGGATGGCAGCC
This sequence comes from Firmicutes bacterium UBA4981, assembly GCA_002398515.1. Classification (GTDB taxonomy): domain Bacteria; phylum Bacillota; class SHA-98; order UBA4971; family UBA4971; genus UBA4971. The sequence goes on from DGZL01000066.1 coordinate 11,149, forward strand.
CCTATCATGATACGGGTATATGATTCCCCTAGGAATTCAGCCATCACGAACGCTGCTGCACCCATTACAGGGGGCATTATCTGCCCCCCTGTGGATGCTACTGCTTCTACAGCGCCTGCGAAGTAAGGCGCATAACCAATACTTCTCATCAGCGGGATAGTGAAACTCCCGGTGGTAGCTACATTTGCCACAGCGCTTCCGTTTATCGTACCCAAGAGACCGCTGGCAATGGTCGCAATCTTCGCCGGGCCTCCGGGAGCGTGTCCTGCAATAGCGGTGGAGAAGTCGTTGATGAACCTGGCCATGCCTGTTTCACCAAGCACAGCTCCAAATAGGATAAACAAGAAAATGTATGTGGCTGATACGCCTAAGGTTATGCCGAACAGGCCTTCAGACGAAAGAAACATGTGATAAATGATCCTCTTCGCAGTGAATCCTGTGTGGCCGAATACCCCGGGAATCCTGTCTCCGAACAAGGCATACAGCAAAAAGACTATAGCAAGAATGGGAAGCTCCTTGCCCAACGCTCTGCGTCCCGCCTCGAGGACCAGGAGCATACATATGACACCCCAGAAGTAGTCACGGAAGTTGGCTATACCGCCTCTTAAGTTCAGAGCGTCAAAGTAGAAAACATTGTATAGAGCAGCCATGGCTGCAAGCACCGCAAGACATAGGTCAAGTGTGCTTGGCCTTTCCTTCGGGGATTTCGCTGTAGCCGGATAGAGGAGAAAGGCCAAAATCAGCAGAAAGGCAAGATGCACAGCTCGCTGTTTGATGAACATCAGACTTCCAAAGCCTGCTGTGTACAGGTGGAACAATGACATGGACACGGCAATCACCGTTACTGCCTTCGCCCAGGTGCCGGAATACTTCCTGAATCTGGACTCGACTTCATACTTCTCAACTAGTTCTTCTATGGCCATGCAGCTGTCGTCGCTGATTCCGTCGGTTTGAGCTTTTGAATTCTCATGCCCGTGTTCTTTCATTTGTCATTGCTCCCTTACATTCCTACATCGGGAATCTCAACCCCGTTCTCCTCAAAGAACTTAGCTGCTCCAGGATGGATAGGGATGATCATGCCTTTCATCCCGTCCCCTATTTTCATGTCCTTTGCTGCCATATGGGCTGCCACCAGGTCATCGTGCTTGTCGTAGAGAGTCTTAACAAGGGTGTAGACAAGGTCGTCGGGAAGATCGTCTGTGCACACGAGGATATTCGCTACTGCTACAGTAAGGACGTCTTCATTCTGACCGGGATAGGTTCCCTTAGGAACGATAATAGGGAAATACCATGGGTATTCTTCTTGCAGCTCTTTTATTTTGCCCTCTTCGATGTTCATGAGCTCTACGTGAGCAGACGCAAACATATCCATGACAGCCGCTGTCGGGATCCCTCCTGCAATAAGCGAGACATCAGTCTGATTGTTCTTTATCAAGTCTGCAGCCTCGTTGTAACCGACGAAGTCTGCCTTTACGTTGACTTCGCCCTTGTCCTTCATGTAGTTAAGGCCATAGACGCTCAGGATTTCACGCCCGTTGATTTCAGTTGCACTCGCCACGGCTCCGGGCACGAACTTCTTGCCTTTGAGGTCTGCGATGGATTTGACTCCAGACCCTTTTCTGGCAACGAAGTGCATGACATTGGGATACAGGTAAGTCATTCCCCTGATGAACTTCTGTGGATTACCGTCATACTGCATGGTTCCATAGTAAGCGCAATAACACACTCCGTTCTGCCCGAATGCTATATGCGCCTCCTTTGTGCCCATCAACTGGATGTTTTGGGGAGTTCCTGCTGTCGCTTGTGCTGAGGCTCGAACCCCGGATAGGTTCTTGGTCCATACCTGTGCGAACGCATTGCCCAGTGGGTAGTAGACACCTCCGGTAGTTGCAGTAGCAACGTTAATCCGATACTCCGTTGCTGCATTACCAATCCCTGTCACCAGGACAAGACCGGCGATAAGTCCCACGATGATGAGTCCTCTTCCGCGCTTCCCTCTGAAGATCTCCACCATGGCAATCCCTCCATCTCAGTTTCTGACCCAACCGCGGGGTGTGTTCGTAATATTCAGAATTCCGTACATTACTTCAAATTCCTTCAGCTCTCTTGTATTTTTCTTAGAGAATTGTCAAGCATGAGGCGACAGATGCCGGCTTCATTAGGTAATAAGCGCGCCAAAACCGGCAGTTTTGACATGAGGGCCGAATTGCCTGAGCATGCGAGTCAGGATATACCAGACATAAGGACTCAGTGTTTCGTCTCGTAAAGACACGACAAGCTGTATCAGGTGGCAAGGGAAAGGCACATAAGCTCTATCATGTGCCATCCAAAAGCAAGTACACTTCTCTTGCGTAGTTGGATTGCAGGAGATCTACACTTCATATTGAATTGAAGTGTTAAGATCAATCTCGAAGGACGGTAATTTGTGATTGGGTTTGAGCTTGCCGTCCACACGGGGCGGAGGGACGACGAAAGGTGAGCGAACTTTCTTTAGAGGACCTTACAGACTTCGTGGTGCAGGCTAAAGCGGCGACCTATATCGGGGAAGGGCCTAGGAGCCTTTCTTACCGCCTTGCATCTTGTGACCTCCAATATCATTCCGGTCCGTTTTCCTATCTTGACAGCTACTTCGGAGGGTCAGATTTCATCGGCCAAGAAGTGGTCTACTACGATAGTAAGCCTGTTTGGGCAATGAACTACTATGGACGTATTCTGGACCCGGATCAAATGGATCAGGCTCAGGCAGGTGAGATTCTACGAAAGGCTCTTTCCGCATTGTACGAAGAGGGACGTTTCTTAGGTGGGTACCAGTATTCAGCAGGTGACATAACTTACATAGACCTCAATGACGGTGACATTTCACAGTTCTCAGGCCGGGAGTGGATGCTGCGCGGAGAGACGAAGGTATATGAACTTCAATATCACGGGGGCCTGGTAAAGGATTAATAGAAGGCCTCCGAGGAGGCAGACTTCAGAAGCCGGCTAACGTGTGTCCAAGATGATTCTGTTGTCGATACCTGTCACCTGTCTGCCGTAATCCTCGATAATGAGGCGGGCCTTTTTTTCTATAGCGCTTTTCTGCTCTAAGGTTGCGACTTCGCCTTCCATTACTATCGTACCGTCCTTGACAGATACGCGAATGGGGCGGGGGAGCGAAGCCTCGTATTCGCCAAGAGCATCCATGAGCTCTCTGGCTGCCTGTTCCGGAACTGTGAACTCAACAGGGGTAGGGATGGTTCTGCCTGTGATGTCCATGTCGTGCGTACCGGCGATGTGGCATACGATATCCTTGACCCCTCTGGCTTTTGCTGCAGCCCATATAGCTGCCTTAGCCTCGTCAGGGCTATCCACGTCTCCATAGAGGTGGACAACTCCTTTCTTGCTGTCTCCATAGACTTTGCTGATGTCTACATTAGGCGCCAATCTAAGTTCCTCAGCGATTTCGAAATTTATGTTGTCATCGGTTATGCGGCCGTCAGTAGATACTGTCAGGTTATTCTCGATGCGAGTTACCCCACTGACACCGGCGGCGATATCTTCAGCCCTCATTTTCTCCGCGAACACGTCAACTATCCCCTGGAGACGTACAACCCCTTTACTGGACGAAACCTTAATTCCATAGGGCCGGAGGCCGGGGTCGTCTATGATTGATGAATGCACCTTCAAGGCTAGGTACTTATCGTCATCGACGCGCATGGCAATTCCTCCTTTATGCTGATACTGGAATTTCTCATATCTTGCAGAACCATACTCTTGACGCGCTCCGCTTTCTGTCTCTATGCATTCGCTTCGCGCCTGTGATTAGCAAATAGACCAATGTTCAACTCGGACAATTATAGTATTGCCATGACAGGTCCGGTTAACCCTTTCAGGCGTACTTCGGGTTTTTGGGAATATTTTGGAGCTATATAGCTATTGCTCATAGCGTGTGATAAAGTGAACCACATGAATCTCCTTCAATTCCAATACCATGCTGTTTAACCTCTTTGAGAGCGTTATTGTATTTTTTGGGAGCATTTCTCAGCGCGTGCATAATAGACATTAATAGACCTTAGGGTAGGCCTTCAGTAATAGTCGGAGTAGGGGAGGAACTAATCGTGTTAAAGAGAGTAGCAATTTTGATCTTAGCGCTCTCAATCATTTTGTCTCTATCCGGTTGCTTCGGAGGCGGAGGCAATTCCAACGGGATTAAGACGTTCAATGTCACAGGTAGGGTTACTTCTACCGTAGATGGGCTTGGTATTAGCGGTGCAACTGTAAGCATAAATGACGATTACAACTTTACCGCTTATACAAACCAAGCCGGTTACTATCAGCTAAATGGAGTAACTACCTATGATAGTACTGTAAGGATCACGGTATCCAAAGACGGCTATGAAGTACAGTCGAAATATGAAAGCGTCACCGGCGGATCCAGTTACATCTGGAATTTTGAACTGGTGCCGAAGTCCTCTGGCGGTGAAGGGTCTGTCCTGGTAAAAGGATGGGTCGACTATGGATATAATGAATCATACGGACAGACTGCCTCATACTCGATTTCCGCACACAGAGCTTGGGCGGAACCCGATATGTTCAAGGAACCTGACAGCGTAATTGTAGAACTCGCAGGAGACGTCAGGACCGCAAGTGTCAGCACGCTAATGAGGGATGTCAATGCCCGGGAGTATAAAGTCAGGGATATCATCAACAGGGTCATCATCACGGTGCCGGAAGGAGAGTCTCTCGACGATTTCATGGCGAAGCTGAGGGAGTCCCCCATGGTTAGAAGTGTGGAGCCAAATAGTATTGTGTATGCAGCCAGGGTTCCCAATGATGAGTATTATGTGTCAGACCAAAAGTGGTGGCTCCAACTAATGAACCTTCCTGCTGCATGGGAGAAAACCACAGGTAGCAGTGGGGTTACCATAGCTGTAGTTGATACAGGGATAAGGTATGGTCACCTGGATCTTCCTAGTCTACAGAACCTAGTCTCTCCTCGTGATTATGTCGATAATGACTATGACCCGTTTGACCTGGGTGCGCCTTCCGAAGATGAAAAGCGTTATAGCGTTGCCAGCCATGGCACTCACGTCGCCGGGACTATAGGCGCTCTCACCAATAATAGAATCGGCGTCGCCGGAGTCGACTGGAACGTCGGGATTATGCCTATCCGTGTCCTCGGGACCACTGGTGAAGGTACAATAGCTGATGTGGCATCAGGTATCATATGGGCGGTAGATAATGGCGCGGACGTCATTAACCTGAGTCTGGGTAGTTCCGCATTTTCTCCTGCACTCCAAGACGCTGTTAGGCACGCCTATAACAATGACGTCGTTGTTGCCGCAGCCTCGGGTAATGACTATAGAGGCCCAGTGTGCTATCCAGCATCATATTCCGAGGTGATAGCAGTCGGGGCTGCTGATGAGTGGAATCCCTTCATAGTGGCAGACTTCTCAAACGGCGGCGACGAGTTAGATTTAATAGCCCCCGGAGTTGGTGTTTATAGCACCAATTACAACAGTCGCACAGGGGTATTAGGTTATGAGTTTGCAAACGGAACGTCAATGGCTTGCCCTCATGTCGCAGGCGTAGTCGGCCTCATGTTGGCGGAAGATCCATTTCTCACACCGGACGAAGTCAGGAGAATCCTACAAGAAACAGCAATCAGACCGGGCAACGGGCAGGTGTGGGACACGTGGCAAGGGTACGGATTCATCAATGCCTACGCTGCTGTAACCCAGGCCACTCTAGACAAGGCTCAGCTAGTGGTGCTGGATGAGCAACTTGAGCCTGTAAGCGCTGTTGTCGCCCCGGGATCTGATAGAGGATTTGCCATTTACGATGTCCCTCAGGCGTATCCACTCTATGTTTTCGGCTGGCTGGATGTTGATGAGTCCGGGGCTTTGGATGTCGGGGATTACACCGGCTATAAAGAAATTTCAACAGTTGGGGCCAGTGAGAAAGATGCATCCTTTAGGCTCAAGATACATGCCACGTGGGACGCCGGCACTCAGGAATTCATCGCAAGCGGGCTTGAGGCAATGGGGGCAAAGTGACAGGCAGGCGTCAAACAGGAGGCAGGCGCTGTAAACCTCTGGCCAGGTGAGCTTTCAGGCGAGCCTCGGTTGGGCGATATCCGAAATAAATTTTCTTTTGCAATGGGGGTTGACAAACGTAAAAGGCTGTAGTTAAATATAACTAGGGCCGTTAGTAATATATAAGGAGTCGATGTAATGGTCACCAACAAGTTGGAGTATCTTCTCTTGACTCTTATGGACTTAGCAATGAACAGCACCGATGACTATGTAGTATCTAGGGATGTAGCTGAGAGGCAAGGGATATCGCCGAAATATATGCCGCAGCTAATGGCCCTCCTGACAAAAAAAGGTTGGGTGGATTCTGCCAGGGGATGCAAAGGCGGAGTTAGACTGGTGGCGGATCCTCATGAAATTACTGTAAGTGACGTAGTGGAAGTCGGAGGCGAGCCTCTTATCATCAAACCATGTGTGGCCGCCGAATATCCATGTGAACGAAAACGAGAATGCCCTCTTAATCTGTTATGGCTCAAGGCTCAGAATAGTGTCGATCGTATTGCTGAAAACACTACTCTGGCTGATCTTTTGGAAGCTAAGTCCCGCCTGAAAACCAAGTCCCGCCTGGAAGAGAATGCACCTTGGAAGGATAACCTGGATACGGAAGGTGAAGCTGCAAATCCTGCTTAGATGCCCAGGCCGGCTGAATTGTCTCTTATGCGACGGGATAGCTATGATTCTATCTGCGTCTATCTTGCTACTTCGGTGTTTACCGATGTTGCATCAAACTGATACGGCAATGACATAAATAAGGAGGCGAAAAGATGTTTTGCTATCAATGTGAACAGCGCGCAAAAGGAACAGGGTGCACTATTGCAGGTGTCTGTGGTAAAGATGAAAACACTGCAGTGCTTCAGGATCTCCTAATTCACGTAGCAAAAGGAGTATCAATGTACGCGACGAAGGCCTGCAAACTCGGTGCAAGAGATCAAGAGGTTGATGAATTCGTGATAGAAGCTCTTTTTACCACCGTAACAAATGTCAACTTTGATCCCTCGCGACTTGCCGGGCTTATTCAGAAAGGATCAGACTTAAAGAACAAAGCCAGGAGACTCTATGAGGACGCATGTATGGCTCGAGGCAAGACTCCTGAGTCCCTGAAAGGCCCTGCTGAATGGGAAGGGGAAGGCGAGCTTTCCAAGCTCATCGAGGAAGGGAAAAGAGTCACCGACGAGTGGCGCGGCCTTGTTGAGACTTTGGGAGAGGATAGAGCCGCAGTCCGTGATCTTATCCTGTTCAGCCTTAAGGGAGCTGCAGCTTATGTAGACCACGCTCAGATACTGGGAGTGCGAGACGAAAAAGTATATGGTGATTTCCATGAAGTTCTGGATTTCCTCACATTGCGTGACCCGTCAATGGATGAGTTGTTGAAAACGGCTCTTAGCACGGGAGCACTCAACATACGTGCTATGGCGCTCCTGGATAAGGCAAATACCGATGCATACGGAGATCCTACACCTACTCCGGTCAGGATTACCCCTATTTCCGGCAAAGCTATACTCATATCAGGACACGACCTCAAGGATTTGGAAGAGCTACTCAAACAGATAGAAGGCAAGGGAATAAGCGTATACACTCATGGAGAAATGCTGCCTGCCCATGGATATCCGAAACTTAAGAAGTATAAGCATCTTGTCGGTAATTACGGCAGTGCATGGCAGAACCAGAGAGAGGAATTCGAGAAATTCCCAGGCGCAATTCTAATGACGACTAATTGCATCCAGAAACCCAAGGACGCTTACAAGGACAGAATATTTACAACCGGACTTGCGGCATGGCCCGGTGTGCGTCACATCACAGACAAGGACTTTACTCCTGTAATTGAAGCCTCTTTGGCAGAAGAAGGGTTTTCCCAGGATGAGCCTGAGAAAACGATTCTTGTGGGGTTTGGCCGTGCGTCACTTCTGGGAGCTCAAGACAAAGTCCTCGACCTTGTCAAGGAAGGCAAGATTCGCCATGTGTTCCTAATAGGTGGTTGTGACGGCGCAAGATCCGGACGCAATTACTACACTGAACTTGCGAAAGCAGTTCCCAACGATTGTGTTATCCTGACACTTGCTTGTGGGAAGTACAGGTTCAATAAACTTGATTTCGGTGAAATTGACGGTATCCCGAGACTTCTCGATGTCGGCCAGTGTAACGACGCCTTTTCCGCAGTGCAGTTGGCTGTCTCTCTTGCGGAGAAACTGGGAACTGACGTGAACAGTTTACCTCTTTCACTGATTTTGTCTTGGTATGAGCAGAAAGCTGTAGCAATACTCTTGTCCCTCCTGTACTTAGGTATCAAGAACATACGGCTCGGACCCACTTTACCTGCGTTCATCACTCCTCAGGTGCTCGAGGTTCTCGTAGAGAAATTCGGCATTATGCCTATTACCACGCCGGATGAGGATCTTAAATCCATACTGGGGGCATAGGTGACATACAACACTTAGGGATACTTATGGCTCCGGGGATAACCCCGGAGCCATAGCAATTTGCCCGGCATGTTTGCTACGCCCATGGACTAAGTATGCGTTCATGAGACCGTTGTTCTCTC